>NZ_JBQDLQ010000089.1:0-14085 GCF_052095695.1 Halomonas sp.
CGGTGGGCCGCCTATTCGATCAGGCCAAATCCACGTGAAGTGACGAAGAACCATTAAAAAATAGCGCTAAAACCTGCGTCTATTTAGCCTTTTGAGCATATGTAGTAGCTGATAACTTATTTTTAAGCACATATGGTACTAAAAAAGCAAAAAGCGGTAGTGCATCCTACCACAAAAAAATTAATTATTATTAGAAAAACCTAAATCTTTCGGTCCCACAGTATTGAGGAACAGCATGCCTAAAAAAGAAGATAAGACGCATTTTCAGTACCCAAAGAATCTCATCATTAAAGTCGTTTCATTAGAAGATGCTATAAAAATTCAGTATGCCAATGGTCTTGTATGCACACCTGAAAACCTCGAAAAAACTGATATAAGAGATTTCACTTATCATTTACAAGGGATTTTATCAAACTACATCGAAGCATCAATACCAGATAACAGCATCAGTATCGAAAATACATTTTTCATAGCAACAGAAGGAGAAAATCGGAACAAATATATCGGCATGCTATTTTTAAGAAACCAGCCTCACCAAGAAAAATTAACACGTAAACTCGCCCGAATAGCTTACGAAATAACGCATTCCGTCATCACACAAAAAGACATTTTAAGTATCAACCATATCAATCATAAATTACCTGAAGATGAAGAATTTATTAAAGAACACTCTGAAAAATTCATTAATAAAAAAAATGCACGACCTATTAAGCATCCGTTTACCGTATCACCTGAAATAGATAACAAAAAACAGCCGAAAGTGGAAATCCTAGTTAGCGGTCAGTATTGTGCACCAACGTTTGCAACACCTAAACCGACGCCAGTGAAGGGTTATGCTATACCAGCAGGATATGATGAACACAGCAATACAATCTCTCTTTATAATATCGACTCAACTAATAAAGTTTCAAGCACACCTTTTACGCTCTCCTCCAGTCATGCTGACCATATCATGACATTAGCTTCTGCAAAAGTTAATAACCACATCTTATACTACACCGGTGAACGTTTGGAAAACCCTAAAGGCCCCACTAAACAAAAGTCATATGTATTGTCTACCCTTTCCATTGCGAGCGACGACAATCCTTACAAAAACTTTCAGCTGCAATCTAGCTAGCGTTAAACTACTTTTTATTCATATACAAATAAGTGGCAGTCACTATGTAAGCGACTGCCAACTCATACCGGCTTCTAACAATATTGTGTTCATTTTTACCTAGTAGCAGCCCGGCATATTGCTGATACCTCATCTCTCTACCACCCTTTACAACTTCAAATATATCTAGCTGAACACTCGTATCACTTATCTCTTTCAACCCATACGAGTGCAGCATGCGCTTTACGTCATCGCTGCAGTTTTTTCCAGCGATGACATAGTTGGATGGGGACACTTTAAATGCTTTGATAGTAAGAGCGATAACTGCCACGTGCCTCGCATCACTCATCAATAGATGTCGGTGCCGGCCAACTTGGCCAGCTAGCTCATTGAGTTCTAGTGCCTCATTAGTCGTTAAAGTTTCACTATCTATTTCTTTAGTGTGTTCAAGCAGCCGATCCCAAGCAGCGTCGCTAATACTGCGCAGTAATCCCAAGGGATAGTCTTGCGACGTCACCCATTGGTCTTTTCCCCGCATTTTGAAACGCATATTGTTTTCAGCCAACTTAACAACATCTTCAAGAATAGCAGCATGACCCGGAGACAATCCTAACGCCTCACTCGCTCGCCGCACGTTCTGCCTTAGCGCGCCTAATCGCAACGCTTTCATCAATAAATGCGGTGTGGGTTCGTGAAATAAAGGAAGCGCTTGCGGTATCGCAGAAGCTGGCGTGTAACGTTTAAAATCCTGTGGTTTTATGGTTTCTTTGAGAATACTGCCATTGATTCCTTTAACAGGCGTCAGCGCATCCGCCCATTCTAGAATCAAGTGATTATAGTTTAGTAACCCTGTTGCAGGCTGCCGGTGCCCCATTAAGCGCGCCAATCCCATCATCACGCGACGCGAACAGTGATGTTGTTGCCCCATCACCATCTGACGCAGATGAGCGCTGTCTACATGCTGGGTTATTTTTGTGGCCACAGGCGTGTTTAGCTGCAGCAGAGAGGCCGCCACTATATTGTAGAAAGCATGGCGCGCGTGATGGAGTGATAGTGATGGGCTGCCACTCACGTGACGCAATGCATCTATCTCAGCAGCACTGATGGCTGAAGCACTGAGCGCTATTTCGACGCTACCCTTACGCATCTCACCGAGGAGTGGCGTGGCTGCTTCCCCGCCCAACAGTGCATCATGACGGTTAAACACGGCATTGATAGTGCGTTGCTCTATTGCGTCGAGAGAAAACAAAAGCGGTACAGCTCGGCGAGCAGCCTCGCTTTTGAGCGTTCGATAACGGTTATTCCGAACCAGTACCCAACTGTAGCCATGGGACTTACACCAATCTCGCCTGAGTAATCCCCTCGCTTCATCCAGCCGCAAGCCAAAGCGATACGCGCATAGCAATACAAATTGAAGTAAACACCCAATATCCGGATCTCGTTGCGATACTTCTATCCGCTTTAATGTCTCGAGGTATTCTCGTTCTGAGAGTACTTCAGCACGCACGTGTCGCCCTTGCTCTGCAACGGGTAGCTCACCCCAATCCGGCTCTTCAACTCCATAAGAGGCAGCTACGCGGTGAAAAGAGCGCAGACGATGGCTAAAATAGCTCATATCGCTTAGCTGGAATTCTTGATAATCAATTAGCCCCGCATAAAAGGCCGTAACTTCTTCACTACCGAGCTTCATCAAATCGACACCGTACGCAAGCTCCTCAAAAAGCTTACGCAACGCGCCCCAGTAGCGCTGGATACTACTGCTTTCGAACGGCTTAAAGCGCTTTCCCGCTCTTCCCTTGCCCCTTCGGATAACCGCTGCGATCCAGATGACCAACAGCATGATGGCGCTACTAACCTTACCATTTCGCTGTGTGACCAGTTGCTCCAGTGATTTTGCCGTTATTTTTGCCTGCGGCTTGGCATAGGCATCTAAAAGTTGTTTCACCTCTTTAAAGAGAAGTACCGCCTGTTGCTGCAGCTCATGTTTATCGCCATTAGCTCGTAATAACGCTGGCAATGCTGCCGAGAACTCCGAATCCTCAGTGTTGACAGTTGGCGGTGGGAATATCAGCGATTTGCCGTGCACTATACGCATATGCGCTTGCATAGGAAGACTGGTGGCCACTATCCGCCCTGCTAGGGCACCCGCTACGACGCCCGGCAATTCCAGAAGATTGGCTTGATCGACAATAGCGGCCGCCTGCTCAAGTACCTGCTGAATCGATATACACTCTTGACCCTCACAGCACTGGATAAACGCCTCAGGCAACGGAGGCGCTTGTTTTGGGACCGTCCAAAGATCGTCGAGCGTTTTTGTCGATGTTAGCTGTTGTCCATAGCTTAAGAGCGATGCCACATGGTAGGACACCGCATGGCGCTGTACGGGAGCTTGCCAGTCGGTGCTATCCAGGAGCTCGCTATACTCCAAATAATAGGTTTTACGATGATATAACAGCCGAAAGTTGTCCCCCTGACACACATCATTCAACAAACGTGTGTAACTGATGCGTTTTTCAATGCATAAAAGTAGCGCACCGAGCGCTAACGCTTGGCGTTTAGAACAGTGGGTTCGCGTCGCGTAGGGACGTATATCCATTGCCCACTGCATCAATTGCGCCATTAACGTCGCGTAAGCGGGTGCGTGCTCATGAATCAGCGTTTTTTCTGGCAACATCGGAATGTAGCGGCGCTGAAACGCATGGCGATGCGGTGACTCATGCCGCTCTAGAAGACGGGTCAGCACACTAAACCGTAAGGCTGCAGAGGGGTAAGGCGTTTTCCCCTGCTGAAGCAACATGTGCCGCCCCAGTTGATTGATCTCATGAGCGGGCAGCGTGGCAATATCACGCCCTTTTAGAAACAACTCAATATCATTAAGCGCTGCTCTGATAATGCTTCGAGTTGCTAAGCGACGATTTTTTTCGCGTAACCGCTGACCAAACATCCGGGAAAATGGCATTGAATCCCGCAAGCTGCTCACGGTGGAAACGGGCAAGGTGGCCGGTGGTACTAGCAAATCAAACGACAGTCGCTCAAAGAGTTCGTTGACCTCTTTGCGATAAGCTGTCCAATCGTCCATCCAGCACCGGGCAGAGGTATCGCTATAAGTGGCGACCCCTTTCTCAGCGTGCCCCAGCCAGCCATCCACTACTTCGTTATCGACGCCTAATAGGGGCAATTGCTGTGCTAGTCGGTGACGGAACAGATTGGGAGGTAGTGGCCAATCGAATAAAGGTGCACCGGGTAGATCTGTCGCCGACATAGAGTGCCAATTAAGCGACTCATCGAGTAAGAAGAACAGTGGCTGTTCGGCCTTCGCAGGCACTTTTAGGAGCGAGTTAATTCGCGAGGCGACTGCAGGGTGGGTGTTCAACAAATGATCAGCGAGACGCTGGAGGTACGCTAGGTAAGCCTCGACAAACTCAAGCGCCTTATCGGCCAACGGCACCATACGACCATTACGCACACCGCTGCCTTCCGCTTTATCATTAATAAACACAGCCGGAAGGGCGTGATTAAAAAACCGTGGACTTTCAAAAGGATCTTTCAGGTAGCGGCTACCCGTTGCCGCATAAAGGGCCATGACACAGTAACTTGTCCAGTGATTATGTAGACGCACCAGATCATTGCCGTTTAACGTTTCGTTAAGCTGCTCAGTCGCTTTGCTAATCGCTCTATTGAGCTCTGCTTCAAGAAGAACCAGCAAACTGCCTTGGTTCGTCGACTGTAACGTTTCTGCGCCCTGGAACTGATACGGTAAAGCGAGCCCTTGTTCAATCGCATTAATATCCCAGCTGGCATAGCTACAAGCACCAGGTAAGGCGCTACTGGGGTGGGCCGTTAACATCCTCGCGAAATGGTGATTGCCTGACGCATCAAAAACAGTTTGACCCCATGCCTCAGCTAGCCTTCCGCTAGTCACACGAGGGCATACAGTGCTCATGCGTTCATTAAACCACACCTCAATTTTGTGACCTGGCGATACGCATTGCCATAACTCTGATAACGATACTGGAGTAGATATTCGCTGATGACTTCCGCTTGTAAGTGCCACAGTTACGTCGGCATTTAGCCCAATACACTGCGTTTCATGAACGGCGGCTACGTAAGGCTGCGCGCCGATATTGGGCTGCCAGGCATTACGTCGACGCGGTGACAAGCGAACCATCTGCTTGAGGTTTGATGATAAAGACCACTCCCCTCGGGGCGCATCTCCAATGCCCATTGCAAGCACTTGGCTAAGAGACCGCGAAAAACGTATCGCGAGCCACACGAACGCTCCACCCAATCGCTCTCGTTGATCAGTATGCTTGAGCTGCTGGGCAATCCACTGCTCAATCAGTAAACGCTCAGGTGGCAAAAGTTTGGAATAGCTCCACGGTAGGTAATGAGACGTTTCCGCTTGCTGATGATAGAAGCTACGCCCGGTAAGTTCTTGCTGAGCCTGCGTATCGGTTGCATCAACCGGCAGTAAATAAATCGCTTCATCAGCTTCTTCGTCTGCCGAACCCTCTGGGCTTGGGTAGACTTCGATGAGTTGCTCAGAGGACTCATTAAAGCTTATTAACGGTGCCGGCTCAGAAATGGGCGCGGATAACTCAGCATGTACAAAAGGCTGTGGAGGGAAATCGCGCTGAGTGGTGAAAGGTTTTGTATCACCACTGGCAATCTCGATGATGGCATTGATGAATGCGGTACCACTTTTACCAAATGTATGGCTTTGCTTGTACTGCTCAGCAGCCAAAGACAACGCGTCAGTAAAACGTTCAAATGCCCAATTATCAGGTGTCAGGTAACGTCGGGCACGGCGCAAGACATCATCAACGAGTTGCCACTGTGCTTGATAGCGGTCTGCAATCAAAAAGCGCGCTGCGGTACTGATATTGCGATCCGCCAAGCAGTGCTCTGTAACTACCCGATTCGCCGCCTGAGCGACCAACCACAAGCGTAGCGCACGCCTTAACACGTATTCAGATGATTGCTCCGCCCCAGGCAGCGGGTAAGTAATTAACGTTATAAGAAACGTTTGCTCTTTAAGGCTGCCTTTATATGTTTGTTTCGTTTTTGTAGCGTCTCCTGCATGAAGAAATGCAGGATACTGACGGTTGATCAAGGGATCTTGACGAATGGCTTTCGCCAAATCATCTAACAGGGCAATAACAGGGGTTTGCCGCCACCGGGCAAGAATGTCTTCTGACTCAGGATGATGAAACTCATTAACCAGGTTGCCAATCGCGACGATGTGGTGATCTAGCCCCAGCGTCCAAAAAGCCAGCTCCAGAGCATCACTGAGATCATGCTGGGCAGCCCATTGGCATATATCGCGATAGGGGTGGCCAAAGCGCGCTATTTGATTATCTGTGCTTTTTTCATCGTTTTTAACTGCGGTCGTGTACTCTACCATCGCCCTTATACTTTATTACATAAAATTTTACTATATAAGATAAAGCAATCTAATATATAGCGATAGACGCTAAACTTAGCTGAAATTTCTTCCTTTAAGTTTCAAAGTAAAAGAAAGCAAGCGTAACATAATAAAATTAAAAACAATCTCACCTATGACGGGGTAGATATTGTGGTTCCATATCACCATATCAGCCGTGCGCAATTAATGGGATATTTGTACGTTCAGGATGATCACATCGCCTATAAAAATTATCTTCTATTAACAAATGGAGGGCTTTTTCAGCAATTCATCCGAGAACAAGTACATGGGCATCAAGCTTCAGAAACAAGATCCATGCAGAGAGCTAAACGGCACCCTCCAGCATCCCGAAAACTGAACTGGCATTTAGGTATGGTATCGCTACCGCAACCATCCGACATTGGAGTTATCGTGACTACGTCTATGACCGACTGATCACATTGCACAACCTGATGGCTAAGCTCACTCCTAAGCATGAGGAGGCTCGGGTCGCTGCTCGAAAGTTCTTCGCCTTGGTTTCAATAACCTTCTCCTCGTGTCGCGAGACTTCCTGACCCCACGGTTGCCCACCTACGGACTGCACCGAATGCTTAGCGATGTGAGGCGCCGACAACGATAAGCCCTTCACCGTTCGCTTCACGTGAACGTATGAGCACGAACCCAGCGGCCGCCACCCGTTCGACTAAGAACAAAGAACCTGGCATTAAGCACCTTTTGATTAAACAGGGAAGTCCGCAAACGAGCTCTATAGTGGAGAGCTTCAGCTGCATTATCAACGACGTACTGGCGTATCGGCGCTATATACCTTCCAGAGCTGACACTCAAACGTTACTAATACTCCACAGAAGGCGCAGATGCTACTTCATTGGTTGCCTATGTAAAATGGGCACCGAGGCGTTGCCGATCATGCCCAAGTTAGTGGGGATTGATCTTGGGTAAAAGACCTGTCCGAGACCAGTGATAGCGCCAAGGTCAATACTCCACGCCACACAACACGCAGGGGCGGGCGCAACGGCGCTTCAGTCGCAAGCAAAAAGGCTCGAATAATCGCGCCAAAGCGAAGCAGTAATTTGCCAAGTGCCACGCCAAAATCGCCGACACACGGCTTGAACATCTTCATAAACTCACCCGTCAGATCGTCAACGAGAACCAAGTGATCTGTCTTGAAAGCCTCGCGATGAAGAATATGGTCAAGAACCGGCATTTGGCCAAAGCCATCGGTGACATGGGGGGGGGTGAGCTGGCATATCAGCTCCACTACAAGGCCGAGTGGGCGGGGCGTCAATTCGTCGCTGATACCCTAGTAGCAAGCGCTGCTATGGCTGCGGGTTTGTGCTGGAATCACTGCCGCTCGATGTCCGCACTTACGATTGTCCCGAGTGTGGCACCCAAGGCATCGACCGTATTGTGAACGCCGTCCGCAACATTCTACAAGCCGAGACTGCGCTGTTAGCGGCGATTGAGGATTGAGGTAACATCGAGAGTGACGCCTGTGGAGTTTGTATAAGACTGCCAATGCCAAGGCATTGTTACTGAAAATGGAGTGATGCATAGGGTCAATGCAGCCGCCGCTTGAGCGTATCAGAGGGTCGCTCACAAAATAGCCGCTTGTAATCCAAAGCAAACTGACTGAGATGATAAAATCCCTGACTTGCCGCTGCATCGGCAATAGACACACCACTACAAGTTAATAACTGGCGTCGCACGCGATTCAGTCGTGCGGCCCTCAGAAATTGCACAGGACTGATTCCAAGAATACTCTCAAAACTGTACTGCAGAGTTCGCCGGCTAACACAGGCGATGTCACATAATGCGGCAATAGTCACAGGACTATCGCCCGAAGTTTTTAGATAGTCCCAGACGCGATCAACCACAGCGCGACGGTGAAGATAGCTAGGGGCTTTTGCTGAATTGAGTGTCCCACTATCCAGCAAGCTCAGAAACTCCTGTAACAGCATGTCCTTGTGGATGTCAGTATCCATGGCATCACTGGAAGACGCCAGAATCTGCTTGACCAGTAATGATATGGTATCGACTTGCTTTGTATTGCTTTTCAGGCAAGGTGTCGCAGAATCAATGAGGTGCTCAAAACTGATGCCTTCCCGGTCGGCCAATGCAAACAGCTCATCACGACGAATCAAAATGCTAAGGATGTGGCAATTGGCAGGTGTCATCAGCTCAAACGAATGGTGGCCAAGACGCCAAAGCACGTCGTTCTGCTCAACCTCCTGACCATTGATGCGAAAATGCTCTCGCTGAGAAGGTATCCCTATCCAAAAAGCGTCTGGCCAAGGAATGCATTGCTGATAGAGCGTCTGATTAGTGTATTCATTTATAATCTGAATGCCACCAAAGTGACACTCTTCCACACGCCCTTCGAAACGTCCTGTACTGCACTGATTGTACTCCTGAGCCCAGTTAGTCAGATTAAATGCCTGCTCGTTTACTTCATGCGAAATAGAGACACGCCATTGCGGAGCAACTTGTTTCTCTTGTGATTCATTCGGGTGCATTTTTTCCTCTTTATTTTTGTTTTGCACCAGTTTGTGCGTTGTTTTTTTAGCATGTAAAGCCTTATACACAGTCGTTCCCCTCCCTTTGCGTACTTTTGCCAAAATTCGATAACCCGTATCGAAATAAGCTCTCTAACCTCAAAGAGCTAGCAATTTCCGTTCCCTTTTCACTGACCAAAGCACCATTCACCAATCGCAGCGCAAAGGAATCGGCAAACGCACAACAACTCGTTATGTTGACCTGGAGGATGCTCATGGCAAACGCAATTGATAAGGATTACCTGGCCAAACGCCAGTTAAAAAAAGGAACCGCTGGTTGGATACTCCTTGCAGGTTTAGGGGTGTCCTATGTTATTTCTGGCAACTTCGCCGGTTGGAACTTTGGTCTGGCAGAAGCTGGTTGGGGTGGTTTTGTAATTGCCGCCGCTTTGATGGCCACCATGTACTTTGCATTGGTGCTCTCGCTGGCAGAAATGTCAGCCGCCATTCCTGCCGCAGGCGGAGGTTACAGTTTTGCTCGGCAGACTATGGGCCAGGCAGGTGGCTACCTGACGGGACTGGCGGTACTGATCGAATATGCATTAGCACCAGCGGCCATCGTGATTTTTATCGGTGCTGCGGTTGAAGAGCTGCTGGGAATTAATGGCCCCTGGGTCTATGCGCTCTTCTACGCCATCTTTATTGGCATCCACCTTGCAGGTGTTGGCGAAGCGCTGAAGGCTATGATGGTTATCAGCGCCCTCGCCGTGATCGCAATCCTGACCACCGCCGTAGCGCTGATAGGCGATTTCAGCACCTCTAACCTGTTCACGATTGCCGCTACTGATGAGGCTGGTGGTAGTAGCATTTGGCTACCCTTCGGTTGGTATGGTGTATGGGCTGCTCTGCCTTTTGCCATGTGGCTGTTTCTGGCCGTTGAAGGCGTACCGCTAGCCGCTGAAGAGGCCCGTGACCCAGCTCGTGATATGCCCAAGGGTATTATTGCAGCAATGATATTCCTGTTGTTCACCGCTACATTGGTGGTGTTCTTACTCGCCGGAGCAGCAGGGGCCGATGTGATTTCTGCCAGCGGCGTTCCGCTCGTAGATGCTCTGAAAACCACCGGAAACAGCGGTCTGGCTACGGCTATCAATGTGCTAGGTCTTGCTGGGCTGATCGCATCTTTCTTTTCAGTCATTTACGGCTACAGCCGTTTGGTATTTGCTCTGTCACGGGCAGGCTACCTTCCCAAAGTGCTGTCAATTACCAGTAAGCGTAAAGCTCCCACCTGGGCGTTAGTTGCCCCTGGAGTTTTCGGCTTTCTGGTCTCACTGACCGGTGAAGGCGATCTTATTCTGGGCATGGCCGTGGTGGGCGCCACTATTTCCTATGCGCTCAT
Source organism: Halomonas sp. (assembly GCF_052095695.1). Classification (GTDB taxonomy): domain Bacteria; phylum Pseudomonadota; class Gammaproteobacteria; order Pseudomonadales; family Halomonadaceae; genus Vreelandella. Next base: position 10,413 of record NZ_JBQDLQ010000089.1, read on the forward strand.
GGCACTCAGCCATATTCTGCTTCGCCTGCGCCGCCCCGAGCTAGAACGCCCCTACAAAACTCCGGGTGGCATTGTCACATCCTCTATTGCGTTGTTGCTTTCGATCGTCGCCATGACCGGCGTCTATGCCTTCGACCCCCGCGCCTTTAACTACACCATTGTGCTGTTTGTCATCGGGACGGTGTACTTCTTCGCCTATGCCAAGCGCCATCTAGTCGCCCAGTCAGCGGATGAAGAGCTGGCGTTGATCTTGGAAGCAGAGAATGCCGTTGAGGAGATGGAGGCGCTTCAGGCAGCCTCCGATATTCCTCTGCAACCCAAAGCCACGCGGACCTGAACATTGTCACGACAAGTTAGCCCCTCAGCGCTGTCTGGTGATGGCGCTGAGGGCTCCAAATCGCAGGAGAGAATGTCAGATGTACACACAAACCCTGGTTGACGACCTAAAAGCGGAACTTTGCCAATCACTTGATTATTGGAAAATGTCCGCGGATACCCGAATTGAACTGCTGACGACGTCAGAAAATGCCACGTTCGTTTCGCATGACCCGCTAACAAATCACAAACGCATTATCCGCGTTCATCGCCCCGATTATCACGACCAACAGGAGATTGAATCCGAGCTGGCATGGATTCACGACCTGCGCGCGTCAGGTCGCGTGAATACACCCTCACCAATTAACACTATCACTGGCAGCCCGGTGATCAAGATGGCCATTAATGGCCGTGATTTTCATGCAGTTGCGTTTGAGCATGTTAGCGGCAGTGAACCAAATGTCGGAGAAGCCTTGCCTGACTGGTTTGAAAAACTTGGTGCGGTAACAGCCTCTCTTCATGAGCACAGCCGAACCTGGCAGCGCCCGGACTGGTTTGCGCGCAAACGCTGGAACCTTGACACCATGATTGCCCCCGACGGGCTTTGGGGTGATTGGCACCAAGCACCGGGCATTACCTCCAAGGATGAAGACATCATCCATCAGGCTATTGAACATATCCATCTCGTCATTGATGCCTATGGCCACCACGAAGATCGCTATGGCCTGGTACATGCCGATTTGCGCCTGGCCAATCTACTGGTCAATGACGACCAACTGGCCGTCATCGACTTCGACGACAGTGGTTTCTGCTGGTACGCCTATGATTTCGCCGCAGCGATCAGCTTTCATGAGCTCGACCCGATGATTCCAAAGTTGCGCGACGCCTGGATTCGTGGCTATCAGACCATCGCCCAGTTCGATGATGAAGATATCGCTGCGCTGGATACCTTCATCATGATCCGTCGCATCATGCTCAGCGCTTGGTTAGCAACACACGCCGAAACACCGACCGCCCAAGCACTAGCACCAGGTTACATTCAGGGTACCGCTGAGCTTGCCCGTCAGTATCTGTACGCCAGGGGCTGAACAAAAAAAGCAATTTTCTTTGTTGATTCAAAAGGATATTATCGTGAACAATATTCGTGGCATTCTCGACCAGAACGCTTTTCGTTTTGAGAATCTGGATCAAGCGGATCCATCACTTAGGGAGATGGTTCGTAAACGCCTTGAAACCGTCGGCCCCACATCCATGCTGTTTTACGAAGAGCCCTTGCACATCGTCAAAGGCGAGGGTGTTTGGCTTGACGACAGCCAAGGGCGGCGCTACCTGGACATGTACAATAATGTACCGTCAGTTGGGCATTGCCATCCACACATTGTGCAGGCGGTGGCCCGGCAGATGGGGGTACTGAATACCCATACTCGCTACCTCCACGAGGACATTCACCATTACGCCGATCGCTTGCTGTCAACACTCCCCGCCCCGCTGGAAAGGTTGGTGCTAGCCTGTACCGGCAGCGAGAGTAATGATATGGCCCTGCGACTGGCACGCCAGTGGACAGGCAAGCACGGTATTATCGTCAGCGAAGCGGCGTATCACGGCAATACCAGCGCTGTCACCGATGTTTCCCCCTCATCATACAAAACTGGGTCTCCCCCGGATCACGTACACGTTATTGCGCTTTCCAACATACTGACCGCCGTAGATCCCGCACAATGGTTTCTTGAACAGGTGCAGGCGGGCGTTAAACAACTAGCCGCACGCGGCCATGGCTGTGCAGCGTTACTGGTCGATTCAATTTTTTCCAGTGACGGTATCTATGCCGACCCCGCCGGTTTCATGGCACCTGCGGTGACATGGCTTCAGGCCAATGGGAGTTTGCTGATTTCCGACGAAGTGCAGCCCGGTTTTGGCCGTACAGGTGCTGGCATGTGGGGATTTAGTCGTCATCAGGTCACACCGGATATTGTGACCATGGGCAAGCCAATGGGCAATGGTTTTCCGATGGCGGGTCTAGTGACACGGGATGAGTTATTGGCCGCACTAAATGCTGATATTGGTTACTTCAACACCTTTGGTGGCTCCACTGTCGCTGTCGCGGCTGGCATGGCGGTACTTGATGTGCTGGAGGATGAACAGCTGATCACCAACGCCCAACATCAGGGCGAGTACCTCAAAGCACAGCTGAATGACCTTAGGTCGCACTATGAGGAGATCAGTGATGTCCGTGGTGCGGGACTGTTTATTGGGCTGGACTTATGTAACCCACATCAAAATGGCCAACCGGACACCTCTCGTACTACTCAGGTTATTAACACACTCAAACATAACGGCGTGCTGATTGGCGCAGCGGGTAAATCAGGCAGTACTTTAAAGCTTCGCCCTCCTCTTTGCATTCAACGCCAGGAAATTGACCTCTTTATTGAGACGCTGGAACATGCGATCAAATCTACTTCAGGTTAAACCGGCTACAGCAGAAAATGGTCGCTAAAGTTGCTAAAATAATGAACACTCAGAATCTGATTCTGGGTGTTCAAAAAGCCGAAGTGGTTATCCACACTCGCATCCCTCCTTGGTCTGCGCAGCAGGATATAAGCGCGACTTCAGCCTTACCATCCAGCAGATTTACTCAGCTGGCGTGGACGCCCGCCTGCTGGATGACGTTGATCTAGCGCTATGAGTTTCCCACACAGCTCTGTGTGCTGACCCTATGACCCCACCCAATTTGAATCCAGGCAACGAGCATGCCAGTGGTTCTAGTGTTCCAGTGAACAGATGGCACACTGTCTATTGCTGACCTGATTGGCAATAATCTTCGACCACGCACGATGTATAGATAAAGTTCATCAGAAGAGGGACGGGAGATTGGGTGCGGTACTGCATATTAAAACGGTACATGCCAAAGGCTTATTGAACGGTGTGGATACAAAGCTAGGGCTTACTGGTTCTATGATGGTAACACACGCCTGAAACCTGTTTTGGCTTGGTGTGCCGGCCAGTGCATTCGTTTATTTACGATCAAGATTACTTAATCTCAGCTTTCAGGAAACAAAGATATAAGAACATTTACGTTCGCCCTGTAACATCGGTTTGTTAGCGCACTGTGACTGGCCTGAAGGTCACTTTCTGCCAAGGCAATTTCCCCAAGCTTTGTGCCAACTATAAGCTCCCTCATGTGCTCTTAAGTGACGCTACCTCCGCGAATGCAACCCAAGAAAAACCCTTTCTAATGATGATTTTAGATCATTAAACGTGATTTTAGGACATATAATATGTCCCTATTTCATCAGTCTCATAACCGTCATCGGTTCAAATCCGGTCCCCGCTACCAATATTTTGAAAGGCAGATCAGTTA
>NZ_JBQDLQ010000090.1:0-13996 GCF_052095695.1 Halomonas sp.
CTCAAAGCCTCTGAACGCTGGACGCACCCGGTGCAGAACTGGAATTTGACACTGTCACAGATGACCATCCATTTACCCGAGCGCTTGGATGATTACATCAGCCTGTGAGCGGGTCTGCGTGACACAGACTTTTGAACACCCTCGCGCGCTTCAGGACTATTTTTACCAACTTTTTATGTTTCCACAATTATTTATAAGTTCGTTTTCGACTCATAGCAGCACCTCAATTGCTGACTGATATTGTCGCTAATTGAAGTATCCAATTCCATTACAAGTTGCACAGTTTGTGTTTACAGGCTAATGATTTTCAATCACTTTGCCTACTTGCAGTACTTTATAGTCCGTAAAAGCCTTACCAATTAACTGTACACCAATAGGTAGCCCATCAGCATCTTGACCATAAGGTAGGGTCAATGAAGGCAACCCTGTCACATTACTTGGCGCACACAGTCGCACATAAGCATCGCTGACACTTTCGTGACTTCCATCTGCGCTAACAAATACTTTTTGATCTTTCCACGCTGCCGTTTGCGGAACCGTAGGCGTTAACAAGACATCTATATTTTCAAACATACCTTGCCACGCTTTTTGAATCATTCCTCTTGCTCGCTGAGCTTTTAGATAATCCGTTGCAAGCAACAGCTGCCCTGATTCAATCAATATTCGCACATCTTCCCCGTACAACTCAGGTGATTGTCGTATCGTTGCCCCGTGAACCGATGCTGCTTCGGAAACCATTATCCCCCATTGCGTGGGGATTAAGTAATCACTTAAAGGGATATCCATTTCGACCACTTTAGCTCCTTGCTGCACCAATAAATCGGCCGCATGGTAAACAGCCGCTGCAATGGGCTCAGCCACGTGATCAAAATAATAGTTACGAGGAACACCCACAGTTAAGCTTGCCATATCGACTGGCCTGAGTTTCTGCTGCCGATCTGTCTCCTGTTTCGCACCTTCCACATCGTATTTGCCAGCGTCACCAATCACCTGACACATTAAATACACGTCCTCGACGCTTCTTGCCATCGGCCCAGCATGATCCAAAGACCAGGACAAAGGGGTGATGCCATCTACAGACATTACCCCATAAGTCGGTTTAAATCCGACAATGCCACACAAGGCTGAAGGAACGCGAATCGATCCTCCCGTATCAGTACCCATCGCACCCCATACGCCACCATAAGCAACTGCCGCCGCAGAACCACCACTGGAACCACCGGGCGTTCGCAGTCTATCCCGTGGATTAGCTGTTTGTGGTGTGGTTAAACCGAAAGCAAACTCATGCGTGTGCGTTTTCCCGACGATAATGGCACCGCCTCGTTGCAATGCTTGCGCCACCGCACTGCTCGATTTAGCCTGATGCCCAATGCGCTGTTGAGAGCTCGCCGTTGTTGGCTTACCCGCCATATCATAAAGATCTTTCAACGCGATAGGAATTCCATGCAATGGTCCACGATAATGCTCTCTGGCAATTTCATCTTCCGCTTGCCTGGCCTGTTGCCGTGCTTCCTCCTCCCAAACCGATACAAACGCATTAATGTGCGGTTCGTTGTGACGGATGCATTGTATCGCCAGATCAACCAGCTCAACGGGCGACAACTTCTGCGCGGCAACTCGCTCGCTCACTTCAGCCAACGACATATTGATCACTTCGTTCATCCCCTACTCTCCCCCCACTGAATACTGAAAAGCCGGAGCACATGTCTCATCACAAGGCATTTCATCTAATTTTCCGACCACATTTCTGATGTGAGCCACCACATTGGCAATAACAACCGCCCGCTCCTCTGGCAGATCAAGGTGCAAACCTCTGGCCAAAGCCATTGTGTCTTCGACAGACATCGGCGTAAAAACTAATGCGCTCATGACAATGCTCCCCCCTGCGCTGCTCTACGCTTTAAAAACAATAAAAAGATGGCCACCAACACCAATGAACCGATCAACACACCGTATACATTGACCGCGGTTAATAGATCCGTTTTTTGCGCAACATAGCCAATAGCAATGGTTGGCAAACTGTGCGCCAAATAACTTTCCGTGTAAAACACGCCCATTAACGATGCCCTTTGATGTGGTTCAGCCAAAGACAACACACTGCGTAAGGAACCCAAAAAACCCGCACCAAAACCAAAACCCGCCGCAATAGAACCGATCATCAGCATCAGGCCGCTTCCCGTATTCGCGCCTAACAAAATAACTGCCAAACCGACCAACAGGGCAATCGCGCCAGATGAAATAGTGACGAAAGACGTAAAATTACGCGCCACAATCACCGCCAACCCTCCCGTTAGGGTCAATGCAGCAACAACACTGCCCCCCAACCAAGGTGAATGGAGATGCAAAATATCGATAATGAGCGAAGGCATGAGCGACAAGTAAAACCCGCCGAGCATCCACACCGCCATATTAACGGGCGTAATCAATAGAAAAGCCTTACGAGCTTGCATAGGCACCGTGATCTGCGGCTTCAAACTGGCCAACGCGCCAGAGGCTTTCGCTGAGGTTTCAGGTGCAAACCAAGTCAACAGTGCCGCCACGATCAAAATGGACAACAATAATCCGAACACCAACTGAGTCGGTAACGGTGCATAAATCATCAATGCCGTACTACCTAATGCGCCAAGCGCCATCCCAAACATAGGCGAAATGCTATTAATTAACGCCCCCTTTTCACGGCTAAGATCCAATATGGCCGCACCTACTGCGGCAGTCGCCAAGCCAGTCGCCACCCCTTGAATAGCTCTGGCGATGATCAACACTCCTGCGTCACTGGCACCTAAAAAAGTAGCCATCGCAACCATCTCCAACAAAAGCGCAGACAAGATGACAGGTCGTCGACCGACAAAATCAGAAAGGCGCCCAGTAAAGAGTAACGCCAGCAACAATCCCACCGCATAAACAGCGAATACGGTCGTCAGTGTCGTAGCACCAAACCCCCATTGATCTTGATATAGATGATATAAAGGCGTTAGCGCGCTGGATGCCGCCAGAAAAACTATTAAAATTACGGTATACAGAATCGTCGTCGTGGAAGATGAGAGCTTCCAATGAAAACGATTATCCGATTCCAAACAAGTACCCGTTGACATAATACATCCTTAATGCAAATATTTTGCTTTAAGGATGATAGTACCAACCCGCCTCTAAAGCAAGTTTTTTGCTTTAGAGGCGGGTTGCAAGCTAAAAAAAGGAACACAATGAACGATAAAACAGCACCTCGTCCTGGTGGACGCAGTGCGCGAGTACAGACAGCTGTTCATTCAGCCGTCCGTGAGATTCAGAAAAAATTTGAGCACGAGCGACTCACCGTGCCCAGCATTGCCGCTCGTGCTGGCGTGAACCCGACAACGATTTATCGACGTTGGGGCACATTGGATAGCCTACTTGCAGATGTCGCTTTAGAACGCATGCAGCCAGAACAAATCCCTGAGGATTTTGGCAACCTACACGACGACCTTGCGAACTGGATGGAAGCCTTTATTGATGAAATGGCGTCCGATCCTGGCAGAGCCATGCTTAGAGAAGTGCTGGGTACACAAGGCCATGCCTGTACGGGAAAATGTGATAATTACATACGCCAACAGATAGAAGTGATCACAAAAAGGGCAGACGACCGACGCGAAAAAAGCTTAGCCGTCGATGAAGTTGTCCAATTCATCGTCGCGCCTCTTATGTACCGTATGCTCTTTAGCGATGAAACATCAAAGGAGAAGGAAATCGAATCGCTCATCCGTACTACGATATCGAACACTGAATAAAAGAGAGGCCAGAGTTAATATTTTTTAGGGTATCCAGAGAAAGTGTTTGATGGCGGCATGAATTACTTCTCAAGAACCTGGGCCACGACCTCAATATCCAGTTTATCTCCGCAACTGAAAAGCGTACTGCAGCACTTCGGCTGGCTTGCTAGATAATGAGCTGATACCGATCCGCTTGCTCTCGACAATTGTAAAAGCCTGAAATAAGGCGGAGAGCTCGGAGTCTTTAAAGTGGATCATGGAGATGCCATTTGTCGCGCGGAACCTACCCCCAGAGAGGTAGCCAGCATCCCCATCTCTCAGGAAGTCCACACCGAAGACCTCTCCTCCAGGGCGAAGTACCCGGGCAATCTCTGCCACGATCATGGTCTGATGGCGGGGACAAGGCACGCTAGTAAGTAGGGCTGCGATGACGACAGCATCGAAGGTGTCGCTGGAGTCGGGTAAGTGAGTGGCATCGGCCACACGCAGGTCTAAATCTGGCGTTTGAGAATGCCCTCGTGCCACAAGCTGCGGAGAGGCGTCATAACCAATCAGGCGACAGAAACCCCGCGCACGCAGGCTCGCCATTGTCCGTCCGTAGCCACAGCCTAGATCCAGGATGCGAGACTGTGGAGGGATTCTCTCGGCAATGAAGTCGATATCCAGTGGGACGGAAAACGTCACCGTGTCGGCTACATCGTCCCAGGTAGTGGTTGTCGTCACTAAGACATTCCTAAGTGCCTATTCAAAATTAATCGCGTGATCAGTTCCATATTCACCGAGTAGACGGTGTACCTCATCGCGTAGGCGATCAAACGAGAAATAGGCACTCATGTGCAGCCAAGTGTATTTAATCTGTCGCCACAGAATATCGATCAGGTTCAGTTCTGGTGAGTAGGCACTCGAATTGCGAATGCGGCGGCGTTAGACCAATCTTTGAAACCTTTCGCTTTAGAAAGAGAGTTCGGCGCAAGCTCTGACTGCAAAACCGCGGAACGTAACTCCGGCGTCTGCTTGAGATATTATTGGCTACTTACTACCTTCAAACTTGACCAATGAGCCGCAAACGCCCACTGATCCGCTATTTGTTCGATGATCTTTTCCTTCGGCATCCCTGCTCCATGACCAGCCCGGGTTTCGACACGAACCAAGTGGGGTCGTGAGCCAGTATCTCCGACCTGTATGGCTGCGATGTACTTGAAGGTGTGTCCAGGGACGACTCGATTATCGGTATCAGCCGTTGTGGCAAGAATGGCAGGATAGCTTTTGCCTTCCTGAACATTGTGATAAGGCGAGTATGAGAGCAAATTATTGAAGTGTTTCTCTTCTTCGGGACTCCCGAACTCGGTGATCCAGAGTTGACCACCGGTAAATAGGTGATAACGAAGCATGTCCATAACGCCAACGCCAGGCAAGGCTACTGCATAAAGATCTGGACGCTGGTTCACAACCACGCCTATTAAAAGCCCGCCATTGGATTCGCCCTGGACTACCAAGCCATTTTCTGGAGTGATTCCCTCTTCCTTAAGAAACTCACTGGCCGCGATAAAATCATCGAAGACATTCTGCTTATTCTCCATCTGACCAGCACGGTGCCAAGCTTTACCATACTCGCCGCCACCACGAATGTTGGCTACCGCTAGAATACCGCCTTGCTCAATCCAAGCCATCTGAGCTGGTGAATATATAGGCACCGAGCTGATACCGAAGCCCCCATACCCATAAAGAAGTGTGGGTGAAGGACCATTGTCACCCTTACGCCGGACAGTAAAGAGAGGTACTTTAGTACCATCCCTGGACGTAAAGAAGTATTGTTTGACGATGATCATTTCGCGATCAACCTGTGACGTCGGCTGCGCCCATACTGTGGAAGTATTGGAGTCTACGTCATAGCGATAGACGGTAACCGGCGTATCGAAGCTGGTGAATAGATAAAAAGCTTCATTGTCATCGCTCTTGCCCTTGAAACCACCCGCACTGCCTATTCCTGGTAGCTGAACCGAGCCATCAGCAGTACCATCGAGTTTGAATCGGCGCATCTGCGTATATGCATCGCGAAAATAAGTGGTGAGCAAATACCCGCCCAGAATCGAGGCGTTGTTCAAGACAGCTTCATCCTCGGGTACGACAAGGTCAATCGTCAGTTCCGCATCGGCAATATCTAGAGCGACTATTTTTCGCCGTTCGGCATCTTGGCTGGTCATGATAAAAAGTCGAGTGCCCTGACTACCGATCACCGACCATTCAGCTTCGTAATTAGCAATCAATATTCGAGGAATCCAGTCTTCACTAGCCAAATCAACGACCGCTAAAGCATTCGTGCCAACGCCTAAAGTGGAATAGATAAGCAGGTAGGTTCCGTCATCTGTTCGGTCGGCAAGGTGCAGGCATCCAGGGTTATTCGGCGTGGCATGAATTAGAAGATCACTGCTTTGCGGTGTACCTAAGGCATGGAAATAGATGGCGTGGTCGGCAATGCTCGCCGCCGAGTTCGCCCCACCTTCTGGTTCAGGAAAGCGAGAATAAATAAAACCTGAAGCGTCTTTCTTCCAAATGATTTGGGTAAAGCGAACCCAATTTACCGCTTCTTCCAGAACCCCGCCTGTCTCAACATTGAGCACTCGGATAGTACGCCAGTCGGTTCCCCCCTGCTGCACACCATAGGCAACGAATGCGCCATCATCGGATACGGCCCACTCTGCCAGCGCATCCGCACCGTCATAGGACCATGTATTGGGATCGATTAGAATGCGTTCGGCTCCAAAGACACCTTCACGCACATAGAGAGAAGGCTGGCTGTCGAGTCCAAGGCTCATGGTAAAAAAGTATCGCTCACCACATTTTTGAGGAGCAGTGTACCCCTCTTGATCGTAAAGCTTCTTCAGATGATGTCGGAAAATGTCGCGACAGGGCAGAGTCGCTAGATAATTACTCGTTAGAGAACGCTGGGCTTCCACCCATTCCGTGACTTTTGGATCGGTACGCGCATCCTGTTCAAGCCAGCGATATGAGTCTACTACCTTGTGGCCGAAGAGCTCGTCTACTACATCAACACGTTTAGTATGAGGATAGGTAAATCTTGACATTATGACTCCTGTAAGCGAGCGCTTATGAGAAGGATTTGGTGCGAAAAAAGAGGTATTCAATCGACGCCGCCCACACTTAATCAAGTCCTGTTGAAAATAAGAGAACTGCTACTGCTCTCGAAATTAACATTGAAGGGGATCTTGCAGCCATCAATCACAAAGAGTTCTTTACCCAACAAACCTTATTCGTGACACACTAGAAGCACTTGCTCGAACAGAGCCTCAATATCTTCGGCATGACGGCTGACAAAGCTTGCCAACGTGGTGAAATGGGGCACAGTATCGCAGGAGAGCACTTTGAAAATATCTTAATGGGAGATCATCCCTGCCATTGCAGGATCTGCGCCAGAATAAGAAATACCGTGGCGATGGCGATCCAGAGTAAGAAGAGTGGCAGAAAAAAATGCACCCATTTCGACCATGGAACACCGGCGATGCCCAGTGTCGCCATGAAATAGCCGGCTGTGGGGTAGAGGATATTGCTCATGCCATCGCCAAGCTGAAAGGCCAGTACTGATGTCTGTCGAGTAACACCGACGATATCTGCCAATGGCGCCATAATGGGCATGGTGACGAGCGCCTGGCCACTACCGGAAGGAATGAAAAAGTTGATACCGAGCTGAGTGGTGAACATGCCGATGGCAGAAAGGACTGGGGGTAACTCGCTCACCAGCTGCCCCATGGAAAATACCATAGTATCCAACACTTGACCATTTTCCAGAATGACCGCCACGCCACGTGCAATACCGACCACCAACGCACCCATCATAACTTCTCGACAGCCGTCGGTGAAGGACTCACAGATTGTTTCCCCCGCCAATCCCGCTGCAGTTCCGACGAGTAGTGTCATTAGTATGAACAGGCCTGAGATTTCAGTCATGTACCAGCCCAGGCGGGTAACGCCGAAAATTAAGACCCCGAGGCACCCTAGGGCGAGTAGCGTCGCCAACCACTGACGCTTGGAAAGATGAGAGTCAGAGTAATCTACGATTTGTTGATATCGTTCACGCTTGTCGCACTCGATTGCGTCATCTGCCATCAAGCCTCTTTCAGGGTTGCACGCCAAACGATGGGCGTATCGCATGATATAACCGATCGAGATCGTCAGTAGCACGGCCAGCAAAGCAATTCGCAATGGGTAGCCTGAATAGAGAGGCACATCGGCTAATTGTTGGGCAAGACCAGTATTAAGCGGATTGAATACGCCGACGGAATAGCCCAGGCCGGTAGCGCATAAGGCCACTGCGGCGGCAACGATCGAGTCATAGCCGAGAGCGATCAATAAGGGTAACAGGATAGGCACGTAAACCATCGATAGCTCGGGTACGCCAATGAACGATGCCAGTAAGGCGAATACAATCATTAGTGTTGGAATCAGTAATAGGCGGCGACTGGCGAAACGTCGGCTCAGATTCTCGACGCCCAACTCGATCAGGCCAGTTCGTCGTAGTACCGCAAAGGCACCGCCAACAATAAGAACAAAAAACACTATCTGGGCCGAGCCAATCAGTCCTCTCGGTATGGCGAGCATCAAATCCATGAAATTGGCAGGAGAAGCGACCACGGTGTGAAAGCTGCCTGGATCGATTACGGGGCGCCCACCGGGGCCTGGGATGCGCGTGTACTCCCCAGCTGTGATGAAATGTGTCGCCAGGGCAGCCAGACCGATGCAGGTCAATAAAATGATGTAGATGTGCGGTAGTTTGAGACGGCGACGCTTGTCGATTGGTACTCTTGAGAACGTGGTCATCGTAGATATCCTGTTATTTTATTGAGATAGTGCGCTTATTCTAAGAAAAGTTGTCGATCTCGGCAGCAAGCACGGCGAGACAATCGCCGGCGTCGACACCAGCGAAGGTGCGCGCGCAGACGACAATACCGTTGCTTTCAAAGTAAAACTCGCGAGGGGGCTGCCAAGGCTCGTAAGGATCGTACAGACGCCCAGATAGTTGACCTTCGGTAACAGTCTCTCCCAGCCGGAAGCAGGGCTCGAATATCCCCGGGCGTGGCACGAAGAGATAGTGACGGCGTCCCTGTACTTCCAGCCACTGCGTTTTCCACAAAGCGGGGGGCGGTGGTTCGATTATCATGCCTAAGCGATGGAGCACTCTGGCCAGGCCGCTCTCGACGATCTCGAGGCAATCGGGATCGCAGCGCGAGCTACCACCAAACTCTCCTCCCATGAACCAGATGCCTGCACGTGCAGCGGCGCTGGAGTAAGTGCGATCCTCGCCCAGCATGTCCAGCGCCATAGCTCGCGGTGCCGAGAAGGCCTCGATTAGTGCGAGATAATCCGCGCTGGCACCTGCGTCGATCGGCGGAAAAGTTAATAACGTAGGCAGATGGTCGAAAGATGCACCGCCCGCGTGTAGATCGATTGCACCATCCACGCGCGGAAACAACTCGTGTTCTACGTAATGGGCAATCATTTCGGTAATACTACCGTCCCGTCGACCTGGAAATAGGCGGTTAAGATTGCCACCGTCGATAGGTGAGGTGCGCGACGCGTTCAGAATGGCTGGGAGGTTGAGTGAAGGAATAACGATCAATGTACCTTGAATGCTTCCTTCCCCAAGTTGATGTATCAGCTTTTTGAGGGCGATGGGCCCCTCGTATTCATCGCCATGATTGCCGCCGGTAAGTAAAACGCTTGGCCCCTCTCCCCCGCGTATGACGGTAATTGGGATAGGGATATGGCCGTAGGCAGATCGATCCCGTGAATAAGGTACCTGTAACGTACCATGCTGAATGCCATCTCGATCGAAAGCGACCTGGGTAGTGATTAGGCTAGGCGCATCGGTTCTTGTATTGGACACCGTAGAATCTCGTATAAAGCAAGTGTGTCATCACCTTAGACCGATGCTATAGATAGGAGTAATGCTTATAGATGTTTGGGTTGATGCCTCAAAGGCATTACTGGTGCGTCATGCGCGTCATATTCAGAATCGCCAGAAATGAGCGTAGAGCTGGGTTGGAGTTGGATGGGGAATGAACGAAAGATAGTGTCAATGGTATAGACAGATCGTCTAGTTCCATCAGTTCGACCAGTGCCGGCGGGCGAAACCGGTTGGCCGAGTTGACGATGGCCGCCCCCATGCCCGAAGAGACCAACGAGAGAATGGCGGTTTCGGTTTCCGCTGTTTGAATGCTGCGCAACGACACTCCTAGCGACAGGCAAACGCTTTGGAGATGGTCGAAATAGGAGGGATAGATATGGCGAGGAAAGGTGATGAAATCTCTGTCTGCTAAATCCACCAGTTTGCGAGGTGGTGGCGTTTCGGATAGCCAAGAGCTGGGTAGCGCTGCTACCACGTTATGTGAATCCAGAGCTAGCGTTCCCAAGCGCGGTGCTACACCACTAAACGGATAGATGAAACCACCATCCAGGCGCCGGCCCTCCAATTGGACGAGTTGATCGCTAGAGTTGAGTGGTAATAGTTCGAGATCGACATCGGGGGCGTGCTGCTTGAAATGCATTAGAGCCTGAGGCAGTCGACCGCCCCAGGTTGCGTTTTCGACGAACCCCAGTGATAGCCTTCCGCTTAGACCCTGTGCCATACGGACGGCTTGTACCTTGGCGGCTTCGAGATCAGCGAGGAGCCCCTTGGCCCGCTGTAGAAACATCTTGCCTACTGGTGTTAGCGCGAGCCCCCTGGCGGAGCGTAAGAACAGTGTTGCACCCAGCTCATCTTCAAGATCATGGATCTGACGCGATATCGTCGGCTGGCTTATATGCAGCTGCTCGGCAGCTGCATGAATGCTGCCGTGCTCAGCCGCTGCCACAAAATAGCGGAGATGACGCAGCTCCATGGATGAGAGTCCTTATCAAATGTCTCTATGTACAATATGCATGAACGACACCAATATCTCTACTCGCGGACTCAAGAGAAGGTGAAACGTTTGATGGTCATCGTGTGGTGCAGAACATGAAGCGTCGAGCCTAGTCACTGATGCCTCTTAGGCATCGGCAGGGCTAGGAAAAAGCATTAGCCTCGCTTTGGGGCGAGCATGATACTAGTGTCATGACAACGTCGTGTTTCAATACACAGGATTAATCCAGTAGGTGATGCTGTGAAAATCGCTCCTTTCAACCGTATGCTCAAAATTAACCGTTCTCAAGTTGGTAACGCTGAAATCCTCCGAGTGACCGAGCAGATTGCGAAGCTGCCTACTGCGCAATTGTTTCCGGATCATCAGGATGAGCTGGCAACCATCGATTTACCGAATACGATCGCGGTGTCAATCCATAGATGGGTCGTGCGAACGCCGCAGCGTCTGATCGTAGTCGACACGGCTACCGGTAACCACCGAGATCGCGACGGTAATCCATTATTTCACAACTTACAAACTCAATATGCCAAACGACTAGCTGCAGCGGGTGTCGATCGGCGGGCCGTCGATACTGTGCTAATGACGCATCTGCACACTGATCACGTAGGGTGGAATACTTATTGTGAAGATGGCCATTGGCTGCCAATGTTTCCCAGCGCACGTTTTTTTCTGCTGCCGAACTCGATCACTGGCAGCGCGACCCAGCACGCGCCACGATTATGGAAGACAGTATTCAGCCCATACTTGATGCTGGGCTTGCCCAGACCATTGATCCGTCGGCCGGGACAGCACTCGACGAACTGCTGATCTATCACTCATCACCAGGACACAGTCCGGACCATGCCTCTATCGCCCTGAGGTCACAGGGCGAGTACGGCTTGTTTGGCGGTGATGTCATGCACCATTCGATTCAGGCACTCTATCCTCATTGGAGCTCCGCATTCTGTGAAGACAAGGTGCGCGCTGAGACCTCTAGAAAGTGGGTGCTTGATTAGTGTGCAGATCATGACGCGCTGTACTTTAGCTCTCATTTTACCGAGAGTTCGGCCGGGCGCATTACACGATCGACTGACGACTCTACGTGCTATTACTGGCGCTTTGTATAAGAGAGGAGAGCGTTTAAATGCCAGTCAAAAATTTTACCACGGCCTCGATCGATTCGCTGATTGCGGGGCTTGATATGGGACGCTGGAGAGCACTCGACTTAGTCGAGGCGACCCTTACCCGCATCGGGGAACTCGACACGCAGGGGCCGATGCTTCGTGCCGTCGCTTATGTTTTTGCGGGCGAAGCTCGGGACGCAGCGATCGCCAGCGATGAACGTCGCCGCATGGGTTGCCCATTGGGACTATTGGACGGTATTCCAATACTAATCAAGGACAATATGGATGTGGCGGGTTGGCCTACGACGGCAGGCTCGCGTGCACTGATTGGTCTGAATGCCGTACAAGATGCCGAGATTGTAAGCCGCCTGCGGCATGCGGGCGCCGTAATCGTTGGCAAGTCCGCAATGCATGAACTGGCTGCCGGTATTACTGGCGCCTCTTCGCTGACTGGTTTTGCCAGAAACCCATATGCGCTGGATCGCTCCCCCGGTGGTTCGAGCAGCGGGGCGGCTGTGGCCGTGGCAGCGGGCTATGTGCCGCTGGCCATTGGCAGCGATACCGCAGGCTCCGTTCGTATTCCTGCAGCTTTCAATCACCTCTATACACTACGTGCCTCGCGTGGCTCCTTGCCTTTGGACGGCATTCTGCCGCTATCGCCGACGCAGGATATGCTTGGGCCGCTTACTCGCTATGTCAGCGACCTGGAGCGTGCGTTTGCTGTTTTGTCCGACCAACCCTATGTCGCGACCGAAGGCAACACTGATTTTTCGATCGGGGTACTGGATGCCTGGTTCGAAGATAAACAGAGTAGTGGCAGTGAAATTTCAGCCATCGCGTACCGAGCGATAGCGCGACTGGAAACCCTTGGGGTACGGCGTACGCCGTTTGAATTTACAAACCTTAGAGAAGTGGTTGTTAGAGCTAATGTGATCGCCTACGAATTTTCCACCGCGCTGGCGGCAGATCTAGCGAAACGCTCGGGTAGCCCGGTCTATTCACTGAAGACCATTGTCGAAAAAGGACTACACCACGAACAGATGGCGACTCTGTTGCGTAACCGGGCTAATCATGTCGGTGTGGATAGTCCTGGTTATCGGCAGGCCCGTGCACGCCAGGATGCGCTGCGTAAACAAATCGAAAGCGCAATGGCAGATCAGGGCCTGAATATGCTGTGTTACCCGACGATGCGGCATCCGCCTACAATGCTTGGTGGAACCCAAGGCGGCATCAATACACTGTTGGCGCCGGTGACCGGAATGCCAGCCATCAACCTGCCCATCGGGTTGGACAGCCAGGGTTTGCCTGTCGGACTTGAGCTACTGGCACGCTCGGGTCATGAGGCAGTTCTGTTGGCGGCAGCTCGTGCATGGGCTGAGATAGGGAGTGGGTGGTCGTTACCCAGGGCGATCAGGGGGCAAGGCGCTGACTGAAAAAGGCCGGGTAGCCACTGCCCAGGGTGTTGGCCGATTCATGGCGGCGGACTGCGCCCGTAATCAATATGCCCTTAGGCAAAACCGCCGTTGGCGCGAATAACCTGTGCGTTGATCCAGCCACCTTGCTCGCACGCCTGGAATGCGACGGTGCTGGCAGTGTATTCCGGCTGGCCGAGGCGTTCCAATGGTGCGATATTCGCCTGCGTCTCGATCAGTTCAGCGAAGTTTCCGTTGAGGAAGAAATCGTTGGCGACCGGCTCTGCCTTGACCGCGTTGACCTTGGCCTGCCAGCCACGCAACTCGTTGGCCAGCTCGCAGGCAGACGGCTAGTACGAATGGCCGGAGCAGGACGGTCGCAAGCAGCCCCACTATCTGCCCCGCCGCGGTTCGCCGACATCTGGATGGATCGCCTGGACGGCGAGCCTGGCTGCACCATCCTCACTGAGTCAGTCCATGACGTCGCTAAGGTTATTCACCCGCGCATGTCGTTGATCCTGCACTCGCAGCTCCTCGAGCCCGGACTCGATATTGAGCTGACGGACCGCGAGACGATCAGTCACTTGATTCCCCCTTCGCACGCCCAGTCGACTGTTCTGGTCAACAAAACCGGACACATTAATTTGCTAATTTCTCATACTGAACCGGTGATAAATCATTGTTCGATGAGTGTAGTCGGTCTAAATTGTAATATTTAATGTAAGCCCTAACATCATTGATCATATGCTCGCGAGTTGGCTGATGAACCTTAAATATCCAGTCATGCTTTAAGCTACCAAAGAACCGCTCCATTGGGGCAT
>NZ_JBQDLQ010000091.1:0-13959 GCF_052095695.1 Halomonas sp.
CTGCTCTACCAACTGAGCTATCTGGCCGCTGCCAACGGTGCGTATTAAACTAAAAACACCGCTTTTCGTCAACACCTTTGTGAAACTTTCTTTCGATACCGATGCTTATGGGTATTTCACGCCACTCCCTTGACTAGAATGGCAGCAACGCTTATGCCTGCGTAGGCGGCACATACCCTTCAGCCTGGTCGGTTTCCTGATTATCCAGGAAGCGCTGCATCTGATCCATAAGGTAGGCCCGCGACTCTGGGTCGAGCATATTGAGATGCTTCTCGTTAATCAGGCGAGTTTGCAGCGCCTGCCAGGCTTCCCACGCAGGCTTGGAGACCGTTGCCTGAATCTCCTGGCCTTGCTTGCCCGGCAAGGGTGGAAATGGCAACGCTTCTAACTCTGTCTGGTACTTGCGGCAAAAAACGGTATTGCTCATAGCATGCTCCTGGTTATGCGATGTTATTCAATGTCCTCTCCATACGGCTAAGCATGGCCTACGGCTGGGTGAGGGTAAAAGGTGTTAGCTGACTCAGCAACGCTTTGACCGGCGCCGCCAGCCCCAGCGCAGGCGGATCGTTGATGTCGTACCATACGCCGCTTTCACGAATACCGCCCAGCCTATCGCAGGTCACCGGCTGGGGGGTAATCTCTAAGCGAAAATGGCTAAACGTATGATAAAAGCTTGGCGATGCACTGCCGCGCTCAGGATTGACCGCGTGATCCTCTAGCCAGTCGTTAAGTTCGCCATGCTTATCAAACTGCGGCAAGCTCCATAGCCCGCCCCAAAGGCCACTTGGCGGTCGTTTTTCTAGCCATACCCGGCCCCGTGAGTCGCTCAGCATGAGCATAATGGTCTGTCGTGTGGGCAACGCTTTTTTCGGCTTTGATTCAGGATAGCGCTGTGGCTCACCCTGGGCATAGGCCAAACAAACGTCATCAAACGGGCAGCTTAAACAGTCAGGCTTGCTGCGTTTACACAGCGTCGCACCAAAATCCATGATCGCTTGAGTGTAGTCGGCTAAGCGCGCGCTGGGCGTGTAATACCCGGCCAGCGCCCAAAGCTTTTGCTCCACCGCCGGCTTGCCCGGCCAGCCGGGCAGCGCATGCAGGCGAGTAAGCGAGCGTTTGACATTGCCATCTAAGATCGCCGCCCGCCGCCCTGTGCTTTGCGCAACGATGGCACCCGCGGTAGAGCGGCCAATGCCGGGCAGCGCCGTTAGGGCATCGACACTTTCGCTAGGTAGTTCTGCGCCGTGCTGCGCTACCGTGAGCTGAGCGGCCTTATGCAAGTTACGCGCACGGGCGTAATAACCTAGCCCGGTCCATAAGTGCAGCACCTCATCTTGCGGCGCGCTGGCAAGCGCCTCCAAGGTCGGAAAGCGCACCATAAAGCGCTCAAAGTACGGAATGACGGTCGCAACCTGTGTTTGCTGCAGCATGATTTCCGACACCCATACGCGATAGGCGCTGCGCGGTGACTGCCAGGGCAAGTCGTGGCGGCCATATTGATCGAACCAGTCTAATAGACGACGTTGGAATTCAGCGGCCGTCAGCCGCGGTGCGGGCATATCTGCCATGCACGTTCCTCACACAGAAGTATGTAAACGATCCACGATACTCATAAAAAAGCGCCGGCATTTAGGCCGGCGCAGAATGAACATGCATCGTTACTCAGTTAAATAAATTACGCAGCCCCTCGCGAAGCTTCTGGCCCGCTTCTTCGCCAAGGCGCTCGTCTAGCTGATCCAAAGAATCGCTCAGGCGCTCTTCAATCTCTTCATCCACACGATCACCGGCTTCGTTACGTAGCAGGTCGACAACGGCCGTCTGGAATACCTCTCGGTCGAAGCGGCACCACTCGCTGCGTTCATCGCTCAGGTTGCCCTCGCAGCGCATGGGTAGCGGCAATTGCGCCAGACGCGGATTAACGCTGCAGGCCGCGTCAGCCGTATCAACCAAACGTGCGTTGGCGTGCGTATCAAAGGCCAAGCTGCTGAGATTAAGCTCGCCATCGCCCTGAACATTGATACCCGGCAGAGTGATGAGCAGATCATCGCTTTCCACCAGTCCATTGCTAATTTGGAAGGTGCCATCGAACTGCTCGAAGCGGGTATCATCATGCCATTCGCGAACGGTGCCTTCGCCTTCTAGCTGAGCGACCAGCTCACACATTTGCTGTGAAATATTGGTCTCTAAGATCGCCCCGTCATTTAGGCGCGCCGTCAGCTGGCCATTCAAGTTGCTCGTTAGCGCTTCCCGGGTGTTGCCAAGGCTGGTGAGTTCGCCAGACAAATCAAAACGACCGCGTAGTGGTGACGTTTTTTCACTCATCGCCTCAATCAGCGGCGCTACTTGCACGTTGCTAATCGTTGGCGAGAATGCCCATTCAAGCACAGATTCAGAGGCATCCACCTGGCCGGTAGCGTTGAGCTTACCTTCATAGAAGCCGGATTCAAACGCTGTTAGGCGGTGGACGCCATCATCTCCGCGCAGCTGCAAACTAGGCTTATTGAACGTCAGCCCAGCGAAAATCAGAGTATCAATACTCAGATCACCTTCTAGCGCCAACCCTTCAAGCACGGATTGCGGGAGCAGCGAATCACTGCTTTGAGCAAAAGCGCTGCGCAGCAAGCCGCGGCTTGCTTGCTCAGCCGTGGCCTCGCCGGGCAAATAGCGGTCAAGCGACAGCTGATCACCTGCCAAATCAAACGCCAGACGTGAGCCGTCTAACGCCGCCGATAGCTCTCCAGTAAAGGTGCTGTCGTCGATGACTAATGAAAGCCTGGGCAGCGAGAACTGCTCGGCATCGCCTTCGATAGGGCTGGTCATTGCCACATCACTGAGCGCGGCTTCACCCGCGGTAGTGAGAGTAATGCCCGCGCGTGCTAGCCAGGGGCGCAGCGTGAATGGCGCTGCGGTTAGCTGCCCACGGTAGTTTGGCGCGTCAAGCATCTGTTCAATATTAAGATGGCCGCTCACTCGTAACCCATCAGGGCCCGTGAGCTGGAGATCCTTAAACTGAACGGTCTGCGCTTGCCAGTCGCCTTCCAAGCCAAAGGCAAGTGCCAGCGCCAGGCTGCCCTGCCAACTGCCTGCATTGCGCAAACCCGCTTCCAGTAGCCCTTCTTTAATCGACAGCTGCTGTTCACCCATACGCGCCACCATTTCGGCGGCTTTCATACTAAGCTGCTGCGGCTCGTTGTCAGTTTTTGTACTGGTACGCGTCGTTAATGACATGTTTTCGAGTACAAAAAGCTCTTCCTCTAAACCGAGCCGCATGCGCGTTTCAAGATTGATGTCACTGGTAATATCCGGAGCGCGCTCCAATACCTCGGCATCCAGGCGGTTGTGCTTAGTCAAGGTGAACATGGCTTTCAGTGGGAAAGCACGCACCGGATTAACATTGCTACCTGATATATTCAGTTGTTGCAGCCGCCACAGCGCTTGGGTTTGCTCATCACGAAAACGTATATCGGCATTTTTCACTTCCACGCTCGCAATGTTTAGCACTACCGTCAAGCTACCGGCGTCGGCATTAGGGCCCGCGCTGGCAGGCGCCAGCACCGTTTCAGCGGCATCGTTTGTCTGTTCGGACAAGCGATCGACCAACGGTTCCCAATTGCCTTCACCTTCAGCATCACGCTCTAAATTGAGTCGCATGCCGTCCAATGTCAGCCCATCAACGGCAATCTCGCCGCGTAGCAACGGGGCAAAGGCAACGCTCACTTCAGCGCGGTTAATCGCAGCAAACGCGGCACTGTCTTGATCTTGCTCAGGCAGCCACGCGCGCGCCTGCTCTACGCTGACCCCAATACGCGGATAGAACGACCAATTGATCGGGCCTTCCAACACCAAGTTCAGTCCCGTTTGCTCTTTTACAACGGCAGTTAAGCGCGGCTTGAAATCTTCTGGATCTAAAAAGGTGGTCACGTAGACCACCGCAGCGACCGCCACGATGGCAAGAATGCCGACGGCCGCTAGCAAAATACGTAATAACTGTTTCATTACCCTTTCCCTTGTGGGTCTAACTCAACAAAATCGCTGGTGGCGGGCATCCCCGCCGGAGTCATTGGATTGGACATGGGCCGATAACCTAACTTGGAAAGCAGCACACGGTCCGCCAGTGGCAACGAGGAGGTTTCAATACGCAATACGCGCCCTTCTTGTTTGGCTTGCTCACCCAGCAGTGCCATTAAACGCGAACCAACCCCACGGCGGCGAGTGGTTGTACGCACGCAGAGCTCAGAGAGCCACCAAGCACGGTCGGTGCCCTCCTGTATCGCGACGGCTCCCAGCAGCCGATCATTGAAAAGCGCGCAGGCAAAAAAGTGCCGGCCGTTAAAATGTGCATCGATAAACGGCTCCACCGTTGGAGTAGGAATGCGCTCTTGAGGCGCGTCCTGGTAAATGCGCACTAGATCAAGGCGCACCTGTTCATCGGCTTCCCAACGGGCCTGGTCGACGTGGTGCAGTGTCACCGGCATGATGAAATCCTCTTCGCCAAAGCAGTCTTGCTGCTATTTTTCTATCATTGATAACGGCTACATTGCGCGCATTGTAGCGGATGAGGGCGTCGATTCACTATAATGGTCGCTTCGCCAGAGGTCATGCCCTGATCAAATGGTGGTAAGTTGATGCAAAACCATCGACCATTCTTTAGGATCACCCCTTAGGATCGTTCCTCAGGGCTCCCCTCAGAGTGCGCTTCAGCCTAGGAGATGCAACATGTCAGCGCGTATTGCCACGGTTAGCCGTGACACCAACGAAACGCAGATCAAGGTCAGCGTAAACCTCGACGGTGAAGGCCGCCTTAGCTGCCAAACCGGCGTTCCGTTTCTGGATCATATGCTTGATCAAGTTGCCCGCCACGGAATGATCGATCTCGACATCAATGCCACCGGCGACCTACATATTGACGACCACCATACCGTAGAAGACCTGGGCATTACGCTAGGCCAAGCTTTCTTTGAAGCCATTGGCGATAAGCGCGGCATCTACCGTTACGGACATGCCTATGTGCCTTTGGACGAAGCGCTTTCGCGCGTGGTGATCGATTTTTCCGGACGCCCCGGCCTCTTTATGAACGTTGATTTTACTCGCGGTACCATCGGCAGCATGGACACTCAGCTTTTCTGGGAGTTTTTCCAAGGCTTCGCCAACCATGCCCGCGTGACGCTGCATATCGACAACATTAAAGGCTTTAATGCTCACCATCAGGCTGAAACTATTTTCAAAGCCTTCGGGCGGGCGCTACGCATGGCGGTGGCAGAAGATCCTCGCATGGCCGGGCAAATGCCCTCAACCAAAGGGAGCTTGTAATGCTTTTCTTCGCCACTAGCGCCTCCCCCTTTACTTTCACAAGGAGCGCTTCATGACCATTGCGGTGATCGACTATGGAATGGGCAACCTGCATTCCGTAGCCAAAGCGCTGGAACACGTGACGCATGAAAATGTTGTCATTACTCGTGACCCGCGGCGCATTCTGGGCGCGACGCGCCTAGTGCTACCGGGCCAAGGGGCTATTCGCGACTGCGTTGGCGAACTTGAGCGCACCGATTTACGCGGGCTGGTGGATGAAATTTTAACACGCCAAGATAAACCGCTGCTGGGTATTTGCGTGGGTCAACAAATGCTGCTGGAACGTAGCGAAGAAAACGGCGGCGTGGCATGTCTTGGGTTCTTTAAAGGTAGCGTAGACCGCTTTCCTAGCGATATGCGCGATACCCACGAGCAGCGCTTAAAAGTCCCTCATATGGGCTGGAATGTTGTCGAGCAGCATCACGATCACCCGCTGTGGGCAGGCATTGATAACCGTGAACATTTCTATTTCGTGCACAGCTACTATGTTAATGTCGATGACGATACTCAGGTGTTTGGTACGACTCAATATGGCAAGGTAAGCGCCCACGTCGCCATTGGCCGTGATGCTACCTTCGCGGTGCAATTTCATCCCGAAAAAAGCTCCCGCGCCGGCCTTCGCCTACTCGAAAATTTCGTTACCTGGACGCCCTGAGAGGATTGTTTATGTTAGTCATTCCCGCGATTGATCTCAAAGACGGCCAGTGTGTACGGCTGAAACAAGGCCGCATGGAAGACGCTACTTCCTACGGCGATGACCCGGTAGCGATGGCGGCACGTTGGGTAGACGCCGGCGCACGCCGGCTACATCTGGTGGATTTAAACGGCGCCTTTGAAGGCAAGCCGGTAAATGGCGACGCCGTTACCGCTATCGCCCGCGCCTATCCCAACCTGCCGATTCAAATTGGCGGCGGCATCCGCAGTGCAGAAACGATTGAGCACTACCTAAGCGCCGGCGTCGCCTACGTCATTATCGGCACCAAGGCGGTGAAAGAGCCTGCATTTGTAAGCGAAATGTGCCGTGCATTCCCAGGCCATGTGATTGTTGGACTAGACGCTAAAGACGGCTATGTCGCCACCGACGGCTGGGCAGAAGTGTCGACGATTAAAGCCACCGAATTGGCCAAGCGTTTCGCCAACGATGGCGTATCCAGCATCGTTTACACCGATATTGCCCGCGACGGCATGATGCAGGGCGTCAACGTTGACGCCACCGCGGCCCTGGCTCGCGAAGGCGGCTTACCAGTGATTGCCTCCGGTGGCGTGACCAATCTAGACGACATCAGAGCGCTGTGCGATGTCGCTGACAGCGGCATTTTAGGCGCTATCACCGGCCGCGCCATTTACGAAGGCAGCTTGGATGTTGCGCAAGCACAGCACCTGAGCGATCAGCTGACAGGAGGCCGTTCATGAGCCTCACCAAACGTATTATCCCCTGCCTGGATGTAGACGCCGGGCGAGTGGTTAAAGGTGTTAATTTTGTCGGTATTCGTGATGCAGGCGATCCAGTGGAGATTGCCCAGCGCTACAACCAGCAAGGCGCTGACGAAATCACTTTCCTGGACATTACCGCCAGCCACGAAGACCGCGACACCACGGTTGAAATGGTGGAGCGCATTGCGGGCGAGGTTTTTATTCCGTTAACCGTGGGCGGCGGGATTCGCACCTGTGACGACATTCGCACCATGCTTAACGCTGGGGCGGATAAAGTCTCGATCAATACCGCAGCGGTCACCAACCCCGACTTCGTGCGCGAAGCCGCGGAACGTTTTGGTAGCCAGTGTATTGTCGTCGCCATCGATGCCAAGCGAGTATCAGCCGAGGGCGAAACGCCGCGCTGGGAAATTTTTACCCATGGTGGGCGTCGCTCAACGGGACTCGACGCCATTGAATGGGCGAAGAAGATGGTGGAATTCGGCGCTGGCGAACTGCTGCTTACCAGCATGGATCGCGATGGCACCAAGGTTGGCTTTGATCTAGGCGTCACTCACGCGATTGCCGAAGCAGTGAGCGTTCCTGTGGTTGCTTCAGGCGGTGTTGGCAACCTGGATCACTTCGTGGACGGCGTGCTGAAAGGCGGTGCCGATGCGGTGCTGGCCGCCAGTATTTTCCACTTCGGCGAGTACACGATCCCTGAAGCAAAACGCTACATGGCGGAGCGCGGCATTGAAATGCGCCTTTAAGATGCCTCTCTTCAGCCAGGGGCGGCGAATGCGCCGAGCATACCCATGGATGGGGTGGCTAGCGGGCATCGCGCTGAGCACGCCCGCTGCCGCGTTTTCGCTGCCAGACTGGCCGCCTGCGCTGGAGTGGGATCACACGCTGGTACAAACCAGCCTGTATACCCGGCACTTCAACCCAGATCCTGAGCATAATAATCATCAGAATCTGATTAGCATTGAACTGCACAACCCAGACCGTTGGCTGACGGGTGCGGCATGGTTTAAGAACTCATATGAGCAGCCCACGTGGTATTTCTACGCGGGCCGCGAGTTTCCTGTTTGGCAGTTTAGCCAGGGCTTGAACGTGCGCGCCAAAATAACGGGCGGGCTTTTACACGGCTACAAAGGCGAGTATCGCGATAAAATCCCGCTCAATCACCTGGAAGTGGCACCGGCCGTCTTGCCCAGTATTGGCGTGCAGTGGGGGCGGTTTGAGTCCGATCTCATTATATTTGGAACCGCCGGAATGATGGTCACCGCAGGCGTGCGTTTTTAGCTGCTATTCATCACCCTCATCAAGCGTTAAACCCAAGTTACTGATACCGCCATTGCGGCCCAGCTGACGCACCTCTTTCAGCGCTGCTTTATCCAGCGGTTCGCTGACCGCTTCCAGCACGGCATCTTGGAAGTCATTTTCATCGTCCATCAGCGGATGATCACGAATAATCAGCGCCAACGCCTGAGCATCTTCTTCACCTTCCGTGAGCTCGATAAAGGCACGCACGCCCGCACGCGAAGTACGGCTCACATCTAGCACTGCCTCTGGAGAGTCGCCCTGCAGCGTATCAAGCAATGCTGAAAGCGACACTACCGCGTCTAGCGCACGGCGTGCACCAAAGCTGTCGTCGCCTTCAGGCGGTTCACACTCGGCTAACTTTTCCGCTTGACGGGCAAAATCGATACTGGCGCTAGGCACGCTCAGCCGCTCCCAAACCAAGCTCAGCACCACGCTAAGCGTGTGACCGTCGCCCTGCCCAGTGGTTTGCTCATAGAGGGCGTAGTTGGGCAACAAGCGTTCGCAAAGCGCCGCCATAAAGGCCTGCTGGGCGGGTAACGAAAGTTCTTGTAGTCGTTGATAAAATCCTATGGGTTTAGGCGCCATGCGGAGTTCCTAAAGCTTCTTCTACGAAGTATTGGTGAAAAGTAGCGGGTGCGTTATGGTCATCAGATGATGGAACGGTCGGCGAGGAGATTACCATGCATATTCATCTGCTACAGCACGGCCCTGACCATGGCCCCGCCCGTTTAACGGATTGGTTAGCCAGTATGGGCCATAGTTACAGCACTTTTCATCTCTATGCGGATGAATTAACCCCACGCCATAATGAAGCTGACGCACTCATAGTACTTGATGGGCCCGAGGAGCTACTCAGCCAACCTCCACGCTGGCTCAAAGCTGAAGATAAACTAATCAATCGTTACCTAAATGGCCAAAAGCCGCTACTGGGCATTGGCTTGGGCGCCCATTGGCTAGCGCGTGCGCTGGGAGCAGTGGTCGCACCTGGAACCTATGCCGAGGCTGGCTGGCACACCGTGACGCTGGCGCCTGAAAGCACGTTCGATTTGCCAGAGACGTTTAGCGCTTTCATGTGGCATCGCTTAGTTTTCAGCCTGCCGGATGAAGCCATTGCGCTCGGCGGTAGCGAAGCAGCGCCGCTACAGGGGTTTGCTTGGGACAGAGGCCGCGTCATGGGTCTGCTATGCCATCTAGAAGCCACTCCCGCTAGCGTCAATCTGCTACTGAGCAATACTCAGCGCCCTCACTCAACATCTAAAACCGGCGACCGCTATGCCCAGGATGATGTACAAATCACTGAAAACGCTGACCGTTTTATTCAGCTAGCGCCGCTACTGGATCGATTAATGACTCAGTGGCTTACAGCGGCATAATTGACCAGGCACGCCGCTAGCGGCCCCAGTCGCTGACATGAATTTCTGCCGGGGAGATGAATGTCACCCAATCACCTCAATGCTCACCTTAGCGCTTCGCGAGGCCATAACGCCAAATGACTGTAAATCCAAGCCGTACTCTCGGCCAATGCGCATCACATCATCCTCCCAGGCAGGGTCAACGCTAATCAGCAGCCCGCCAGAGGTCTGTGGGTCGCATAGCCACTGCCAGTGCACCTCATCCATGGCGGGCAAACTCTCACCCAGGGCTTCGCGATTTTTTAGCGTATCCCCCGGCACGGCGCCTTTACGCCGATATGCTTCAGCTCCGGCTAAGCGGGGCAGGCGGCGAAAATCAATGCGCGCCATCACGTTGCTCGCTTGACACATTTCAGAGAGATGGCCGGCTAAGCCAAAGCCGTTGATGTCTGTCATGGCGCTCACTCCTTCGACCTCGGCAAGCTTCACGCCAATACGGTTAGCTTTCAGCATGGTTTCACGGGCCAGGCCATGATGGCCGACTTCCAACCAGCCGCGCTTTTCAGCCGTGGTTAGCATCCCAACGCCCAGCGGCTTAGTTAAAAATAGCAAATCGCCGGGCTTGGCGGTGCTGCTCAGCTTGAGTTTTTTGAGATCAACTAAGCCCTTCACGGCGAGCCCGAAAATTGGCTCGGGCTCGTCAATCGAGTGGCTTCCAGCCAGCGCAACTCCAAGCTCGCGGCAAACCGCTTGAGCCCCCGTCATTACATCGCCTGCGACTTCCGCACTTAATTTATCCAGCGGCCAGCCCAGTATGCCCAATGTCATCACCGGCGTGCCGCCCATCGCATAAACGTCGCTGATCGCATTGGTGACAGCGATACGGCCGAAATCAAAAGGGTCATCAACTATGGGCATAAAGAAGTCAGTGGTCGCAATCATTCCGCGTCCATCGCCTAGGTCATACACTGCGGCATCTGCGCGCCCTTGATTGCCAACGATAAGCTGCTTACGGCCCGCCTCTGGCCAGGCCTTGGCTAGCAGGCTGTCCAGCGCGTCGGAAGCAATTTTGCAGCCGGCCCCTGCGCCATGACTATATTGGGTTAAACGAATGGAACTCATCGTGTCTCTCCCTGGCACATTCATAATATCAGACGCTTTAAGGATAGCTCACGCTAGAGCGCGTCTAAGGCGTCGCTTAATTTATCTACGGCAATGACCTCCATGCCTTTTGGCACCTGCTTGGGAGCGTTCGCACGGGGGACAATGGCGCGTAAGAAGCCGTGCTTAGCGGCCTCGGCAATGCGCTCTTGGCCGCTTGGTACCGGGCGTATCTCGCCTGACAGCCCCACTTCGCCAAAAACTACTAGTTCTTTGGGCAGCGCCCGATTTTGCAAGCTCGATACCACCGCTAAAAGAACGGCTAAATCGGCACTGGTTTCCAGCACTTTCACCCCGCCGACAACGTTTAAGAAGACGTCTTGATCGCCGGTAAACAATCCGCCGTGTCGATTGAGCACCGCTAGCAGCATTGCTAAGCGGTTCTGATCTACGCCCACCGCCACCCGCCGTGGATTACCTAGTGCAGACTCGTCAACGAGCGCCTGCACCTCAACTAAAATTGGCCGTGTACCTTCCCACACCACCATTACCAAACTGCCCGGCGCCTGCTCTTCCTGGCGGGAAAGAAAAATCGCGCTGGGGTTTTTAACCTCTTTGAGGCCTTGCTCTAGCATCGCGAAGACGCCTAGCTCATTGACAGCGCCAAAGCGGTTTTTCTGACCGCGTAGGGTACGAAAGCGTGAGTCTGCGCCGCCCTCTAACAACAGCGAAGCATCAATCATATGCTCGAGCACTTTAGGCCCCGCCAGGGTACCGTCTTTGGTGACGTGCCCAACCAGCAGTAGAACGGTATTGGTTTTTTTGGCGAAGCGCGTCAGCGCGGCAGCAGATTCACGCACCTGAGCAACGCCGCCAGGCGCCGAGCTGATATCTTCCAGGTGCATCGTTTGAATGGAATCAATCACTAGGATTTCAGGCTTTTCGCGTTCAGAGACCCCCAGAATGGTTTCCACGCTGGTCTCGGCCAGCATTTTCAGTCCGTTGGTAGGCAGCTGCAAGCGATGCGCACGCATCGCTACCTGAGATAGCGACTCTTCCCCAGTAACATACAAAATGCGTCGTTGCTGCGCTAATTTGCAGGCCGTTTGAAGCAGCAGCGTCGACTTCCCTGCCCCAGGATTACCGCCCAGCAGCACCGCCGAACCAGGCACAAGCCCGCCGCCCAATACGCGATCAAATTCCGCAAAAGTGGAACTCATACGTGGCACTTCGCTGAGATCAATGTTGCCCAGGTCGATTACCTCACGCGAAAGATCTCCCGCGTAGCCTGACCGGCCAGAAGCCGCTCCGCCGCCTGGACGAGCACTCGCCAAGTGCACTTCGCTTAGCGTGTTCCACTCTTGGCAACTGCTGCACTGCCCCTGCCATTTGCGATATTCAGCACCGCATTCGGTACATACAAAGGCGCTTTTGGCTTTGGCCACTGAGATTATGCTCCCATGGTTGCTATGTCTGAGTCGCTTCTGGGCCATCACATCCGACCCATTCTTTTCAAACTACTCTTTATTTAACAGAGCTTGATTGAGCCAACAGATATATATACAAAAGGCGGCCATCGGCCGCCTTTTGCACTACTGATTAACGCATTACTGACGCGTTAGCTGCAGCATCTCACCATTTTCAAAACGGCGACGCTCAGGATCGATCAACTCCAACGTGCGCTCATCAATGCGCATGAAGTAGTAAATCTGGCCTTCGCCATTCGGCGTTAGCTCATAAACGGTAGCATCTGGATCAGACGGCGTGCCTGTCAGTACTTCCCAGTTTCCGGCGTAGTTTTCATCCGGCGGTGTTTGGGGATGGTTACGGTAAGTCGCGTTCAGCGTGAACGTGCGTTCTTCAGCGGCGCTCATTTCTTCACCGACCATCGTGACATCCAGGTCAATACCATCGCAGTTACGGCAAGGCAGTGAGCCCTTGTAGTTAGCCTGCGAGGTAGCAGCCTCTTCCTGCTGCTGTTCCATTTGGCCGCTCGCACAGCCAGCCAGCAGTGCCAACATAGCCGAACCGGCTAGCAAACTCCTAAGTTGCATAGAGTGTCTCCTTAATCTCGTGTTGGGCATCACATTTATTTACGCGCACTTGTGACAGCATAACTGCTACAAGGTGCGACGCACACCCCTAGCGATGCGAATGCTTGCGCTTCGTTAGTCTTCAAGCGACCATGTCATACCTTCGCTAGGATAATCAGGTTACCGTCATGAGCCAATACTGGAGTCCGGCCGTTCGCGAACTTACGCCTTACGTGCCCGGCGAGCAACCACGCGAGCAGTTGGTGAAGCTCAATACCAATGAAAATCCTTACCCGCCGGCACCCGGCGTTGGTGAAGCGCTGCGTCATTACGCTACCGACCATCTCCGCCTCTATCCTGACCCAACCTCTGCCGATCTTCGCGAAGCGCTGGCGGAGAATCTCCAGGTGACGAGTAGCCAGGTGTTTGTTGGCAATGGCTCTGATGAGGTCCTCGCGCTTGCCTTTCAGGCTTTCTTTTGCCATCAGGCACCACTTGATGTACCGGCCATCACGTATAGCTTCTATCCTGTGTATGCCAACCTTTACCGTATAGAACTGCGCAAGCATCCGCTCACGGCGAACTGGGAAGTCGATATAGACGCGCTTGCGGCAAACACAGAGCGCGGCGGCGTTATTTTCGCCAACCCTAATGCGCCGACTGGCCATGCGCACTCTCTAGAGACGATTGAGGCACTGCTTAAGCGCGTGACAGACCGAGTGGTACTCATTGATGAAGCGTACGTCGATTTCGGCGCTGAGAGCGCTGTGACGCTGGTTAATCGCTATCCTAACTTGCTAGTCACAGGGACATTTTCTAAATCTCGCAGCTTGGCGGGCTTACGTTTAGGCTATGCGGCGGGCTCAGAGGCGTTAATCGACGGCCTCGAGCGAGTGAAAGACTCCTTCAACTCGTTCCCCGTGGACAGCTTAGCCAGCGTTGTCGGCATCGCTGCCCTACAAGACACCGAGCACTTCGAGACATGTCGCGAATATGTCATCACCACACGAGAGCGTACTCGCCAGCGCCTTGAAGCACTTGGATTTGAAGTGTTGCCATCTAAAGCTAACTTTGTGCTTACCCAGCACCCTAGCTTTGCAGGTGCCCAGCTGTACGCAGGCCTACGCGAGCGCGGTATTTTGGTGCGTCACTTTAATACCCCAGAACTCAACAACTTCTTACGGATTACCATCGGCACCGATGATGAAATGGATAGTTTGATTGAAGCGTTACAGGCGATCTGCGCGTAACGCTTTAATTTGTAAATCCTTATCTGGGCGGCGCAAGCCGCCTTTTTTATCGACTGTTTTTCTCACAAATTAAAAAAGATGCAAAAAAAATCCCCCGAGGCATGTGCCCTGGGGGATTTTTGGTATAAGTGCCTG
>NZ_JBQDLQ010000092.1:0-13956 GCF_052095695.1 Halomonas sp.
TCGAAGTCCATTACATCGCGTTCAACAGTTTCCACCCGGTTTCTCCTTATTCTCGTTAAGTGCCGCCGATTACTGAAACTAGCTGACAAGAGAGCTGGTGCATAAAAGGCTGGCCTTAATTTAAAACGGTCGTTTGCTTCTGGTTGTTGCTCATCATAGGCATAATACCTGTGTCACGTCACGCCTACGATGGCTAAAGCAGCTTTTCTCAACGTTGTGACGCGTTGTTTTGCAGCCCTAATATCCAGGTCTGAACCAGCGGCTATTGTTGCTAGCCGCTAGGCTGTGGCAAATTGGTAGCGTTTTTCAACGGTGTGACAATCAAACGCGCACATGAATTTTAGGGCGTGGCTCGGCTATTAGCGCCTAGCGGCGCCTAGGTTAAGTGTTTCAAGGCGGTATTTGCTAACAAGGCGGTATTAGATAGCACGTTAGTATTTGATAGGAGGTGCCTGCTTGGCGGGTGCTGTCTCTGATTAACGGCTTTTATGACAAGACAAGCGAGGAATCTATGAAAGTACTCGTCGCGGTTAAACGCGTCATCGACTATAACGTTAAAATTCGCGTTAAAGCGGATCATTCGGACGTTGATCTGACGAATGTCAAAATGGCCATGAACCCCTTCTGCGAAATTGCCGTGGAAGAGGCGGTGCGTCTAAAAGAGAAGGGCGTGGCCACGGAAGTGATCGCTGTCTCCGTTGGTCCCAAAGCTGCCCAAGAGCAGCTGCGTACTGCGCTGGCGCTGGGCGCCGATCGCGCTATTCATATTGAAACTAATGAGCGTGCGGAATCGCTGGCGGTCGCCAAACTGCTGGCCAAGGTGGTCGAAGAAGAGCAACCCGGCCTGGTGATTCTCGGCAAGCAGGCGATTGATACCGACAATAACCAAACCGGCCAAATGCTCGCCGCGCTGACTGGCTTGCCTCAAGGCACGTTTGCCTCTGAAGTGGCGGTCGACGGCGACAGCGTTAGCGTCACCCGTGAAGTCGACGGCGGTCTGCAAACCATCGCCCTGACGCTACCTGCCATCGTCACCAGCGACCTGCGTCTCAACGAGCCCCGCTACGCCAAGCTGCCCGACATCATGAAGGCCAAGAAAAAGCCGCTGGGTGTTAAAGCCCCCGCCGACTATGGCATTGAGGTGGCCTCCAAGGTCAGCCTGCTCAAAGTAGAGTCGCCCGCTGAGCGTAAGGGCGGTGTCAAAGTTGCCTCGGTAGACGAGCTGGTCGACAAACTGAAAAACGAAGCCAAAGTTCTTTAAGGTCGGTTATTGACCCCCGTACTTTAAATAAACGCTTTGAAAGGAGCTGATTCTATGAGCATTTTGGTACTTGCCGACCTTCACGAAGGCCAGTTGGCCGGGGCCACCGCTCACGTGGTAGCGGCCGCTAAAGCCATCGGCGGCGATATTGAGGTTCTCGTTGCCGGTGAAGGCGTTCAAGCCGCCGCTGAGGCTGCCGCTAAACTGGATGGCGTGAGCAAGGTGCGCGTGGCCGACCACGCGGTCTACGCCCATCAGCTAGCCGAGCCCATGGGCGCGCTGCTGGTTGAGCTGGCCGATGATTACAGCCACGTTCTCGCCAGCGCCTCCACTACCGGCAAAAACGTACTGCCCCGTTTAGCGGCATTGAAGGACGTTAGCCAGCTTTCTGACATTATTGTCGTCGAAAGCGCTGACACCTTCAAGCGCCCGATTTATGCCGGCAATGCGATTGCCACGGTGAAAAGTGACGATGCGCTGAAAGTCATCACTGTACGCACCACCGGCTTTGATGCCGTGGGCGAAGGTAACAACGCCTCTGTGGAAGCAGTCGATACGGTGGTTGAAAACAGCCAGTCCCGCTTTGTCAAAGAAGCGCTGGCCCAGTCAGACCGGCCCGAGCTAGGCGGCGCCAAGGTGGTGATCTCCGGCGGTCGCGGCATGGGCAATGGCGAGAACTTCAAGCTGCTCGACGGCATTGCTGACAAGCTGGGCGCGGCCATTGGCGCCTCTCGCGCCGCGGTTGACGCAGGCTTTGTGCCTAATGACATGCAGGTCGGGCAAACGGGCAAGATCGTCGCACCGGACTTGTACATTGCCGTGGGTATTTCTGGCGCGATTCAGCACCTGGCGGGCATGAAAGACTCTAAAGTGATCGTCGCGATCAACAAAGATGACGAAGCGCCGATCTTTCAAGTGGCCGATTACGGCCTGGTCGGTGATCTGTTTGAGATCCTGCCTGAGCTTGAGAGTAAGCTGTAGGTGCTAAGATAAAGAGTAAGAAAAACCACTTCGGTGGTTGAAAATCTGCGGGCTGACCGCATATCAGTAGTGTAAGCAACGAAAGCCACTCAAGGAGATGATGATATGGCACATACATTACCCGAACTGCCGTACGCATATGACGCTCTCGAACCAAACATCGATGCGATGACGATGGAAATTCATCACTCTCGTCACCATCAAACCTACATCACTAACCTGAATGCCGCGCTAGAAGGCACAGGTCTTGAAGATGTTCCCGTTGAAGAGCTGGTTGCTAATCTGGATCGCGTTCCAGAAGCCAAGCGCCAAGCGGTTATCAACAATGGCGGCGGCCATGCCAACCACTCTATGTTTTGGCAGATGCTGTCGACTAACGCTGGTGGTAAGCCGCAGGGCGATGTTGCTAAAGCAATCGACGCTGAACTGGGTGGCTTAGAAGCTTTCCAGGAAGAGTTCAAGAAAGCGGCGGTTGGTCGTTTTGCCAGCGGCTGGGCGTGGTTGTCTCTGACGCCCGAGAAGAAGCTGGTAGTGGAAAACACGTTGAACCAGGATAGCCCGCTGATGCACGGCAATACGCCGCTGCTCGTTCTGGATGTTTGGGAACACGCCTACTATCTGAAATACCAAAATAAGCGTCCTGACTACATTGCCGCGTTTTTTAACGTTGTGAATTGGGAAGACGTTGAGCGTCGCTACCAAGCAGCGATTAGCTGATACTGCAGTGATTTACTAGCAACGTTTGCTCGTAAAGCTGTGAAAAACCGTCCACTTTTTAGTGGGCGGTTTTTTCGTTATGGGGCGCAGAGTTAGCGCTGAATTGTCAATACAACTAAAAAGAAAAATACCACATGTGCTTGAATTGATTTTTAAGTAGTCTATATATAGTATCTATGGTGCCTTTGAGAGGGGAGAGGCGCTACATGTGCTCTATCCTAAAAATGCCGCTTTGAACAGGGGAATATCCATGGAAATTCAGATTTATAGCAAGCCTGCGTGTGTGCAATGTACGGCTACCTATCGTGCGCTTGATAAGCAGGGCCTTGAGTATAAGGTTATCGATATTACGGCGGAGTCTGGTGCACAAGAAGAAGTCGAAGCGCTTGGCTATCGCCAGCTTCCTGTCGTCGTTGTAGGTGAAGATCACTGGTCGGGTTTCCGTCCTGATCGTATTCAAGCACTGGCCTAGATAGATCATTGTCATGCTGGCAAATTGTGCAGAAATATCGGTAGCCGGCACGTTGGTTTATTTCTCTACCAAGTCAGGCAATACCCGTCGCTTTGTAGAAAAGCTTGGTTTCGCCGCAACGCGGCTACCGCTGAATAGAGATGAGCCTGCTGTACGCATCGACCAGCCCTTTATTTTAATTACGCCTACCTATGGTGGTGGCGGAGCGCAGGGCGCAGTGCCAAAGCAAGTCATTCATTTTCTCAATGATGCACATAACCGTCACTTCCTGCGGGGGGTAATTGCAGCGGGAAATACTAATTTTGGCGATGCGTATGGTCTAGCTGGCCGTATTATTGCGAAAAAGTGTAGCGTCCCTCTGCTGTATCGGTTCGAACTTTTTGGCACCGACGATGACGTCGCCAATGTCCGCAAAGGAGTAGTAGCGTTTTGGAAACGACAAGCGTAGCCACAAAAAACTCAGTCACACAAAACGGGGCAGAAGCAAAGCGGCCAGCGGCGGCTTCTGAGACACGTACTCTGGATTATCATGCGCTTAATGCCATGCTCAACCTGTACGGTGCCAATGGCGAACTGCAGTTGAGCAAAGACCGCGAGGCGGCGAGGCAGTATTTTTTACAGCACGTCAATCAGAATACGGTTTTCTTCCACTCGCTGGAAGAAAAGCTAGATTACTTGGTTGAAGAGCAGTATTACGAAGCCGAAATGCTTGCGCAGTACAGCTTTGCCTTTGTAAAAGCGCTGTTTGAACAGGCCTATGCGTACAAATTTCGCTTTCCCAGCTTTTTGGGCGCTTTTAAGTATTACACCAGCTATACGCTGAAGACGTTTGACGGCAAGCGCTACTTAGAGCGCTACGAAGACCGTGTCTGCATGGTGGCGTTGACGCTTGCACGCGGTGAAGAAGCGCTGGCCAAGTCGCTAGTGGATGAAATCATCAGCGGACGTTTTCAGCCCGCCACGCCTACCTTTTTGAACTGCGGTAAACAGCAGCGTGGCGAGCTAGTGTCGTGCTTCTTGCTGCGTATTGAAGACAATATGGAGTCAATTGGTCGGGCGATTAACTCCGCGCTGCAGCTCTCTAAACGCGGCGGTGGTGTGGCCTTTTTGCTCACCAATATTCGTGAGTCTGGAGCGCCTATTAAGCGTATAGAAAACCAGTCGTCGGGCATCATTCCGATTATGAAGTTGCTGGAAGACGCCTTTTCCTACGCTAATCAGCTAGGTGCCCGTCAGGGGGCGGGGGCAGTGTATCTTAACGCCCACCACCCGGATATCCTGCGCTTCTTGGATACCAAGCGAGAAAATGCCGACGAGAAAATTCGCATCAAAACGCTGTCGCTGGGCGTGACGATTCCGGATATTACCTTTGAACTGGCTAAGCGCAACGACGACATGTACCTGTTCTCGCCCTACGATGTAGAGCGTGTTTATGGCGTGCCGTTTGGTGATATTAGTGTTACCGAGAAGTATCACGAAATGGTGGCGGATGCGCGTATTCGCAAGCACAAAATTAATGCGCGAGCGTTTTTCCAAGTATTGGCTGAGCTGCAGTTTGAGTCGGGCTATCCGTATATTATGTTTGAAGACACGGTCAACCGGGCTAACCCGATAGCTGGCCGTATCAATATGAGTAACCTTTGCTCTGAGATTCTTCAGGTTAATACGCCCACCGAATATGACGAAGACCTCGGCTATCGCCATGTAGGTCAAGACATCTCGTGTAACCTGGGCTCGATGAATATCGCCAAAGTGATGGACGCGGGCGATATCGGTACCAGCGTAGAAATTGCTATCCGTGGCCTCACGGCCGTGTCGGAAATGAGTAATCTACGCAGCGTGCCTTCTATTGCTGAAGGCAATGCGCAGTCGCGGGCGATAGGCTTGGGTCAAATGAACCTGCACGGCTATTTGGCGCGGGAGCATATTTATTACGGCTCTGATGAAGGCTTGGATTTTACCAACCTGTATTTCTACTGCGTGGCTTTCCATGCCATCCGCGCGTCTAATCGCTTAGCCATTGAGCACAGCGGCACTTTTGCAGGCTTTGCAGACTCTACCTACGCTTCGGGCACCTTCTTCGATAAATATACCGATCAAGCGTGGCTACCGCGTACTGATAAAGTCCGTGAGCTGTTTGAGAAAAGCGGGATTACCTTGCCGAATCAGCAGGATTGGCAGGAGCTGAAAACATCGGTCATGGCACACGGTTTGTATAACCGTAACTTGCAGGCTGTGCCGCCTACTGGGTCGATCTCTTACATCAACAATTCCACCTCCAGTATCCATCCGGTGGCGGCGAGAATTGAGATTCGTAAAGAGGGCAAGCTTGGCCGTGTTTATTATCCAGCGCCGTTCCTGAATGAAGCTAATTTTGACTATTTCCAGGACGCCTATGAAATTGGTCCGGAAAAAATCATTGATACCTACGCCGAAGCTTCGCAGCACGTTGACCAGGGCCTATCACTGACGCTGTTCTTCCCGGATACTGCCAGTACGCGTGATATCAATAAAGCGCAGATTTACGCCTGGCGTAAAGGCATCAAAACGCTTTACTACATTCGTCTGCGTCAGAGCGCGTTAGAAGGCACCGAAGTGGAAGGCTGTGTTTCGTGCACGCTGTAACCAGCAAAGCGCTTTGCGCCCCGTGTCTATTATTGAACGCTACGGTTTGCTAACCGAGCTTTGAGAGCACTGCCATGAACACCATGCAACGTTTGTCGCGGGTTGACGCGATTAACTGGAATCGGCTTCAGGATGATAAAGACCTGGAAGTATGGAACCGCTTAACCAGCAATTTCTGGCTACCCGAAAAGGTGCCGCTTTCTAACGATATCCAGTCGTGGAATACACTGACTCAGCAAGAGAAGCAACTGACAATTCGAGTATTTACCGGCCTTACGCTGCTGGATACCATTCAAAGCAGCATTGGTGCGCCGGTGCTGATGGAAGACGCGCGTACGCCTCACGAAGAGGCGGTTTATACCAACATCGCCTTTATGGAGTCGGTGCATGCGCGCTCCTACAGCTCTATTTTCTCTACGCTTTGCGCCACGCGCGATGTTGATGATGCGTTCCGGTGGAGTGAAGAGAACCCCACACTGCAGGCAAAATCTCAGCTGATCCTAGAGCGCTACCGCTCTGATGATCCGTTGATGCGTAAAGTGGCCAGCGTTTTCCTTGAGTCGTTTTTGTTCTACTCCGGCTTTTACCTGCCTATGTACTGGTCAAGCCATGCCAAACTGACCAATACCGCCGACTTGATTCGTTTGATCATTCGCGATGAAGCGGTTCATGGATACTACATCGGCTACAAGTTCCAGCAGGCATTGGCTGAAGCGGCACCGGCACGACAGCAAGAGGTGAAAGATTACGCTTATGAGCTATTGCTGGAACTGTACGATAACGAAGTGCGCTACACAGAGTCGCTGTATGACGAGGTAGGCTTGAGTGAAGATGTTAAAAAATTCCTTCATTACAACGCCAACAAAGCACTGATGAATCTAGGGTTTGAGCCACTGTTTCCCAGCAGTGTCACTGATGTTGACCCTACTATCATGGCCGCGCTGTCACCCAATGCCGATGAGAATCATGACTTCTTCTCAGGCTCAGGCTCTTCTTATGTGATTGGTAAAGCCGTCGCCACTGAAGACGACGACTGGTCATTTTAATATAGCCACGTACTAGAGATGCAGCGACAGGTATAAAGGAGGGGGCATGCCAAACAACTCAGCGAACGTTTTAAAAATTGCTGCTGCGGTGGTGAGCGATCTCGATGGGCGTTTATTATTAGTGCGTAAGCAGAGCACTCCCTTCTTTATGCAGCCTGGTGGCAAGATCGATGCGGGTGAAACAGCGCTAGAAGCGCTGTGTCGTGAGCTAAAAGAGGAACTGGGCTTGAGTGTGAATAGTGAGGAACTCTCTCCATTAGGTATACACACTGCTCCCGCGGCCAATGAGCCGGGCATGATGCTAAAAGCGCACCTGTTTAGTCTTGTTATTGATGAACCTGTTGAAGCGGCTGCTGAAATTGCCGAAGCAAAATGGGTAACTCGTGAAGAAGCTTGGCAGCTTACGTTAGCGCCGCTGACAAGAGAGCATATCGTTGCAGATCACTCATAATGATTTTTTGCTGAAAGGCGCCAATAGGCGTCTTTTTTTATGCGCGCTCGGTGGGCAAAATCATCTAATTGTTAATGATAAATATTGTCATTAATTCTATTAATGGTAGGCTATGCATCGTAAAAGATGAACGCAAATCGTTCTAATACCTAATTAGTTTTTAGTCGGGCGGCAGCAGTTGCCCGCTACTCAGTGACGGAGAGTCGACGTGCTGAACAGGCCTTTCTTTGCTTTGCGTGGATGTTGGCTAGCAGGAGTGCTGGCCAGTAGTGCGCTAATGACAAGTGATCAAGCAGTGGCTCAAGCGGCCCAAAGTGTACAAGCCCAGCAAACCCAGGCAGCTCTCCAGGAACAGATAGATGCCGCTGATGAGCAGACGCGCGCTCAGTTAGAAGAGTTGCGCCGTTTAGAGCGTGAAAGCCGGCAGTTAACGACTGATAATGTCTCCTTGGCCGGACGTTTAGCCTCAGAAGCCGAGCGTCAGCAGCGCCTTGCTACCGCGTTAGATACCCTTGAAGAAACCCGTGCAGCGCTTCCCGTGATTGAACAAAATATGTCCGATCAGCTAAGCCAATGGATCGAAAGTGATCTGCCATTTCTACGCGATGAGCGCCTAGCGCGCGTTGAACGCCAACAAGATGAGCAGGGCGCGGATACCATTGAGCGTATTGGCGGGCTGCTTGAAGCGTGGCGCGTTGAGCTTAATTACGGGCGCGAAATCGACAGCTGGCGCGGCCGTTTGCAACAAGATGGGCGTGAGCGGGAAGTGGACTTCTTGCGTATTGGACGTATCGGCTTTTACTACCTGACACCGGATGGGCGTGAAGGTGGCGTTTGGAATGCAGAAGACGCCGCATGGCAGGCCCTGGATGATGCCTACCTGCGCGAAGTGCGCAACGGGCTGCGCATGGCGGAAGACCAGCGTGCCCCTGACCTATTAACCTTGCCGCTCTCGATCAGTGCCAGTGAACCGCGGGGAGAGCATCCATGAGCCGTTTTTGCTTAATTACTGATTACCTATCGACGCATCGGTTATCCCTTCGCCGACTATCACTTCGCCGAGTTGGCTGTGCTTGTGCCCTAGTGGGGTTGGTAGCGGTCAGCGGCGTTTCAATAGCGCAGACTGATAGCACTACCTCGCTGCGCGAGGCCCGCGAGGCCGCCGAAACGCGTGATCAACAGCGGCTAATGGGCTTTATAGACGATCAGGAGGCATTGGAGTCTGCGCTGGAGCAAGCGCGGACCGAAAATGAAGAGGCTCAGCAGCAGTATGAAACGCTACAGGCGCAGCAGGCAGAACAGGCGCAGCAGGCCAGTGAGTTAACTGAGCGTCAGTCTGAACAGGGTGAGGCAATGTCCGGCTTGCTGGCGAGTCTTGCTCAGCACAGTGCGGATATTCGCAATGAGCTAGGCGGTGACAGCCTTCTGGCAATAAGTGAAGACGCACTGCCGCCGCGCTTGGATAATGTGGAAGTGTTGGAGCGCCACCAGTTAGAAAACGTGGTGGATCGGCTAGCCGCATTGACCGCCAGCACAGGGCGCGCGGAGCGCCTTGAGCTAGCGGTGGCGGACGCGAATGGCGACATAGCGCCTCAAGCCGTTGTGCGGCTTGGCGATTTTGCTATTTTTAGCGCGTCTGAATTGCTCCAGCGCAGCGAGGGAGACGGCGGTTTGGCGGTGTTGCCTCGTACTCCACGGCAAATTGGTGCGCTATTGCCTGCTTATTTTCAGGACGAGAGTCGTGTGTTCGCCGTTGACCCAACCCAGGGCAGCGTGCTGCAAGCACTCGCTCAGCAGCCCAGCTTATGGGAGCGTTTTCAGCAGGGCGGCTATGTGGGATATGTCGTTGTGGTGCTCGGTATTATTGGCCTCGTGGTTGGCCTAGGGCAGTACGCGTATCTGGTGCTGGTGAGCATGCGCGTGCAGCGTCAGCGCCAATCGCTAAGCCAGCTGCAAACCAATAATCCGCTAGGGCGTGTACTGTTGCGCTTTGAGGGTATGGATAAACATCAAACCTCCGAGGCATTGGAGGCGCGCTTAGACGAAGCGGTGTTGGCTGAACTGCCGAGGCTCGAGCGAAGCCAGCCCATGGTTAAGCTGCTGGCGGCTATTGCGCCGTTACTCGGTTTGCTGGGCACCGTGACCGGTATGATTGTGACCTTCCAGGCGATTACCGTCTTTGGTACCGGTGACCCCCAGCTAATGGCAGGTGGGATTAGCCAAGCACTAGTTACCACCGTGCTTGGCCTCATTACAGCGGTGCCACTGCTCTTTGTGCAGACCGCGCTTGCTGGTCGTAGCCGCTATTTAACGCATGTGATCGAAGGGCAGGCGAGTGCGACATTGGCCGACCACCTTGAGACTCACGCGCCTGCTCATACGGTGACTTAACATGTCCTCTCTTCCTCTATGGCTCGAACCCGTTGAGCGCTTGGTGGAAGCTGGCGGTGTTGTATTAGTGGTGCTGGCGGTGGTGGCCGTACTGGTTTTCGCCATGGCCATGGAGCGCTGGTGGTACTACCGCATCACTTGGCGCGTGGCAAGGCGCGAGCTACTGCACCGCTGGGCTGCTCGCAGTGATCACACCAGTTGGAGCGCGCGAACATTACGCCAAGTATGGGCCGAAGCATTGGTGGCCAAACTGCGCAAACCGCTGCCATGGCTGAAGCTGCTGGTGGCACTATGCCCCTTGTTAGGTCTGCTGGGTACGGTGACAGGCATGATCAGTGTGTTTGATAGCCTGTCGCTAAGTGAAACCCATCAGGCTCGCGCTATGGCGGATGGCGTGGCGCGAGCCACGTTGCCTACGCTGACCGGTATGGCCATTGCGGTGGTGGGTCTATTGTTTATTAGCCGCTTAGAACACGTTATTCGTCGGGAAGACCAGCGGCTGCATGATCGCTTGGCTCGGGCGTTGGAGGAAAGTGATGCGTAGACGCCGTTCTATAGATAACAATGCGGAGAGCAATGAGGTTAACCTCACTCCGATGCTTGATGTCGTGTTTATTATGTTGATTTTCTTTATCGTCACCACGAGCTTTGTCAAAGAGAGCGGTGTCGAGATTGAGCGGCCTGAGTCCAGTGCTGCCAGCCCACGCCCGGATGCTCAGGTGTTGGTGGCTATTTCGCCTGAGGGTGCGGTCTGGGTCGACGGTAGCCCTGTCGACGTGCACCGGATTGGTCAGCAGGTTGCCGGTATGTTGAGTAAAGATGGCTCTGTCGTTATCCAGGCAGACCGCGCGTCCACCACCGGGCTATTGATTGAAGTCATGGACCGTTTGCGTGAGGCGGGAGTCGACCAGGTGGCGGTGGCAGCGAGTCGGAGCAGGCCATGATGCGGCAAGGGCTGTCGTTATTAGGTGGCGCGGTATTGGCGGTAGGCTTGTTTTGGCTGCTGGCGCAATTAGTGACCCCGCCGGAGCGCACGCCAGAAAAGATAACCATGAGCATGGCCATGAATATGGTGGAAATGCCTGACGTCGCGCCTGAGCAAGAAGCCCCGGCACCGCAACCCGCCGAGGCTGCACCGCAGCAGGCGCCGCCTCCCATGCCTACACCCGAGCCACCGCCAGTATCAGACAGCGCGATTAGCATGCCTGAAATTGAACTGCCGGATGAGCCTGTCGAGCCGGTTGAGATGGACAGTGAACTACCTGAGTTGACCGAAGTTACGCCGGAGCCGACGCCTGCGCCAACGCCACGGCCTGAGCCGGCACCTGCGGAGCCCGCGCCTACTCAGCGGGAAGCTGCACCTAGTGCCTCGGAAGCAGCGCCCGCCGAACGTGAAGCCGCGCCACAGGCTGAGCCTGCGCCCTCTAATGAGCCCGTGAGCGTTGGTCAGGCCACGCCGACTAGCCGGGTTAACCCCAGCTATCCATCGCGTGCGCAGCGTCGGGGCATGGAAGGTTTTGTAGAAGTGGCCTTTATGATTCGTCGTGATGGCAGCGTTGACGCCTCTTCTATACGCGTCACTAACGCGCAGCCGCGCCGAGTGTTTGAAGAGGCTGCGCAGCAAGCTATTGCCCAGTGGCAATTTGAACCCAGCGATCAGTTGCGCAATGCCACCCAGCGGATCGAGTTTGAGTTGAGGTAGCGCTATGAAACGTCTGATGTCTATTGTATTACTCAGCGTCTGGTCTGCCGGAGCGCTTGCAAGCCCTGCGCTGAAGGGCGATGTTATTGCTGATCTCACTGGATTGCAGCGCCAGTTGCAGCAAGGTCTCTTAAGTGACGTTGTCGAGCGGGCGACGTCGCAGGCGGAGCGATTAGCCGGCGGTAATCAGTCAGACCGCTGGGCTAGCGCGCTCTATCAGCAGCTTGCAGCCGGTGCATTGATGCGCCAGGACCAGCCAGGTGAGGCGGCCGATAGGCTGGCCATTGCCCGCGGATTAAATGGCGTTGATAGCGAGCAGGCGGCACAGTGGCTACGAGAAGAAGCGTCATTGCGTCGCGCTGCCGGTCAGCGTGACCAGGCAATTGAACTGCTTAGTGAGTGGTTGGCCAATC
This sequence comes from Halomonas sp., assembly GCF_052095695.1. Lineage (GTDB taxonomy): Bacteria > Pseudomonadota > Gammaproteobacteria > Pseudomonadales > Halomonadaceae > Vreelandella. Next base: position 12,060 of record NZ_JBQDLQ010000092.1, read on the forward strand.
ATCAAGATGCTGATGCTAGCTGGCAGCTAACCCGATTGCTTGCCCAGCAAGAGCGCTGGGATGAAGCTGCTGGCTGGCTTGAGACAGCGCTGGAACAAACATCACAACCTAGTGACGCTCAGCACACCTTAATGCTGGCCGTTTATCGAAACGCAGGGCGGGGTGAGCAGGCGTTGAGCCGTTTGCTGGATGGTTTGGATGCTCAAAGCGAAGCCGCTCAATGGCGAGAGGCGGCTGGGCTGGCTCAGCAGGCGGGGCAGGCGAACGTTGCCGCTGGCCTATGGGACATGGCATGGCAGCTGGGTAAGCTAACGCAGCCTGAGGATCGCTGGTTGTTAATTCAGCTGCATCTTGCGGGAGGGACGCCTGCCCGGGCGGCAGAGTATCTTGAGCAAGCGCTGAGTGAAGGCGCTATTGTCCGTGAGGAATCAACGTTGCGCCTGCTGGCCAGCGCTTGGCAGCAGGCAAAGCATGTTGAAAATGCGCTGAATGCCTGGCAGGCCTTAGCGCTACATACCGAGTCCGCCGCTGATTGGCGTGCCTATGGCCAGTTAGCTTACGCCTGGGGTGACGATCAGCAGGCCAAGCAGGCGTTCACTCGAGCGTCAGCGTTGGGCGACGATGAAGCAGAGCAGTGGCTAGCCAGTTTTAGCTAAGCTTTGAGCGTTAGGTTAAAATCGCTCCAAATCGGCGCATGATCAGAAGGGCGCTCAATGCCTCGCAGGTCATAGTCAATGCCTGACTCAGTGGTGCATTCGGCCAGCGGCTTGGTGACCAGGATGTAATCAATGCGCAGGCCGCGCTTGGGGTCTTGGTCAAACGCTTTGGAGCGGTAGTCAAACCAGCTAAAGCGATTGTCGATATGGGGGTAGCAAAGACGATAGCTATCGATTAATCCCCAGGCTTTAATGCCAGCGAGCCACTCACGCTCAATCGGTTGGAAGCTGGCTTTGCCTTCGCGTAGCCAGCGCTTGCGATTAGCTTCACCAATGCCGATATCCTGGTCTTCGGGCGAAATGTTGAAGTCGCCCATCACCGCTAGCCGCTCGTCAGGTCGATGCTGTTCATTTAGCAATCTGGCGAGCTGGCCATAAAAGCGTTCTTTGTGCGGAAACTTGGTGGGGTGCGTAACGTTTTCACCCTGAGGGAAGTAGCCATTCCAGATCGTTACGGGTTCACCATCGTCAGCTAGCAGGCGTACGCCAATCATGCGGCGCTGTGCGTCTTCTTCATCATCCGGAAAGCCGTACAACACGTCTTGCGGCGCTTGGCGGCACATTAGGGCAACGCCATAATGTCCCTTTTGGCCGTGATAAAAAACGTGGTAGCCCATCGCTTCTACGTCTGCGAGCGGGAATTCGCTGTCTTGTACTTTGGTTTCCTGCAGGCCAATCACATCAGGCTGCTGGGTATCGATCAGTGCCTGTAGCTGGTGAAGACGTGCACGAATACCGTTGATGTTGAACGAAACCAAGCGCATTACGAGTCGCTTCCTTTAGGGCTGTCAGGCTTGTCAGGATGAATAGCAATGGTTTGGCCGCTCTGTTGGCGGGCGAGCTTTTTCACCGCTTGAAGCTTGCGCTGCTGCTGCTTTTTGGCTACAAAACGCACCGAGGAAACCACTTGATCAGGGTTGTCGTGGCGCCATTTTTTGTAATCTTTGCGCCGCCCGGTACGTATAGTGACCTTGTCGGCCAGTGAGCGAGTTTTTTTCTTACGCGTCATGTCGCGCTCCTTACGTCGATTTGAGGGCTATTCTAACAGGCCTTGGGCCTCCTTCGACAGCAGGACGCGCTCTTATCGCCAAGCCCTGGTACAATACGCACTTCTTGATGCCTAACCTCCACAGCAATGGACAGATAGACAGCCTATGAGCGAGTCGGAACAGACCACAGCA
>NZ_JBQDLQ010000093.1:0-13185 GCF_052095695.1 Halomonas sp.
ACAACGCCTGTACGATTTAGATATCGAATCCGGCGCTCGAGAACAGAAAAAAGCTAATATCTATCGCGGTAAAATCACCCGTGTAGAACCTTCACTAGAAGCTGCCTTTGTCGACTACGGCGCCGACCGCCATGGCTTTTTGCCGCTTAAAGAGATCTCTCGCGAATACTTCGTTAAAGACGTTTCCGGTCGTCCGAGCATTAAAGAAGTACTCAAAGAAGGCCAAGAGGTCATCGTTCAGGTCGACAAAGAAGAACGTGGCAACAAAGGTGCCGCGCTGACCACGTTTGTCAGCTTGGCAGGCCGGTTTTTAGTTTTAATGCCGAACAATCCTCGTGCCGGCGGCATTTCGCGCCGCATTGAAGGCGACGAACGCAGCCAGCTCAAAGATGCCATGGGCCAGTTGACCGTGCCGGACAAAATGGGCCTGATCGTGCGCACCGCTGGCATTGGCCGCAACCCAGAAGAGCTGCAGTGGGATCTGGATTACCTAGTTCAAGTATGGGAATCCATCACTACTGAAGCCGCTAAGCGTTCTGCTCCGTTCCTGATTTATCGTGAATCTAACGTCATCATCCGCGCCATGCGCGACTATCTGCGCCAGGACATCGGCGAAGTATTGATCGACAACCCTGAGATCCACGCCGAGGCGCTAGGCTTTATTCGCCAAGTCATGCCCTCTTACCAGCAAAAAATTAAACTCTACTCTGATGAAGTCGCACTGTTCTCGCGCTTCCAGATCGAATCGCAAATCGAGACAGCCTATCAGCGCGAAGTAAAGCTACCGTCTGGTGGTTCGATTGTCATCGATCACACCGAGGCCTTGGTCTCCATCGATATCAACTCTGCCCGCGCCACCCGCGGCAGCGATATCGAAGAAACCGCGCTACAGACCAACTCTGAGGCAGCCGATGAAATCGCTCGACAGCTGCGCCTGCGCGACATCGGTGGCTTAGTGGTTATCGACTTCATCGACATGGGGCCTGCGCGCAACCAGCGTGACGTTGAAAACCGCATGCGTGACGCGCTCAAACTAGACCGTGCGCGAGTGCAAATCGGCCGCATCTCGCGCTTTGGCTTGATGGAAATGTCTCGTCAGCGCCTGCGCCCTTCGCTGGGTGAAACCAGTGGCGTGGTTTGCCCACGCTGTAATGGCCAGGGCACCATCCGCGACGTGCGCTCGCTCTCGCTTTCCATCATGCGCCTGATTGAAGAAGAGGCCATGAAAGAGAATAGCGCGCAGATTCGCGCCATTCTGCCGGTACCGGTCGCCACCTACTTACTCAACGAAAAACGCAGCGTGCTGGCAGATCTTGAATCTCGCCAGGGTGTTCGTGTAGTGCTGCTGCCTAATCCTGATATGGATACGCCGCATTACGATGTCCAGCGCCTGCGTGATGATCACCTGGACGAAGATGACACCCAAAGCCTTTCAAGCTTTGAGCTTTCCACCGATACCGAAGTAGGTAAAGAGCCTGCACCGAGCTTTGTACCCCCCGCTCAACGTGCTGAAGCTGCCGTTAAAAGCGTTACTCACAACGCACCGGCACCAGCGTCGCTACAAACTGAAGAAAAAGCGCCTGCTGCCGCACCCACTGTGACCAAAACAGCCACAGTTCCTAGCGAGCAACCTAGCGTTATCGGTCGCTTCATGCGCGGCTTTGCAAAGCTGCTGGGCAGCGACGACACGCCCCCTGAGCCAGCGCCTGCGGCGAAGGTTGAAACGCCAGCGCCACGTCGTCCAAGTGAGCGCAGAAGCAGTCAGCGTAACAGCGAGTCTCGTCAGCGTCCGTCGCGCGGCGAGCGCAATGACAGCAATAGCAGTAGAAACGAGTCGCGCAGCGAAAGTCCTGCCAAAACTGAGCAAAAGGCTGAGCCGCGCAGCAGCACGCCACGCCAGGCGAGCGATGATAACAGCGATAAACGCAGTGGCCCTAGCCGTACGCGTAATCGTCGTCGCCATCCTCAGCAGAACGAAAACAGTGCGCAGGATAGCGTTGCTACTGCAAAAGACAGCCATAGCAATGATGTCGCTAACAAGCTCGCCACTCAGAAAGAGCCGCGGCGTGAATCTGCTCGCGATAATCAGCCTGAGGAAGCGGTTAAACAGCCGGCTAACACTACCGCTCCGCCGAAAATCCAGCAGAATGGCGATAAGCCCAAGCGTACGCGTAACAACCCACGTAATCGTTCGCGCGCCCAGGCTATTAATCCTCAGGCAGAAGTCGAGCAGCTAAAATTGCAGGCCGAAGCGCCCAGCGAAAAACTAGAGGCCACGCCAACGCCAACGCCAAGCGAAGCGTCTGTCGAAAAGCCCTCAGTGGCCAGTGAAGTGCCTGTTAGTGAGGCACAGACGGCAAAAGCGGCGAATAACGACAATGCTGCGCCGTCACAAAACGCTGTTGACACTGACAACACGACAACGGCTGAACGCCCAGTGACGGAGAATGCCAAAGCGCGCAGATCAACGCACCAGCGCCGCCAGCCGAAAGCGGCTCCGACAGCGCCTGAGGCAGAAACTACTGAGCTGCAAGACGCCTTTGCTAAACCAAGCGAGCCGGTCACACCAGCCAGCAACGCGCCTGCGGAAGAGCCTTCTCAAGCGACCGAAGCTGAAACGCCCACGGATCAGCCAGACGTTCTGCAGGCCCTGGCAAGTCAATATGCGCCCCACGTTGACGAACCCGTCGTGCCTGAAAGCGCTGAAACGCTGCGCACTGTTGAGCCGACCACCAGCGCGGACCAGAGTGGACCAAGCAGCAATAGCCAGACCGCTGCCTCCAGCGACGCTGAAGAAACTCACCAGCAAGTAGCCGCCTCCAGTGTTTCTGAACGTATCGTTGAGGTTCAACAGCCAGCGCCTGCGGCTGAAGAACAGCCTAGCGTTATATTGCAAGGCGCTGAGCAACAGGCATCTGGGCAGCAGACTTCTGAGCAACAGGATTTTGAAAAACAGGCTTTTGAAGAACAAGGCTTTGAAAACCAGGAGCCTGAGAAAAAGGCTGCCGAGATTAGTGCTGAGCAATCAGTCGTTGAGCCACAGGCTAGCCCTGCACCAACAGCGCAAGCAGAGCCTCAGTCCAGCCTCCCGTTAGCCAGTGAAGCGCAAGCTGAGACAACGACCGCTGAAGAAGTACCTGCTGAGGTATTTGTTGAAGCACCTGCTGAAGCACTTGTTGAAGACATGCCAAAGCCTCGCCGCCGCACTCGTGCGCACAACGATCCACGTGAGAAGCGTAAACAGGCACAGCAAGACACGCTCCCAGAATAAATTGATGGTGTGTGGCAATAGCAAAATCCCCGCTTCGGCGGGGATTTTTTTGTTTCGGATTTGCATTAGCTTATGTATTAGCGCCACTCAGTTTAGGGTAGATTTAAGGATTAATTAAACGCGGTTCTGGCGATAGTCGTACGCCAAAGCGTGCCTCCACCTGAGCAGCAATGTAGCTGGCTATTTTCATCAAGCCATGGCGATCGCCGCCACCAAAATGCACCAGCACCAGCGCCTGATACTGATGAACCCCAAAGGCACCATCGTGCATCCCCTTTAAACCGCACTGGTCGATCAACCAGCCAGCCGCCAGCTTTGTCTGCCCTTTCATTTGGGGGAAATGCGGCATGCCAGGATACTGGCGTAGCAAACCAGCCGCCTGCTCATCCGATATCAGAGGGTTTTTAAAAAAACTCCCTGCATTGGCAAGCACCTTTGGGTCAGGCAATTTTTCACGCCTAATTGCACAAACTGCCTCAGCGACCTCAAGCGGTGTGGGCACCGGCGATAATCGAGCGGCAAGATCACCATAGCCAAGCTGCGGGGCAGGCTTGCGTGATAAACGCAGAATTAACTGAGTAATGACTACTTTATCCGCCATCGCTCCTTTAAACACGCTGTCGCGGTAGCCAAACTGGCATTCCTGCGCGCTTAACCAGGCAAGCTTGCCGGTGGCCAGCTCCATGACCTGCACCGACTGAAGCGTATCAGCAAGCTCTACACCGTAGGCACCAATATTCTGCACCGGCGCCGCTCCGCTGCTGCCAGGGATCAGTGCAAGGTTCTCGATCCCCCACAGCCCTCGCCGGGCGGTCGCCATTACTAAGGCATGCCAGTTTACGCCCGCGCCCACATGCGCTAGCACATGGCCCTGCTGCTGGCTGAGCCACCACTGACTAAGCGCCGGACGCACCGTCAAGCCCGATAACTGCTCGGGCAGTAGCACATTACTGCCGCCGCCTAATAGCGTGATTGGCCACCCTTGGCAGCGCGCCCGCGCTAGGGTACTGCGCAGCGCAGACAAGGTGGCTGGAGCTGAAAAACGCTCAGCTCGGCATGGTAGCGCCAGCGTATTGGCGGACGTGAGATCAACATGATGAGTCATATTCAACTTAGCCACTTTAAGCACTTGGCTCGGCAAATAGCGCCCGTACTCGCTGTAAATCTTCAGCGGTATCGACACCGGCGGGATTTACTTCGCAGGCTAAAGCCACCTGAATAACGTGACCATGCTGTAGCGCACGCAGCTGTTCGAGCTGCTCAAGCTGCTCAAGGCTCGACGCTGGCCAATCGAGATACGCCTCGAGGAAACGCACACGATAAGCATAAATGCCGATATGACGCAGCCATTGATCGCTCGCTAGTAGCGTGGGCGGCTGTTTAAAATGCTCGCGATCCCAGGGAATCGGCGCACGAGAAAAGTACAGCGCTCGCCCCTGAAGAGTGCGCACCACCTTGACCACATTGGGATTAAACAGCGACGCCACGTTGCTAATTGGCTCTGCCAGCGTTGCTATCGATGCCTCTTGGTCCTCAGCCAGGCGCAAAGCCACCTGGTCGATCAACGCTGGAGGAATCAACGGCTCGTCGCCCTGGACGTTAACCAGCAGTGCATCTGCCGGCAAGGCCAAACTATTCGCCACTTCGGCCAAACGATCAGTGCCCGAAGGGTGATCATTGCGCGTCATGATTACCTCAGCGCCATAAGCCTGCATGGCATCGCGTATGCGCGCATCGTCGGTTGCAATCACCACCCGACTAGCATGGCTTTGACAAGCGCGCCGCCAAACGTGCGCGACCATTGGCTCACCGGCAATCTCAAGTAGCGGCTTACCGGGTAACCGGGAAGAGCCATAGCGCGCGGGAACAACAGCGGTAAAATCAGGAAAGGTAACGTCTTGCGTTGTAAAATCAGTAACAGCCATTAAGCGTCTCCGGTGCGTCCCGGCGACGTAGGCAGCTTTTCATCGGCATCCATTGCACGGGCTTCTTCGGGCAGCATGACAGGGATGCCGTCTTGAATAGGATAGGCCAAACCATCGTAATGGCAGCGAAGCTCTTGCCCCTCACGATCATATTTCAGCTTACCGCTACACAACGGGCAGACCAGCATTGCCAGCAGTTCCTTATCCATGCGAACGTCTCCTCTAGGAAAGTGCCGACAGTCGCGCTGCCAGCCAGTGCTCAAATTCGGATGGAAGCGTCGCTTCCACGTCTAATATCCAGCTATTGGGCGGTGCCAGGTCATAACACTTTACGGCGTCTTTGGCCGTCATCACCACTGGCCGCGACTCTGCAAAGCTTAGCGCCTGAGCACTAAAACGCTGATGGTCTGCTAACGGGTGCCAGTCACCCTCGACTCCAAGGGTCGATAACGCCTGAAAAAAACGCTCGGGATGACCAATGCCCGCCACGCCATGCACCGGCAATGCAAACGGCAAAGGTGTTAACGGAAAGCGAGTGCCGTCTGCTAGGCGTCGCCAGCAGACCGGCGCCAGCTGCATATGAGTGACCGACGCAACGGGCAGCGGCTGCTTTAAATCCCCATTGACGATCACCGCATCGACTCGCTGCAGCCGATTAGGCGATTCTCGCAGCGGCCCGGCAGGCAGGCAATAACCGTTACCAAGGCCGCGGGCGCCATCAACAACGAGCAGTTCGATATCTCTAGCCAATGCCAGGTGCTGCAAACCATCGTCACTGATAACAATATCGCATCCCGCCGCTATCAGTGCCTGGACACCCCGTACGCGATTGGGATCTGCCACCACCGGCAGCCCGGTTTGCTGTGCCAGCATAAGCGGCTCATCGCCACTTTCTGCCACCTTCGTACTGGCCGTTACTCGAAGCGGATAGTGCGGCGCTTTTCCGCCATAGCCGCGCGTCACAATCCCCGGCGTGAAGCCCTGCCCCACCAACCAACTAGCAAGCCAAGCCACCAAGGGGGATTTACCCGTTCCGCCAAGGGTGATATTGCCAACCACAATGACCGGCACGGGCGCCTTCCAAGAGGCTTTTCTTCCGCGACGGTAGGCTTGTTCACGACGCGCCATGCCCCGCTGGTACAGCGCCCCTAGCGGCTTAAGTACCGCTAGCCAGCGGCTGCCTTGATAAGCGCCTTTCAGCCATCGTTCTGCTAGCGTTTTCGCAGGCAGCTTCATACCGCTTCTTGGAACTGTAGTTGGTACAGTGCCGCGTAGGCACCGCCCGCTTCAAGCAGCTCCTGATGGGGGCCTTCCTCGATAATACGCCCTTGATCCATCACCACAATTCGATCGGCTCGCTCAATAGTCGAAAGCCGATGTGCAATGACCAGCGTGGTACGCCCCTCACAAACACGCTCAAGGGCTTTTTGAATATAGCGCTCAGATTCAGTGTCCAGTGCTGACGTTGCTTCATCTAATACTAGCAGCGGCGCATCCTTAAAGATCGCTCTGGCAATTGCCAAACGCTGACGCTGCCCTCCCGACAGCATAACGCCATTTTCACCGACCGTGGTGGCGTAGCCGTTGGGCAGTTTATCGATAAATTCATGCGCATAGGCAGCCTCGGCGGCGGCTTTAATCGCCTGCATATCAGGATTGGCCACGCCGTAGGCAATGTTATCGGCAATCGAGGCATTAAATAGCGTTACCTGCTGAGAGACCAGCGCAATCTGCTGGCGTAGCGGCCCCAGCGCGTAGTCATCAACGTTAATGCCATCAATAGTAATCGCACCCTGGCTAGACCGATAAAAACGCGGTAACAGGCTGACCAACGTCGACTTTCCGCTCCCCGAGCGCCCGACGATGGCGACTAACTCCCCAGGTGCCAGGTGGAGGTTAATGTCATGCAGCACGTCAGGCTGGTCGTCGGCGTAGCGAAAGCTGACGTTATCAATCATGACATCGCCTTTTAAACGGCAGGCTATGTGCTTTCCAGTGTCCTGTTCAGGCGACATATCCAGCAGTCCAAACAGCTCCGATGCAGCGGCCAGTCCTTTCTGGATTTCACCATTAATCTCAGTCAGTTGGCGCACTGGTTTAATCATCAGCGCTGCCGCCGTTATGAATGCCACGAACTCACCAGGCGTCATGCTTGCCATGAGCGAGGGTGACATGGCAAGCCAAACCAGCAGCGCCATAGAGATAGCCACGAGCATCAAAATCACCGGCGAGCTAACGGCGCGCGTCATGGCTTCCTTCATGCTTTGACGGCGGTTCTCTTCGCTCACTCGCTCAAAGCGCTGCTTCTCATAAGCTTCAGCACCATGCGTACGCACGACGCGATAACCCGAAAGGGCTTCCGAGGCAATGTGGGTCACATCGCCCATAGAGTGCTGAATGCGTTTTGAAATACGTCTAAATCGCTTACTTACATAGCTAACCACCACGGCGATGATTGGCGTCACACCCAAAAACAGTAGTGTTAACATCCAGTTCGTCCAAAGCAGATAGAGAATCAAACCAATTACGAAGAGGCCTTCGCGAAGAATGATGGTCACTGCTTTGGTAGCCGCCCCGGCCACCTGCTCAACATGATAGGTTACTCGCGACACCAGTTGGCCGCTCGAATGATGATCAAAAAACCAGCCGGGAAGATGAAGCAAATGGGCGAACACATCGCAGCGCAGCGTGTGGATCACATAGCGCCCAACGTAGGACATGAAGTAGGTACTGAGGAAGGTGCCGACCCCACGGGCGAAAAACATAATAATGACAAACAGTGGCAGAAATAGCCGGAAGGCTGCATCTGGGTTTTGAATGCCATCAATCAGGCGCTTCATCATCTCCGCCAATGCGGTACTTGATGCGGCATAAACCACAAACCCCACCAGCGCCAGCGCAAACGCCTGCCAATGTGGCTTAACGTAGCTCAACAACCGCTTATAGACATCCCAACTTGAATCGGTCACACGCGCTCCTGGCAATAGTGTGCAGTGCGCTGAATTCTACCTTAAGGCGGCGTGCTTCAACACCGGTTGCGTTGTCCAGATAGCTTACGTGTCGTTTTGATTTGTATGAGATCGCTAGCATCTAGCCAAAAAAGCAGCGCGCCATCCTGCGCGGTGCTCCATAAACAGCTATTTTCATAGCGAAAACGTCGTACCACTTGATCAGCCGGGTGCTGGAACTGATTGCTTCTTCCTGCGCTGAAAATAACGTGCTGGGGCGTCGTATGGCGCACAAATTGAATGCCCGAGCTCGTGCGGCTGCCATGATGCCCGGCCACCAGCACACTGACCGGTGAGCGCACATCCTGTAAGAAACGCCGCTCTATGTCGGCACCAACATCGCCGGTTATCAACAGCCTGTGCTCGCCTACGCTGACTTCCAATACGCAGGAGCGGTCGTTAGCAGAAAGCGTATTAGCACCGGCAGGTGGCCAGAGAATACGAAAGCCAACCCCATCGCGCTCCCATGCCTGGCCTCGCGCGCATGCAAGGTTTGGCACGGGCAGTGATTCCCCCAAGGGGGTGAGCCACTGATTGACCTGATGATCAGAGAGTAACGCCTCAACCCCTCCTGCGTGGTCGTTATCGGCGTGGCTAATAATCACTTGATCAAAACGCTGCCCCGGCGACCACAGCGTCTCTAAAGGCATAAACCCACCTCTAAACCGCGGTCCGGCATCATAGAGAAGACGATAATTCTGGCTACGCAGCTCGATCAACTGCCCCTGGCCCACATCGTGCACGCTCACTCTAATAACGCCTTGCGCAAACGGCGGTGCAAGCGACCACCAAGGCAACGCGACTATCAGCGCGGTTGAAAGCAAGCGCAGCCCAGGCAGAATACCCGGCACCCCCCAGCACAGCGACAATAGCAGCAGTGCGAAGGCTAGCGGATACGTTAGCAATCGGTCAGGCTCCCAAAGCGGCCACTGTTGCGATGACAGCGTCAGTAAAAGATGAAAAACGTTGAGCGCTGCCTCAAAAATCCACCACGCCAAATGGCCTACGAGAGGAAATGGCGCTAGCAGCCAGCCTAATAGCGCCGTAGGCACCATGACCGAGCTAACCCAGGGCACGGCAACTAAGTTAACCAGCGGAGCCATCGGGGCTACTCTGCCAAACGCCACCAGCACAGCGGCGGCCATGAGCGGGGCTAGGAGTAATTGCGTTCGGATCAGCGCCCAGCACCACCCTTTAATACCCCGCGGGCGTTGATGCCCCTGCCAAATAACGATCAACCATGCCACGGCAATAAAGGACAGCCACATACCGGGCCGCCATAAAGCCAAAGGATCAAACATCAGCACTAGCGCGAGTGCCAGCCACCATGCTTGCCAAGCGCCGGGGGCATGTCGGCCACTAAGTACCCACAGGCCAATGAGCGTCATCACCATTGCTCGCATAGCGGGCGGCGCCATTCCCGCGAGTGCGGCGTATGCAACGCAGCCCGCTGCTGCTGCCCACCATGGCCAGACTCGCATGCGCCAGTTGCCGGGAGTTAATAGCCGTGCAGCTAGCTTTGCTAATAGCAGTACAAACGAAGCGACTAAGCCAACGTGTAATCCCGAAATCACCACCAAGTGCGTGGTGCCGGTGGCATTTAGTAGCGACCAATCATCTTGTGTCAGCTGACCGCTCTCACCCAGCGTCAGCGCCGCCAACCAACGCTGGGCGCGTTCGCTAACTGCTTGTTGTGATAAGAAGCTGAGCGCTAGCTGGCGTAAGGAGATGCTAGCAGTCGATAGTCGTTCAGCCGGGGGATCCTGACGCAGGTACCCCGTCGCATGAATACCCTCTCGCCAGAGCCATTGCTCAAAATTGAAGGCATGCGGATTGGCAAAACCGTTAGGAGGACGCAAACGCAGCGTCATTCGCCACTGCTCCCCTGGCTTAAACACCTCATCGCTATAGGCCGACACCCGCACTTTGGAAAGTGCCGAGCAGCTAGGGCGCTGCGCCGGGCTATGGCACGTATCAAGCGCAAGCAATAGCCGAGTAGCCTGAAAGGATGGTACAGAGAGCGGCTGAACTGTTAAAACGGTTGCTTCAACAACGACATCTTCACCGCTTAACCCGGCCGACAGGCGGCCAGACCACTCGCGTTGTACGTTAACAAACACCCAGAGACCGATTAAAAGCCAAATACCAAAACGCGGGCGCCACGTCATCACCAATAACATAGCCACAAAGCCCCACCCAAGCGCGCTGGATGTCGTCCCTACCAAAGTGCTATACCAAGCAAAAAATCCCCCGCTCAATGCCGCAAAAGCGGCTGGCATAGCAACACCGAACCGCATGCAGCTCTCCTTTGTGTTAGTTCATTCACTGCCCAGCATAGCTTAAGGGCGACGCTATATGGATAATAGGCGAGATCGATAGGTAAGAGTGTTCGCTATGCCGCGCCGATTCCTGCAGCGCTACATGCCCAAACCCGACACTATCAGGAAACAGCGCTCATTACGGTTCTTAGCGCCGCTGATTGCAGACCCGGGGTTGTGGCTTTTAACTCGCCGAAGCGTTGCGAATGCGTTTAGCGTGGGCGTGTTTTGCGCCATGCTTCCCATTCCTTTTCAAATGGTGGTGGCTGCACTGGGCGCCCGTTTAACACGCTGTAACTTGGCGCTATCGATCGGCCTGGTATGGATTACCAATCCTCTGACGATGCCACTCGTTTTCTACGGCAACTACCGAATTGGCACATTTATACTCGGCACGCCGGTGCGGGAGGCTCCTTCTAAGATTTCAACGCACTGGATTGCCGAACAGATGCACGACATTATGCCGCCGCTGATTGTCGGATCGTTAGTAACAGCGATTTTTTTAGCTATCGTCGCCAATATTGGTATTCGCCTGATTTGGCGCTGGCACGTTTCTTATAATTGGAAACGCCGCCGCCTAAAACGTCGGCAGCGGCGTGCGCGCATCGAAGCAGAGTTTGATGACTGAGCTGGATGGCTAAGCTAGACGATTAAAGGGCGGGCGCTTGCTCAATAAGTTTTCCTGCATCTAGCTTGAGTACGCGATCTTGATGAGCTGCCAAGCCGACGTCATGAGTCACAATGACAAACGCGCAGGCGCTTTCTTTCGCCAACTCATCCATCAGTGCCAAAATAGTGGCTGCCGTGGTCTGATCCAGGTTGCCCGTCGGCTCATCCATTAATACCAGACTTGGATCCGTCACCAGCGCTCGAGCAATCGCCACGCGTTGACGCTCGCCCCCGGATAGCTCGCCAGGCCGATGATTAGCCCGCGGCGCCATACCTACTCGTTCAAGTATTTGCATAGCGCGCTGCTCGGCCATTTTTTTCGACTGACCGCGAATAATCAGCGGCAAAGCGGCGTTTTCAACAGCGCTGAACTCTGCCAACAAATGGTGGAATTGATACACAAAACCAATATAGCGATTACGAAAGTTGCCAAGCGCCGTTTCATTCAAGCCTGCTAGTGGCTCTCCGGCAATGGTCACGCTGCCTTCACTGGGGCGGTCAAGGCCGCCCAGCAAATTCAATAACGTTGTCTTACCTGACCCCGAACTGCCGACGATAGCCACCCGCTCTCCGGCACGCACCTGCAAGGTGAGCTGGTCCAGCACCGTGAGTTCTTGGGGCCCTTCGCTATAGACCCTGCTTAACGCCTGGCAATCGAGCATCACCGCCGCGTCTTGGCGTGTGTTCAGAGGCATCGTATTCATAGACATCCTGGCATCCTTATTGCTGCTCTCGTTATTGCCGCTCTCATGACTATTCATAGCGCAATACATCGGCAGGCTGAACCCGCGCTGCGCGCCAAGCAGGATAGAGCGTTGATAGGAACGTCAATCCAAAAGCGGCCAACACAATACGACTGACATCACTCCACTCCAGACGTGAGGGCAGATCACTGATGAAGTAAACCCCGGCATCTAGGAACTGGATACCCAGCGTTCCTTCGACCCAACCAATAAGGTCCGCAATCGTTAGCGCGAGCAGCACACCCACCGCAACACCAATGGCGATACCAATAATACCGATCGCCATGCCTTGAACAATAAAAATGCCCATAATCGAGCTTGGCTTAGCACCAATAGTGCGCAGAATGGCGATATCTGCCCGCTTATCGGTGACGACCATGACCAGTGTCGAAACGATATTAAACGCTGCCACAGCAATAATGACGGTGAGCAGTAGCGCAATCATGCGCTTTTCCATTTGTATCGCTTGAAACAGATTACCTTGGGTAAACGTCCAGTCGCTGCCGCGATAGCCGGAACCAAGCTCATTGATAATGGCCTGGGTTTCGCTGCTAGCCGCAAACAGATCATCCAACTCTAGACGCAAGCCGCCCACTGCATCGCCTAAACGCGCAAGGGTCTGCATATCTTCAATATTGGCATAAGCCAAGTTGGCATCAAGCTCAGCGCCGACGCTAAAAATACCGCTGACGGTAAAGCGCTTTAAGCGCGGAAAGACCCCGGCGGGCGTAATCGATGCTTCAGGCACTAACAGCGTGACCCGGTCGCCCACGCCAACGCCTAAACTGCGTGCCAGTGCCGAGCCCATCACCACGTGCCATTCACCGGGCACAAGGTCAGCCAACTTACCTTCACGCATATGATCACTGATAATGGACACCTTATCTTCCCAATCAGGGTTAATGCCATTGACCATGGCGCCTTGATTGCGACCACCGACCGAAAACATACCCTGCTGTTCCACATAAGGCGCTGCGCCAATAACCCGCTCACGCTGCATCAACTGCTCAGCCAACGACTGCCATTCAACCAAGCCTTCCCGGGACTCAATTTTAGCATGAGGCACCATTCCCAAAATGCGTGTGCGCAGCTCATGATCGAAGCCGTTCATCACCGACAACACCAGGATAAGGACCGCAACGCCCAGCATTAATCCCAGCATTGAGGTCAGCGAAATAAAAGAAATAAAGTGGTTTCGGCGTTTAGCGCGCACGTAGCGCAGCCCCACCAGAAAAGGCAAACGATCAAGCA
>NZ_JBQDLQ010000094.1:0-12807 GCF_052095695.1 Halomonas sp.
CTGGCAATGGAGCAGATCGCCGCCCACTTGGACGGGTATTCGCCTTGCTGTTCAAGGACTAATCAAACAGCTCGCTCTCGGACTTCTGGGGAATATCGTTTTGGTGAGTTCATAACTCCATCCTCTCAATATATGGAGTCTCCGGTAAAGCCGGGGTGGTTCAGTAGAGGCGTTGTCATTACATTTACACTCCAAATCTATTTAATCTGGCTTTGTCGCTGCTGCGGCATAAAAACTCATACTAATCAAATAGAGAGTGCTTGGTTAAGCCTACGTGGGCTGCAAAGACTTCCTGCATGTCGGTATTGTCTAGCAGTAGAAAACGGAGCTTAGGTTGTTATTCCTGGGATGGATATTACTATGTCTATTCTGGCTGTTTTGGGCTGATTTTAGATGCTATTGTATCTTTTTTTCGTTGCCGATAACTCATTGCCCAGCTCTTGCTGCTGAAGCTGTTCAACGGCCTGAGCCCGTTCGCGCTCTAGCTCGCGTTTAAGTTCATCTTCAGAGGGCAGATACGGCAGGTACTTCGCCGCAAACAGATGTTTTTGCTCGGCCAGCACCGAGTACTTGACCACGGCTTCGCTTTTTTCACTGCATAGCATCAAGCCAATAGTGGGGTTGTCGTCGCTGCCTTTGCGCTGCTCATCGTATAGGCGCACGTAGGTATCCATTTGGCCGATATCCTGATGCCTGAGCTTGCCGAGTTTTAGATCCACCAGCAAAAAGCACTTCAGTTTGAAGTTGTAGAATACCAAGTCGATGTAGAAATCTTCGTCGTCAAAGCGAATGCGTTGCTGGCGCTCCACAAAGGCAAAGCCTTTGCCTAATTCCAGTAAAAACTGCTGCAGGTTGCTGATAATGGCCTGCTCTAGCTGGCTTTCCTGATAGGTTTTATCCTGCAGATTAAGAAAATCCAGAATGTAGGGATCACGCAGATAGTCTTTAGCGCTTTCTGCCAGTGGCTGGGTGTTTTGTTGGGCTTCGGCTTTTACTAGGGATTTGTCTTGGCTGGCCAGCAGTCTCTCGTAATAGAGGGTGCTAATCTGGCGTTCTAGAGCGCGAACACTCCAGCTGTGCTGTTCGGCCTCTTGTTGATACCACGTTCGCGCACTTTGGTTTTCTACCTTCGCCAGCAGATTGTAATGTGACCAACTCAATTCGAGAGACACTGTCTCCCGAATTGGAAAGGCTCGATAAAAGCGGCGCATATTACGCAAGTTGGTGACATCAAAGCCCTTGCCCAGCCGCTCGGTAAGCTGGTGCGAGAGCTGCTGTAGCTGCTGCTTACCATACTCGGCACGGCTATTGCCTTGCTGTTCGTGCTCGACAATTAAACGGCCTATTTCCCAGTAGCTTTGTCCCATGGCCGTATTCACGGCTTGGCGCACCTGCCCGCGGGCTTGCTCTATCTGTTGGGTAATCGCGTTAACAAGGTTGCTAAAAGCGATTGGGCTCTGCTCGGTCATAGGCTTAACCCTTGGCTTCATAGACTAATGTCAGTTGGCTTAGGTGTAACAATATCAAATTTTGCCGATTTAAGGACGCCTCTCCATGCCCACCTTACGTCATCTCACGCTAATCCTGCTGCTCGCTGTGCTGAGCATCCTGCCCACCAGCGTCCAGGCAAACGAAACAACTTGGCAGGCGCTTAATGAGGGCGGCTTGGTAATTCTAATGCGGCACTCCCTGGCTCCTGGCATTGGCGACCCGCCAGGCTTTGAGCGTGGCCGCTGCGAGACGCAGCGCAATCTTTCAGCGGCGGGTCGTGCTCAGGCGCAAGCTGCTGGTCGTGCATTGCGTGAGCAGGATATCTCCATTGCGGCGGTGTATTCATCAAGCTGGTGCCGGGCGTTGGATACCGCGGAGTTGATGGCGCTGGGGCCTGTAGAGCCTACTCCCTGGTTAGATTCGTTTTTTCGCGGAGGCGCTAATTACTCAAACCGCTCAGGAGCAGATATCAGCTTGGCAGGGGGCGGGCAATTTGCTGCTAATCACCCATCAGGTGAACATTACGGCGTTGGTGGGCGGCGGCGTGGGCTCAGGTGAGATGATCGTGGTGCGCCCAACGGATGATTCGTTTCAGGTAGTGGGACGGCTAAGCGTTGGCGGCCAATAATCGCTAATTGGCTAAAAACCCCTGGTTCTCTTGCCAAGGTAGGGAAGGTGCTAATTACGTCAACGAGCACTCGATTCCTAACTGGCTTGTTTATAGCCCCAGCAGCTCCCCGACCGGCAGGTGGCTGGTCGCTTTCATTTCGCGCAGCGAGAGATTGGAGCGGATGCTCGATACCCCTGGCAGCTGGCGCAGCACCGTTTCGACGAAGTGGCTGTAGTCGTCCAGGTCTTTGGCCACCACTTGCAGTAAAAAATCGGCCTCGCCGGTGGTGTTGTGGCAGCTTAGTACCCGGGAGCTGGCCTGGATGATGCGCTCGAACTCTGCCGTTGCGGTTTCGCTGTGCTGGGTGCAGGTGATCTGCACGAATGCCATGACGCTGGCGCCCACTTTGCGACGATTGAGGATGGCTTGATAGCCTTCGATCACGCCGAGAGTTTCCAGGCGTTTGTGGCGTCGCCAGCAGGTGGCTTCGCTCAGATGAAGGTGCTCGGCCAACTGCGCGTTAGAGACACGCCCATCGGCTTGGAGTAACGCGGCCAATTTGGCATCCTTTTTATCTAGTTCGCTCATATTGAAAGCTCCTTTTGATTTATCCATTTTATATGAAAGAGTGCTTCAAAATGGCGGGGAATGTCCATCAGAAGGAAACGTAATTTCGGGCAGGGCTCGCTATAGTGGCCGTACTCAACTTGCCGCTAACGCGTTCAGGAGAACCCTATGAAAGCCGTCGTATTCGAGGAGTTTTCTGCCCCACCACGCATACAGCAGTTGCCCGACCCTACGCCTGAACCCCACGGCGTGGTGGTGAAGGTGATGGCGAACGGCGTGTGCCGCAGCGATTGGCACGGCTGGGTGGGGCACGATACTGATATCCAGCTTCCTCATGTGCCGGGGCATGAGCTGGCAGGCGTAGTCGAAGCCGTTGGTAAAGACGTAAAGCAGTGGCGCATTGGCGACCGCGTCACGGTGCCGTTCGTGGGTGGCTGTGGCACTTGCCCAGAGTGTCACTCGGGCAACCATCAGGTGTGCGATAGCCAGTTTCAGCCAGGCTTTACCCACTGGGGCTCCTTTGCTGAGTATGTGGGTATTCACTATGCTGATGTGAATTTGGTTGCATTGCCAGAGACGCTCGACTTCGCGACCGCGGCTAGCCTGGGGTGTCGGTTTGTCACTTCCTTTCGGGCGGTAGTCGATCAGGGCCAAACATCGGCCGGGCAGTGGTTGGCCGTTCACGGCTGCGGCGGTGTTGGTCTATCCGCCGTGATGATTGCCAACGCCATCGGGGCTAACGTTGTCGCCATCGATATTTCGGAAGAGGCGCTTAAGCTGGCCCGTCAGCTGGGCGCTACTGCCACCGTGAATGCCGCCAAGGTGGCCAATGTGGTGGAAGCGGTGGCGGAGATAACCCGGGGAGGCGCTCACGTATCGTTGGATGCGCTAGGGCACCCGACGACCTGCTTTAACTCCATCAGCAACCTGCGTAAACGCGGCAAGCATATTCAGGTGGGGCTGATGTTGGCTGAAAACAGCACGCCCGCTATTCCCATGAGTAAGGTCATTGCCCACGAGCTTGAAATACTCGGCAGCCATGGCATGCAGGCGCATCGCTATGACGCCATGCTGGCGATGATCCAGTCTGGAAAGCTGGCGCCTGAGCAGCTTATCGGCAAGCGGATTACTCTTGAGCAGTCGATTGATGCGCTGATGAACATGGATAAATTTGGAGGAGCGGGGGTGACGGTGGTGACGGAGTTCTAAGCAGGGGGTAGTTGCGATGGCACGTAACAATTTCCTGCAATGAAACGGGGCAAATTATTCGCTCCTTATCCGCGGCTTTAGGTTTTACGCTGGGCGGTATAGATAAAGGAGTACGTTATGTTATCAGACACTACCCAATCCGTGCGCCGCGTCATCGCCCAGCACCCCGCCCAGCGCGATGATATTGGTGATTTGGTCACCCGGCGGCCACTGCCGGGGCCTGGTTTGGATCAGCTCGATCCGTTTTTGTTTTTGAATCACCACGGCCCGCAGACATACCCGGCCAATAACCGGGGGCTGCCGTTTGGCCCGCATCCGCATCGCGGATTTGAAACGGTCACTTTTATTCTGGAAGGTTCGCTGGCGCATGCGGACAGCGCCAGCCATCAAAGCGTGATCCACGCGGGCGGCGTACAGTGGATGACCGCGGGCAGCGGCATTGTGCATGCGGAAATTTCGCCACCCGAGTTTTTACGCGACGGCGGCCCGCTGGAGATTCTGCAGCTGTGGGTCAATCTACCGGCGCGTTTGAAGATGAGCGAACCGCGCTACGTGGGTCTACAAGAAGCGTCCATTCCCGCTATTGCGCTACCGGGCGGCGGCGAGCTGAACCTGATTGCCGGGCAGTGGCAGGAAAGCGTTGGCCCTATAGAGACCTTAACCGGTGTCTTTATGTCGACCCTACGGCTGCCTGCGGGGGCGAATGAACAGTTACCTGTAGTACCTGGGCGGCAGGTGTTTCTCTACGTGGTGGAGGGAAACGTTGAGGTAGGAGGCGAACCCGTTCAATCTCACCATCTGATCGAAGTAGACCGTGAAGGCGAACACCTCAACATCGAAGCCAGCAGCGATGCACGCCTGCTGTTTGGCCACGGGGAAGTGATAGACGAACCTGTCTGCTCCCATGGCCCCTTTGTGATGACTACCCGCGAAGAGATTGCCCAGGCGGTGGAGGATTATCAGAATGGCAAGTTTGGTGGGTTGGACGTTTAGCGCCTACAGCGGCTCGCCGCGATAGTAGTGCCATAGAAACAGCGAGCCCACGCTGCGCCAAGGCGCCCAGTGTTCTATCATTTGGCGCGCCTGTTTGGGCGTGGGTTTGTCATCCATCCCTTTCAGGCGCCCCAAGGCTACGCGCAGGGCCAGGTCGTCGGCAGGAAAAATATCCGGACGGTTGAGAGAAAACATTAGGTAAATCTCAGCGCTCCAACGGCCAAAACCGCGTAGCTCGGTAATCGCGGCGATGGCGTCATCATCGCTTAGCTTTTCAAGCCCATCGGCGCTAAAGGTGCCGGTGAGTTCGGCTTCTGCCAGCCCCTTGGCGTATTCAATTTTCCGCCAGGAGAGCCCGGCATCGCGCAGCGCTTGGCCCTCTACTTCCATGATCGCTTTGGCGTGCAGTTCTGGCAGCAGCGTACTAACGCGGCCCATAATCGCACGAGCGGCCTCGGTGGAAAGCTGTTGGCTAACGATGGTACTGAAGAACGTTGCAAAACCCTGATCACGTTGGCGTGGGCTAGGCGCGCCGACCAATGGGTATGCGCGGGCAATATCGGGGTCGACCTCAGCAAGTGCCGACATGGCGTGCTCAATGGTATCGAGTGTCATCGCCTTCGCCTTATTGAAGAAATAAACAGTTAAGTGAACAGGATTAAGTGAACAGTATTGTGCACAGGCCGGTCGATAAAGCTCAATGAACGCTAGTAGGGCAGGCAAACGTTTTTTGCCTGCTAATTTTTTTGAACGTGGCGTATTTATACTTTCGTCTAATCCTGCGATCATTTGCGCTAATCAAGGTGCCAGCAGTGCAGTACCGCTAGGAGATAAATATGCAGGATTCGACAGCATCGTCGTCTCAAGGGCTGGCGCGCAAGCCGCGTCTGGCCGAATTTGTGTTGGCGCTGGGCGGGTTTGGGATAGGGACTAGCGAATTCGTCATCATGGGGTTGATGAACCGCGTGGCGGGCGATTTAGCCGTGACGGTTCCTCAAGTGGGCTACGCGATCAGCAGCTACGCGCTGGGTGTTGTGGTGGGGGCGCCGCTAATTTCAGCGCTGGCCGCCCGCGCGCCTCGGCGGCTGTTATTAATCGTGCTGATGCTGGTGTTTGCAGTGGGCAACATTGCTAGCGCTATGGCACCGAGTTTCTGGTCATTTGTGGGCCTGCGTTTTCTCGCGGGCTTACCGCACGGTGCCTACTTTGGCATCGCGGCGCTAGTCGCGGCCGGGGCGGTGCCGGTGGATCAACGGGCACGCGCTATTTCCAGGGTGATGCTGGGATTAACGGTCGCTATTTTGATCGGGGCGCCGCTAGGCACGTGGGCAGGCAACCAGTTTGGCTGGCAAATCGCCTTTGTGGGTGTGGGGGGAATTGCCCTGCTTACCGCTCTGCTAATACGTCTCTATGTACCGGTTCAGCCGGTGGATACAGGCGCCAGCCCTGTACGTGAGCTGTCTGCGTTGCTGAAACAGCGCGTCTTGGTCACTTTGGCCCTCGCCTGTATTGGCTGCGGCGGCATGTTCGCTATTTTTAGCTATGTAATGCCAACATTGACTCAGCAAGCGGGCATGAGCGAAGCACTGGGCCCGTTGGTGCTGGTGATTTTCGGGCTGGGCTCAATTGCCGGTAATTTAATCGGTGGCCGCATGGCAGATAAAAACCTCATGCGCGCAATCCCTTGCATCTTGCTGTGGTGTGGCATTGTTCAGGGGCTGTTTTACTTTGCCGCTAATAACGTTTGGACAGGGCTTTTGTGTGTCGGCTTGGTAGGCACCAGTATGGCGTTAGCGCCTTCGCTACAAACCCGCTTAATGGATGTGGCTGAAGACGCCCAAACCATGGCGGCCTCGCTTAACCACGCGGCTTTTAACGGCGCCAATGCGTTAGGCGCATGGTTGGCGGGATTGGCAATCAGCGCAGGCTTTAGCTGGTCAAGCACCGGCCTGGTAGGCGCTGGTCTGGCGTTCTGTGGGTTGGTGATTTTTGCCTGCGGATGCTGGCTGGAAAGGCGCACTTATGGCGTCGTGACCCAGCGTGTCTAGCGTTGTTTGGCGTTGCATGGTTATCGAACAGTGATCATTAAGTGGCAATTATGGTAAATTTTTTCTAGGGTATACGAGAAGCAACCCATAATAAGGAGATGACCATGCATACTCAGTTATTGCAAACGACACGCATAATGACGCTAGGTGCTGTGGCGGCGCTAACTATTGGTTTAGCTGGCTGCGGTACTTCCACTGGCGAGCGTGCTGCAAGTGGTGCAGGGGTGGGTGCAGCAGTGGGCGCCGGTGCTGCTGCGGTAACAGGTGGTAGCGTTACCCAAGGGGCGGTTATTGGTGGTGGTGTGGGTGCTGCCACGGGCGCCGCTACTGATTCAGACGACATTAATCTCGACTAAGTGTTGATTGACCCGTTAGAGACATAGTTTCTCAACGACAAGCCCCTTAACGACATAGCTGAAACCCGTGCATACCCATATGAAAGTGATCGGCATGCGCGGCGTTGTAATCGGGCCCCAGTACATTGCCAAAGGTATCGCAGGCGCCATCTTGAGCGGCGCGTAAAAACTCCCCAATCTCGCCTTCATCATCCCAATTGTTGATCAGCGTAATATGCTGGTTGTTCTCGAACTGAAACCCCACCACATCCAGCGCCTCAGCGGTGGCGTGTTCGCTGCGCCTGCCGGTTTCGCGGCCATACACGTGCCGGCACGCAAAGCTGCCGACATGATTCACCTGGCTGATGCGGCTGCCCATCAACTGCTCGGCGGCGGGTTGTAACGCGTGGCGTTCATACATGACCCAGGCCAGCGCCATGGGGCAGGAGGCAACAAAGCTCTGATTAAAAGCGACGCCGCTTGATTGCATTCGCACGATATTGGATAGCGGGCAGCTCGCGGTGGGGGCGTAATCGGCCAGTGGCGTGTAGCGCAGCTCACTTGCAGGGACCGTATCTAAAGCGGCCAGACAGCCGGCGCGATCATCCGCCAGGCGGCTGAGCTTGAGCTGAGTGATGGGCGTAATGGGGTCGTCAACGTGCAGCGGCGCCCAGGGTGCCCAGTGGCGTGGGATCTCAATAATTTCTTTTTGCAGGGCTACGCCCAGCGCTATTAAAGCTAATATAAACAGCGTACTGCGCATGCTTGCCTCCCTGTATGTTGTTACTAACCCTACAGCCGCAGCGATGGGTGTGCGATACTGCGCGGCCTTGCTGCTTTCCTGCAGCCGTTCTGGTTATTTTCGCCCTTTATTTTTCACAAATTATTTTCGCAACTTATTTGCGCAAACTGGGGAAATTGTTTCATGTCCCAAGGTACGCTTTTTATCGTTTCTGCTCCGTCGGGTGCTGGCAAGACCAGTTTGGTGCGTGAACTCATCGAAAGCCTGGATGGTATTCAAGTATCGGTGTCGCACACTACCCGTGCGAAGCGCGAGGGTGAAGTGAATGGCGTGAATTACCATTTCACTGATGTGGCCGCGTTTGAAACAATGATCGCGCGCGGTGAGTTTTTTGAGTATGCCAGAGTATTCGATAATTACTACGGCACCTCCCGCCAGGCGGTACAAGCATTACTGACGGCTGGGCAGGACGTTATTCTTGAAATTGACTGGCAGGGTGCGCATCAGGTGCGTGTGCAAATGCCTGATGCGGTATCGATTTTTATTTTACCGCCGTCGCGTGATGAGCTGGAGCGGCGCTTATCAAGCCGTGGCACTGACGAGCATGCGGTCATCGCCCGACGCATGCGCGAAGCGGTCAGCGAGATGTCTCATTACCATGAATATGACTATCTCGTCGTCAACGATGACTTCACTACCGCGCTGCAGGAATTACAGTCGTTGGTCATTAGCCGTCGCTTAAGCCGCTCGTTAATGAGCGAGCGCCACGCTTTGCTATTGTCTGCGCTCTTGTCACAGGCGCCTGCAATCGAGTAATCTGTTCGGTTCTATTGTTTTTAAATGCCGTTTTTAAGTGCGGTGTTAAATGCGTTTTTCCGCTGGGTCGGCCCGTTTATTTTCCATACGGCGCTGGCCTGGTTCTGTCATAACAGGAAGGCTCCCATGGCTCGCGTAACCGTTGAAGATTGTCTTGAAAATGTTGAAAACCGTTTCAAGCTGGTGATGATTTCTACCCAGCGTGCTCGCCAGCTGGCGCGCGGCTCCCGTGATGCGTTGCTGCCGTGGGAAAACGACAAGCCGACGGTGATGGCGCTGCGTGAAATTGCGGCAGGCTTGGTGGATCACACGGTTCTTGACGAGCCTGTTGAAGCCGCCGTGCGTCCGCGTCCTGCGATGGCTCCGACTCATATCGACGACTAACGGTTATCACTAAATCGATAACGCAAGCGATAGAGGCGCGGTAGATGTTCACCATTGATGACCTGGCTGACCGACTCGGCGGCTATTTACCCCCGGATGAAATCCAGCAGGTCAAACGCGCCTTCTATTACGCTGAGCAGGCCCACGATGGCCAGCGGCGTCGCTCTGGCGAGCCCTATGTTACCCACCCGCTAGCGGTGGCGAACATTCTTGCCAACATGCACATGGACCATCAAAGTTTGATGGCAGCCATGCTGCATGATGTTATCGAAGATACCGGGGTCTCCAAAAAAGCCCTGGCCGAGCAGTTTGGTAAACCGGTGGCAGAACTGGTGGATGGGGTATCAAAGCTTACCCAAATCACCTTTGAAGACAAAGCGGTTGCTCAGGCCGAAAACTTCCAGAAAATGGTGTTGGCGATGTCGCGAGATATTCGCGTCATCATCGTCAAACTTGCCGATCGGCTGCACAACATGCGTACGCTCGGGGCACTGAGACCGGACAAAAAGCGCCGTATTGCCCGTGAAACGCTGGAAATTTACGCGCGCATTGCCGGGCGGCTAGGCATCAACACCATTCGCATCGAGCTTGAAGACCTCTCTTTTCAGGCCATTCATCCAATGCGTGCCGAGCGCATTAAGCGCGCCGTCGCTAACGCTCGTGGGCATCGGCGTAGTGCCATGCGCGAAATTCAGTCGTCGCTGCAAAAAAGCCTTGATGATGATAGGCTCAATGGCACCGTGATTGGACGCCAAAAGCATCTCTTGTCGATCTATAAAAAGATGCGCGATAAGCGTAAGCCTTTTGCCGAGATCATGGATGTGTTTGGTTTTCGCATCATCACTGAAGATGTGGCCAGCTGTTACCGTATTTTAGGCGTGGTGCATAATCTCTATAAGCCGGTCCCCGGGCGTTTTAAAGACTACATCGCGATTCCCAAGGCCAACGGCTATCAGAGCCTGCATACCACGCTGTTTGGCTCACGCGGGATGCCTATCGAAGTGCAGATACGCACTCGCGAAATGGAAGCCATGGCGAATAACGGTATTGCCGCCCACTGGCTTTACAAGGCCGGGCAAACCTCGCATCCGATTGCTGAAGGTAGCCATGCACGCGCCCGCGCATGGGTTAAAGGCCTGTTGGAAATGCAGCGCCATGCCGGCGATTCACTGGAATTTATTGAACACGTCAAAAATGACCTGTTCCCTGATGATATCTATGTGTTTACGCCCAAAGGCGACATCATGGAGCTTCCCCAGGGAGCAACCGTGATCGATTTTGCCTACACCGTACACACGGATATCGGCAATAACTGTATCGCCTGCCGTATTGATCGCCACTTGGCGCCGCTTTCTACGCGTTTAGAAAGCGGCCAGACGCTTGAAATTATCACCGCCCCTGGTGCGCGCCCCAATCTTGCCTGGCTTAACTTCGTAACTACCGCGAAGGCGCGTTCAGCCATTCGCCACGCGCTTAAATATCAGCAGCAAACCGAGGCCGTCATGTTGGGCCGTCGGTTGCTCAATAAAGCCCTGGCGCCGTTTGACACCAGCCTGGAAGAGCTGGACGAAAGCGTGCTCAAACGGGCCTTTAAAGAGCTGGATGTCTCGTCTGAAGAGTCGCTATTGGAGTCACTGGGGCTGGGTAATCGCATGACGCAGGTGGTGGCAAGACGCTTAGTGGACGCCGCACACGGCGGTCACTATGTGCATCCTGCTACCGAAGACGGTAGCAAAGCGGTAGTGATCAGCGGCAGTGAAGGCATGGTGATCAACTTTGCGCGCTGCTGCCACCCGCTGCCGGGCGACCCGGTTGTTGGCCATCTTTCCATGGGGAAGGGCTTGGTTGTACACCGTGCCGAATGTAAAAACGTTGTTGATAAGAACTTTGCCGATAAAAATGATCCCGACAAGCTCTTCGCGCTGGAGTGGTCAGACACGATAGATGAAGACTTCCCGGTCGCCCTGCGCATTGAAATTGAGAGCCGCCGTGGCCTTGTGGCTGAGCTTGCTGGACTAGTCACGGATGCGGATGCCAATATCGAACGTATTGGCATTGAAGAACGCGATGCTCACCTTTCGACGGTCACACTGACGCTGTCTGTGAAAGGGCGAGTGCATTTAGCACGGATTATCAAACGGATCCGTAATCTATCTAATGTCGGCAAAATCACCCGACTCGCCAACTAATATCCCTATACACGACCTACTGATGCACTATCGGTAGCGTCTGCTATTGGTGGCGTTGGCTGAGTACTTATTTTAACGACGTATTCGAACGACTAATTATTAACTGAAGGAGCGAGACATCGCATGAGTAATAAGGCTGTTATCAACACCAGCAAAGCCCCTGCTGCTATTGGCCCTTACTCCCAGGCTATTAAAGCGGGTAACACGGTTTATCTTTCTGGTCAGATTCCGCTCGACCCTGCCACCATGGCGATTGTGTCAGAAGACTTTGAAGCTCAGGCACGCCAGGTCTTTGCCAACCTGCAGGCCGTGTGTGACGAAGCGGCAGGTTCACTGAGTGATATCGTGAAGCTGAACCTGTACTTGGTGGACTTGGATAACTTTGCCATTGTTAACCAAGTCATGGAAGAGTTCTTCACCGCTCCTTTCCCCGCCCGTGCTGCCGTCGGCGTCAAAGCGCTACCCAAAGGCAGCCAGGTGGAAGCTGAAGCAGTGATGATCATCGGCGATTAATTTTGCCTGCACTACGCTGCTGTATTTTAGACGGGATTAACCGCTAAAAAGCCGCTTTCTTTAAGCACCTGTGTATAACCTTCACGGTAGCTCGGGAAGCGGAATTGATAGCCGGCGTCGATGAGCCGCTGGTTATCGCAACGCTTGCTGGCGCGGCGGCGTAACGGGGATTGCATCGTCTCAGTGGCCGCTACTTTCAACTGCTGGGCTAGCCACATCATGACGTTATGCATCGTGACGGGCTCGCAGTCGCTGCCGAGGTAGATATCTTCCAGCGGCTCGCCGCTTTCCTGGCGACGAATCAAGTGGGCGATAATGCCGGTGCAGTCGTCGCGGTGAATGCGGTTGGAGTAAATCACCGGTGTAATCGCGGCCACGCGACCTTCGGCGACCTGATGAATCAGTCGGTCACGGCCTGGGCCGTAGATACCGGAGAAGCGAATCACCGTACCGGGCAGCGAATGATGAATCAGCGCCTGCTCGGCTTCGCACATTAGCTTGCCAGAGAAGCTAGTCGGATCGGTGGGGCTCTGCTCGTTGACCACTTCGCCTTCCTGCTGGCCATGGACGCTGGTCGAAGACACAAAAAACAACCGGCGCGGCGGCTTTTTGTGCTGCGCCATGATGCTCAGTACGCGTTTTAAGCCTTCGGGATAAGCACTTTGATAAGCGCTTTCTTCAAAGCGGTCCGCGCTGACCGTATACACGACATAGTCAGCGTGAGGAAGGCTCGATGCGTCGGTGTCTTCCAGACTATTCAGGTCTAGCGCGAGCGGTTTAATCCCGGTGCCCTTTAAGGCCTCGACGTTGCGGCGTAAGCCAATCACCCGGTGCCCTTCCTCCAGCAACTCGCGTCCAAGGTTGATCCCAATATCGCCACAGCCGATAATCAGTACGGTTAGCTTCACCG
>NZ_JBQDLQ010000095.1:0-12653 GCF_052095695.1 Halomonas sp.
CAAAGAGATGCTCGAAAGCGATCTAAAAATCGAGCACGATGGCCGCAACGACTACATTGAAGCGATCACCTATTGCGAGAGCGTTAAAGATTACGTTACTCGCGATATGCTGCGCGACCTGCTCGCCGATGAAGAAGGGCACATCGACCACATCGAAACTGAGCTGAAATTGATCGAACAGGTGGGTATCCAGAACTATCTGCAGCGCCAAATGCAGATGGCTGGCGAAGAGTAAGTTACTTGCTGTTGCTCGCTTGATAAAAGCTAGCCACCCACACTAGATAGAAAGAAGCCAGTCAGTACTCACTGACTGGCTTTGTTCATTCTAAGACATCCCAATCCTCAAAGCGCTTTCGGCTTCCCCGCTCTACCACCACTTCCTGTGAAAACCTGCGTTTGAATGTCATAAGCCTGACACGGTCATGCTGTTTGATAGTCCAGTTGATGCTGCACGTTTAATGACTTAACCAGATGTTTCTTCGGCTCAGGCAAGGAATCAACTTTCATTATGATAGTCACACGTACCCCCTCACTGTTGGCGCTCGCTATTACCCTGGCTGCTTCACATTCGGTCAGCGCGGCGGATAAGCATTTCAACCGCATTGCTAGCTTCGCTATCGCCAGTAACATGGCGGAGGGCGAAGATCGTAGCCGTGAAACCTCGGCGGAAATTATCGCTGCCTCAGGCGATGGTATGACGCTGGTTTACTCGGACAGCCCGCTGGGTGTGATCGGGCGAATCGATATTAGCGACCCCGCTAATCCGCAGCCGCTGGGCAATATCGATGTCGGCGGCGAGCCCACGGCGGTAACGGTGCTTGGCAATATCGCCTATGCCGGGGTGAATACCTCGGTCTCTTACCGCGAGCCTTCCGGGCAGTTACTAACGATCGATATCGATAGCGGTGAAATACTCGCCTCATGCTCCTTGAACGGACAGCCCGACAGTGTGGCTGCTGCAGCAGCGCCCGAGGGGCGTTTCATCGCTGTCGCCATTGAGAACGAGCGCGATGAGGACGCTGGCGACGGTCGAGTGCCGCAGATGCCCGGCGGCTCTGTTGCCCTGTTGGAGATTA
Source organism: Halomonas sp. (assembly GCF_052095695.1). GTDB lineage: Bacteria > Pseudomonadota > Gammaproteobacteria > Pseudomonadales > Halomonadaceae > Vreelandella. Next base: position 1,077 of record NZ_JBQDLQ010000095.1, read on the forward strand.
ACGAGGCAGGAGAGGTTAACTGTGACAGCCTGCTAAACGCTGACGTTACCGGGCTTGCGGAGATCGCTCCCGAGGATCCCGAACCGGAGTTTGTCGATATCAATGCCTTGGGTGAGGTTGCGGTCACCCTGCAAGAGAATAACCACCTGGCGGTGATCGACCACAGTGGCAAAGTGGTGTCGCATTTCAGTGCTGGAGCGGTGGACCTGGAAGGGATTGATGCCAGTGATGATGGTGCGCTGATCTTTAATGAGCAGCAGGCTCAGCGACTGCGCGAGCCGGATGCGCTGCAGTGGATTGACTCAGACCACTTTGCCATTGCCAACGAGGGAGATATGGATGGAGGCTCACGAGGCTGGAGTATCTTCCATAAAAGCGGTCGCTTAGTGTACGAATCCGGGGCGGATTTCGAGCATGCAGTGATCGAGGTGGGCCACTACCCTGATAAGCGTTCTGATGCCAAAGGCAGCGAGCCGGAGGGGATGGAGTTTGCTGTTTTTGACGGAACTCCCTATGTGTTCCTCCTCTCCGAGCGTAGTTCGCTGGTAGGCGTCTATAATGTTAGCAACCCTGCCGAACCGCAGCTCAGCCAACTACTCCCCTCAGGTCTTTCCCCGGAAGGCGCGGTGGCGATTCCCAACCGCGGCCTTCTCGCGACCGCCAATGAGACTGATCTGGGCAAAGAGGGCGGCCCTCGCTCTCATGTCATGATCTACCAGTATCAGGATGCGCCAGCAGTCTACCCCACGCTGACCTCAGCGGGCAGCGACGAGCTGATAGGCTGGGGAGCACTCTCTGGCATGGTCGCCGCTGATGGCGTGCTCTATGCAGTCAACGACAGCTTCTACAGCGCCCAGCCACGCATCTTCACCATCGACCCTTCAACGTCACCCGCGCGGATTACCGCTGCCCTGGACGTAACCCGCGATGGTGAGCCTGCTTTGGGACTCGATATGGAAGGGATCACCACCGATGGAAAAGGTGGCTTTTGGGTCGCTTCCGAAGGTAATGATCAAGGGCTCGCCAATACCCTCTATCATGTTGGGGAAGACGGCGAGATTACCCAGGGCATTGCGCTGCCTGATATGCTCGCCCATCAGGCTCTGAAGTGGGGGTTAGAAGGCGTCACCCGGATTGATAATCAGCTCTGGCTGGCAGTACAGCGCCCCTGGCAGGATGACCCTGAAGGCATGGCTAAGCTGCTGCACTACGATCTCGACAGCGGCGAGTGGGGCGCTGTGTACTATCCCTTGGAGCACGTTGATGATGGCTGGGTGGGGCTCTCCGAGATTACTGCTTATAACGGCGGCCTCTATCTAATTGAGCGCGATAACCGTATCGGCGCAGATGCCCAGGTTAAGCAAGTGACCCGCGTCGCTCTAGATGGCTTGGAACCCGCCCCACTGGGTGGTGAGTTGCCAGTGCTAGAGAAACAGCTCGTGCGCGACCTGCTTCCCGATCTCGCCAGTTACAACGGCTTTATCGTGGACAAGATTGAAGGAATGGCGATCAATGCTGAGGGGCATGCCTGGTTGGTCAGCGACAATGACGGTGTTGACGACAGCAGTGGCGAGACCTACTTCTGGTGGATACCGCTGGAGTAGCGGCGTAGCGGTTCAGGTACAACGGGCAGCTCACAGTGGCTGCCCGTTTTGCATGGTAGGTGGGGAAACGGCGCTGAGCGGGAGTTTTGTGCGCCTAACGAGTTGGTCGGCGCGAGCCGACAATACTGGAAAGCGACACCGCCAATACAGACAGCAAAATCAGCGCTAGCGCAGGAATCAGCACCGCCCAGGGGGCGCGCTCGATGTAGGGCATCCCTTCGGCAAGTATCAGCCCCCACTCTGGTGAAGGCGGGCGCGGCCCCAGGCCCAGAAAACCAAGCGCGGCCAAGGCTAGCGCAATCCCCGGTAAGCGCAGCATGGCGTGACGAAACACCGGGCCAAGTACTGCTGGCAACACATAACGGCTCATCAAGCGAACATGGCCGACGCCTAAAATAGGTGTAATCCGCACATGGGGTTGGGCTTTGACTTCTGCTACCAGCGCCGCCGTGTGCGCAGCAAGTGGTGCCCAGGCCACGGCAGTCACCGCAATAATAGCGCCACTGGCGCTTGGCCCCATCAGGCCCGCGACGATAAGTCCTGCAATGGTGGGGGGCGTTGCCTTGGTGATCTCAATGGGGCCGGTTGCCAGCTTGGGAGCTAGGCCAATCAGCAGACTAAGCACCAGTGAAAAGAATACCACTACTGTGGCCATACCCATGGTAGACAGTGCCCCGTGAGCCACTCGCGCCAAAATATCACGTCCTGTACCGTCGGCACCCAGCGGCAGCACCAAGCTTGGCGGTTGTAAACGCATAAAGGCCGAGCTAAACGGGTCGCGGCCAATCCCTGCCGCAACCAGCAGTACCAGCAGCACAAGCGCGATGACGGGCACCACCCATGCCCAGCGCTGAACGCTTTGCTCGTGTTGTGCTACCGGCAGCGCCCCGAGTCGAAACGCCCGGCCTAACAGCAGTGCGCGGCCGATATTGGCCAAGCTGCCCAATACAATAGCGATAACCAGCAGGATCAGAATACCGGTTTGCAGGGCGGGCATATCCTGAGCGGATGCCGCGCCAAGGGTCGCTCGGCCCAGGCCGGGAATCGAGAACACCTGCTCTACGGCAATAGCACCCCCCGTAAGGCCTACCATCACCATACCTACCTGGGGCATTAAACTTGGCAGGGTGCGGCGCAAGGCTGCCAGAGTAATCCGGATGCGCGAAAAGCCAGCCACATTCCAGGTAGCTACCCAGCGTTCTGTAAAGGTGGCCGACAATCCGTCGCTAAACAAACGCCCCAACAGACCACCTGCCGGAATACCCAGGGCTAAGGCAGGCAGTATGGCGTAACTGAAACCGCGCCATCCATAGGGTGGCAGCCAGTTTAGCCATGCGGCAAATATCACCAGCAGGATTGAGGCCAGCAGAAACTCGGGAAGCGCCGTGAGCGTTGCGCCAATTGCCCCGGATGAGCGGCTGACTTGGCCATTTAAGCCGCGGCGAACCACGGGCACACAAATCAGCGTCGCGGTAACCACTGCCACCAGCATGCCGAACGACATAAGCATGAGAGAAACTTGGGCGCTTTTCAGCATGCCCGGCAGCACTGGCGCGCCAGAAACCCAGGAGTTCCCCGCATCGCCATGCAAAATCCCCATCAGCCAGCTCTGCAGCTTTTCGAAGGGGCCGACGTCCAGTCCCAGTTGGGCCCTAATGGCGGCGAGTACCTCGGGCGTGGCTTCCTGTTCGGCGGAGCGCGCTCGCAAAATACTCAGTGCTGGATCCCGGCCGGATAACCATGGCAGCAATCCTACCAGCACGACCACGCTGGCTAATGTTATCAGGCGCGAGAGCAGTGGAATAAAAGGCTCTATGCGCAAGCTGCGCCATAGGCGCAGCGGCGTTGCGGTTGTCATGCGCACGATACCTTTAAGACTCACTATCGGCTTCGATGGACGTTTGTTCAGTGATCAGCACTCGCTCGCGCGGGTCACGCTCCGCGTTGGAAACACGTGCTGATTCGCCCTGAATGACCCGCTCATGGAGCATTGGGATGGCCGCGTCGGTGCGTAAAATGGCCGCTTCAGCTTCGATAATTGCCTGACGGCGCGCGTCACCCGTGGGCAGTACGGCGGCTGTGGCTAGCGCCTCATCCACGGCAGGGTCGCATAGCTGGGCTATATTGAATGAGCCTGCGCAGGCGAAGTCGCTAAACATATAGGCAACCGGGTCGCCGGAGTCGAGGACGGTGGCCCGCGAGAGGATAAAGGCGTCAAACTGGCCCGCTAACGCATCTGCTTCAATATGCGCATACTCACGCACTTCCTGGTTAACGGTGAAGCCAGCACGGGTGAGCTGTTGCTCAAGCAGCACGGCGACTTCGGGAAGCTCTGCGCGGTCGGTAAAAGTCGCCAAGGTGATCTCGGTGCCGTTAGGGTCGCTGGGCGCGGTGCGATCCTCAATCGGGGTGCGGTAATCGCTTGCCCACGCTAGTGCCGGGCCAAGTAGCCCTTCAGCGATATCCGCGCGGCCTTCGTAAACGGTATTCACGATAGTGGAGCGATTAACTGCTTCACGCACGGCGGCGCGCAGACCAGGGTCGGTCATGGGGCCTGATTCGGTATTCAGGTAAAGCGTATTGGTACGCGGCATGGGTACTTCGTGCACCAGCTCGGGGTCAAGCAGTGCCACCTGGGAGACTGGAATGGCTTCCACCACATCAGCCGCACCCGTTCTCAACGCTGCCGCACGGGCCGTGCCATCCGGCACGTAGTCGGCATCAATACCTGCTGCAGCGGCTGGCTTGCCCCAGTAGTCGTCAAAGCGGTCTAGTCGAGCGCTGGTGGTGCCGTTGATCTCTTTCAGTACAAAGGGGCCGGTGCCTGCTTCGATAGGGTTAACGCGGCCATCTTCGCTGTAGGCGCTTGCAGCGAGAATCGCCAACTGCGGGCTGGAAAGACGGTTGGGAATCAGCGGATCTTCTCTTTCTGTGCGTACAATCACCGCCTTATCACCATCGGCCTCAACGGTCATGCTCACTCCGTCTAAAATACGCGGTTTCGGTGCGGCCTGAGTAGCGGCGGTGAGAGAATTGACGACGTCTTGCGCGGTTAGCTCGCTGCCATCATGAAACGTTACGCCGTCGCGAATCACAAAGCGCCAAGTGTTGGCGTTTAGCTGTTCCCATTCGGTGGCTAGCAAAGATTTGGGGTCGCTGTTGGCGTCCAGGCGAATCAGCGTCTCCGCCATGCTCCAACGGGATAGCTTAAAAGCATCGTCGGAAAGCGGCGTTAATCCTGAACGCGGTGGCTGTAACATCGCCACGCTAATGCGCTCACCTGATTCAGTGGAGGTGGTGTCGCGCTGCTCATCAAAACAACCGGCAAGAAGAAGGGGGGCGGCAAGGGCAGCGGACCAAGACAGGCGAAGCGAGCGGCGTAGCATCGTAACGAATCCTAATAGTAGGTAGAAAAAGAGAGAGCAGGGGGATAAGCGATGACACTAGCTTACGTGGTGCCAATGCTTAAACACTGCATGGAGCCCAATGGGTTAATCAAAATGTCGTGGAAGATTTACAGCAACGCCTCTACCTCTGCTGCATTACAGTTTGGAAGCGCGCAGGTAGGGAGCTGCGACACGGCTTTGATTAGTGACAGCGTGACCGGATGGCGGGGGGTGCTCCACAGTGCTGCCGTTGGGCGATCTTCAACAATATCGCCGTCATCCATCACCAGCGTGCGCTGGCACAGTTTTGTGACCACCGATAAGTCGTGGGACACCATTAGCAGTCCCGTGCCACTTTCATCGCATAGCTTTTTCAGCACGCTGATAACCTGTGCGCGAACCGGTAGATCAAGGCCACTAAGCGGTTCATCGGCCAGCAAAAAGCGCGGGCGGATGGCGATTGCGCGGGCAATGGCGACCCGCTGTGCCTGGCCGCCGGATAGCTCATGAGGCTGGCGGTTCCAAAACGTCGCATTCAGCCCCACTTGTTCCAGTGCTTCCCGGGCGCGCACTGCGGGGTTGCAGTCGACACGCAGCCGGATGAGCGGCTCGGCTACCAAGGCAAGCACACTCATTCGCGGATCAAGCGATGAGACAGGGTCTTGGGGAATATACTGCACTGCCTGACGATACCACCTGAGCTGAGCCGCAGAGCCGGGGCGCACCGCTCTATGCTGGCAGGTTATTGAGCCGGTATCAGGCGCTTCGATCGCCAATAGCGCACGCAGCAGCGTCGTTTTTCCCGAGCCGGATAAACCGACTAGCCCCACCCGCTCGCCAGGATAAAGCGTGAGGTCGATATTATTCATGACCTGCTTACACTCACCTCTTCGCCAAAAAACGTCGCGGGGCAGTGAAATGTTTTTCGTTAGTCCGCGAGCCGAGATAAACGCTTCGCTGCCGTTAAAATGAGCTCTTTCATTAAGTGATAGCGGGCTTGGCATTTAAGCGCTCTTTAAAAGATCGTTCGAGGTTAAAAAATCTACGGATGCCAAAGTGTCTGCGCCGGGCAACTCCGAGGGTTGCACGCTATGCGCGGCGGCGACTAATGCCTGAGTGAAGGGGCGCTGCGGGGCAGTAATTAGAGTCTCTAAGTCGCCACTTTCGATCATTGCACCACGCTCAATAATTACCGCTCGTTGGCAAAGCTGTGAGGCCGCATGGAGATCGTGGGTAATAAACAGCATGGCGGTGCCTGAGTTGCCGGTATGGTCGCGTAAGACGCGCAGTACCTGCGCTTGGGTGACCACGTCCAGTGCGGTGGTAGGCTCATCGGCGACCATTAACGATGTTTTGCATGCCATCGCCATGGCAATAGATACCCGCTGGCGCTGGCCGCCGGAAAGCTCCGCTGGGGTGCGTTTTATTAACCGCTGTGGGTCTGGCAAGCCCATAGCTGCTAATAGCTCCACGGCCGCTTGGGTCGCGGTTTTAAGCGGCAGGCCATGATGGCGTGAAAAAGGCTCGCGCAACTGGAATCCAATTGAAACCAGAGGGTTAAGCGCTGAAAGTGAGTCCTGAAACACCATTGAAACACGCATTTCAGCACGTCGTCGTGCGGCGGGTATTGCAATGGCTTCTTGGCCTTGAATGCGAATGCTGCCTGATACTTGTGCATTAGCCGGTAAAAGCCCCAGCACTGCTTTTGCTGTAAATGATTTACCCGACCCTGATGCACCTAACAGGCAGACACGTTCGCCGGGCATGACATCGAAGGAGAGCCCATCGACGACCTGTTGACCGTTAATTTGAATACGAAGATCACGCACTGATAATACGGGGCCGCTGCACATTGACACTATCTCTTGCTTAACTACTCAATTGCCATTAATCGTTATGATATAACGTTTTGGTGGGTTGCAGCAATATTAGTTGCAATGCAAAGAGGTCATTGAGGGTGCTGGCGGGGTAATCAACAGATATAAAAAAGCGCTGATCAGATCAGCGCTTCATTGTTACTAGGTGGTGTTAATAGTCTGGTTAGGATCAATTATTTTGTGACAGTGGCAAAACCTTCGTCACCCGTAACAAAATTCTCTGCAGGCTCGTCAACAGTGAAGGTCGTGCGGCTTAGGCGACGAACGCGCTTCATAAATAGCGCAATGCAGAGCAGTGTTCCTAGCGCTGCCACGAAGTAGCTAGTATTCAGCGGCAGGCCAAAACCAATCGGTGCATAGGCCAAGTAGGTGAAGGTCGCCATGGTCATAAAGGTAGCTGGAATCGACGTAATCAAATGGGGCTTACGCGACAGTACCAAATACATGGTGCCTACCCAAAGCGCGATAACGGCTGTGGTTTGGTTGGCCCAAGAGAAGTAGCGCCACAGCAGCGTGAAGTCCATATGCGTTAATGCATAAGACACAACAAACAGTGGTAGGGCTACCATAATGCGCTTAACTATCGGTTTTTGATCGACTTTAACGTAGTCGGCAATAATCATCCGCGCGCTGCGGAAAGCGGTGTCACCCGAGGTGATCGGCAGCACAATAACGCCGAGTATGGCCAGCGTACCGCCTACAGCGCCGAGCATGGTGGTGGAAACTTCGCTAACGACAGCGGCAGGGCCACCGGCGGCAAGTACGTCGGACAGCGTTTGGTCGCCGTAGAACAGGCTCATAGCGGCGGCGGCCCAAATCATCGCGATCACGCCTTCAGTGATCATCATGCCGTAGAAGATTTTGCGTCCATTCGTTTCGTTTTGCGTGGTGCGCGAAATGATCGGTGTTTGAGTAGCATGAAAGCCGGAAAGTGCGCCACAGGAGATCGTTAAAAACAGCAGCGGGAAGATAGGAGCTGCTTCAGGATGCATGTTCTCGAAAGATAGCTCGGGAATGGGCGCGCCGGTGACAATCAGGCCAATGCCGATACCGGCCGCACTGAAAAGCAGTAGCGCCCCAAAGTAAGGATAAATACGGCCGATGACTTTATCGATCGGCAGCAGTGTCGCGATTAAGTAGTAAATAAATATGGCAACGATAATCAGCGTCATCGACAGTGAGGTCATATTCGCCAGCAGCGCAGCGGGAGAGGTGACAAAGACAGTGCCGACGAGCAGCAGTAGCAAAATGGCAAAAGCATTAACGACGTGCTTCATCGCTTTGCCGAGAAATTTGCCCGCTAGCTGCGGTAAATGAGCACCGTGGTTACGAATTGAGATCATGCCGGTCAGATAATCGTGCACGGCGCCAGCAAAGATGCAGCCGACCACAATCCATACAAAGGCAACCGGGCCGTAAAGCGCGCCAAGAATCGGCCCAAAAATTGGCCCTACGCCGGCAATGTTTAATAACTGAATGAGTGAGTTACGCGTGGTATTCATCGGTACGTAGTCGATGTCATCACGCATGGTGAAGGCTGGTGTGCGTCGTTTGCGGTTGGTAACGAACACGCGCTCAACGAACTTCCCGTAGGTAAAGTAGCCCGCAATTAGTAGCAGGATCGATACAATAAAGGTGATCATCTAAGGTACCTAGAGCAGTTAGAGGGATTGGCCGGAGTCGGCAAGACGCTTGCTAGCACGCTGGCACACCAGCAGGTGCGTTGAAACCGGGATGAATGTACAGATAAGGCCCGTAGATCACAGCTAGACTTTAGTTGGTGATTTTCGATAAACCGCCAATAAAACGGGCAGCCAATGGCTGCCCGTTTTTGATGCCGAAGTGCACGCGTGTCTTAAGACTCAACGACACCGCAGGCCATGCGAGCGCCGCCACCGCCCAGGTGGGGCTCATCTTTATAGGTATCGCCGCCTGCGTGGATCATTATGCTACGGCCCGGCATATCTTCCATGCTTAGGCGTGGCGCCAGCACGGGAAGATTGGCTTCGCCGTCCTCATTGACCGTTAGCACCGGTAGGTCACCCAAATGGCCTTCGCCGTAGGGGCCTAGGTGGGTCTCCGTTTCTTCCGGGTCATAGTGGCCGCCAGCGGCTTGCGCCGCGCTCATTTCGCCGTCGTCATTCTCGGCAGGATCGCAGCTGGCGTTCTGGTGAACGTGGAAACCATAAACGCCGGGCTCCATGTCCGTGAGTGAGGGGGTTAGCAATAAACCGTGCTCGGTGCTTTCCAGTGAAACGGTACCAATCGACTCTTCAACACCGTCAACGCTGACTTTATGCATCTCAACGTCAAGCGTTTCGTTAGCCTGCGCTGCTGCACTAGCTAGCAGTAATGAGGCGGCAATGCCGGTAAGCGAAGCTATATAGCGCATAGTGATTTCTCCTTCCTAATCCATGGAAACGCTGTAGCAGCGTTGCCCACTTAAGGTAGCTGCCACACCACCACTATGCCAACGAACGATGTAAAGCGCTACTCAGGGCCGTTACCTGATGTCTGCCAGGCGATGGCTCAGCTTGTGCTCAGCTAGCCAGCCATGCCAGAGAAGAGCGTTTTATCAGGAACTCCTTATTGATCATTTATGTAATCATATAACACAACGATAAGTGGCTAAAAGGTTTATCGTATCGAGCGGATGACATCTCGCTGCCAAGCCGCGACAATGGCGCCCTATTTTTATGAACAACTTTTATAAGCTGTTTTTATAAATAGTTTTTGTAAACAGTTTCAGATAACCGTTCTAGACCGTTTTTGTCGCTAGCTTTTACCGGGGAGCGTTATGACGCCACTCACTATCCTCTATCAGGATGAGTATCTCGTTGCGGTGCATAAGCCATCGGGGCTTTTAGTGCATCGCTCGGCGCTAGCGCGTGGCGAAACAGAGTTCCTGCTCCAGCGGTTGCGCGACCAGCTTGGCAAGCGGGTGTATCCCGTTCACCGGTTGGATCGGCCTACCTCAGGCGTGATCGTATTTGCGCTTTCATCCGCAGTGGCGGGGCTGCTCAGCGAGGCCTTTAGCGAGCGCCAAGTCGAGAAACGCTACCTCGCCGTGGTACGTGGCAATGCGCCTGAAAGCGAGCGTTTAGACTATCCGCTGCGGGAAGAGGACGGCACGCGGCCTAAAGCGGAAATGCCCGCAATGCCTGCGATGACTGATATTCGCCGCCTGGATAGCGTCGAACTGCCTGTTCAGGTCGACCGCTATTCGGTGGCGCGTTACTCGCTGGTGGAGGCGAGGCCGCTGACCGGACGTCGCCATCAGATTCGCCGCCATCTTTCTCGACGAGGCTATCCCATTATTGGCGATGCCAAACATGGCAAAAGTGTCCACAATCGTTTTTTTGCCGAGCAGTTGGGTGCGCCACGTTTACTGCTGGCCGCCACTTATTTAGCCTTCGATCATCCGATGTTGGATAAACGCGTACAGTTAAGCTGCGCCGTGGACGACACCATGGTCGCGCTGTTTAATCATCTTGGCTGGGCCGGACACTTACCGCTGGATAGTGTACGTACGCCACCTCACACACCGCTTTCCGCCCTCCAAGCGCTATGAGTGATCCCGCTATGTCCTCCCCGATTTCAGCTACCAACCTGCCAGCCTCTGCCGATTACGACGCTCGATTTGGCGGGATTCGTCGCCTTTACGGCCAGCGCGCTGTTGACGTGTTTCGTCATGCTCATGTGGTAGTGGTGGGTGTCGGCGGAGTGGGCAGCTGGGCCGTTGAGGCGCTGGCGCGCTCCGGGATTGGTAAGCTTACATTGATCGACCTGGACGATGTGTGTGTTTCCAACGTTAACCGCCAGCTGCACGCGCTGAATGGCACCATTGGCCAGCCTAAAGTGGAGGTGCTGGCAAGCCGGTGCCGCCTGATTGCGCCTGATATCGAGATCGTTGCCGACAGCGCTTTTGTAACGCCCACCAATCTCGCCGAGCGTATCCCAGATGACGCCGACCATGTGGTAGACGCCATCGACAGCGTGATCGCCAAGGCCGCGCTCATCGCTTGGTGCAAGCGGCGCAAGATTCCGATTACCGTGACCGGCGCCGCCGGCGGGCAGACCGATCCAACGCGCATTCAGGTCGCTGATTTAACCCGCACCGAGCACGACCCACTGCTATCTAAAGTGCGTTCACGACTGCGCCGTGACTACGGTTTCTCCCGCAACCCCAAGCGGCGCTTCTCGGTAGAGTGTGTCTACTCCGACGAGCAACTGGTGTATCCCAGCGGTGACGGTGAGGTATGCCAGCAAAAGCCCGGCAGTGGCGAAGCGACGCGCTTAGATTGCGCGTCAGGCTTTGGCGCCGCCACCTTTTTGACCGGCACCTTTGGCTTTGTCGCCGCTTCAAAAGTGCTCGAACGCCTCGCTAAAAAAGCCCATGCCGCTCACAAGGAATCACCATGACCGCTCCCGTTCCCGGCATCTATCGCCATTACAAAGGCAGCCTTTACGAAGTCATCGGCACCGCCCAGCATAGCGAAAGCGAAGAGTGGCAGGTGGTTTACCGCGCCCTTTACGGCGACTACGGCCTGTGGGTGCGTCCGCTTGAGATGTTCACTGAAACTGTCACTAAAGAAGGCCGCACGCAGCCACGCTTTGCGTTGGAGAAAGCGTTTTGAAAATCGGTTGAGAGTCGATTTGTAAGCAATCTCTTAAAAATTTGTAAGATATTGCTTACGTGAGTGTAGGACA
>NZ_JBQDLQ010000096.1:0-12642 GCF_052095695.1 Halomonas sp.
TGATCGTCACCAGCAGCGAACTGCTGGAACATCTGGCAAAATGGTGCAATCAGGCGGCCTTAAACCAACCGCTAATCGTTTCCAGTCGCCGTTTGGCTACACTGGCTGGCATACTGGGTTTTTGTGACCTCAAGGTGGCGTCTGGAGCAACGCCAGCTGCGTTGATAGCGGCGTTGGAGACCTGCGACCCACAGGGTGCCGATGTCGATCAAGGAACTTACTAAGGGCTAGCGACAGATGAGCAAACACGTAAACGATCAGGACGATGCACAACCTACGTCCGCTGATGCCTCTCAAGGCGTCCCTAAAACGACCGACAAAGCAGCTTCCACGACCGACGCGACCGAGCCCAGCGCGGCGCCTACCGCGCAGAACTCAACGACCCCGACTCAAAGTGGGGCTAACAATAGTCGTTCGCGGCGGCGCGGCAAGGGAGCCCCCAATGCGAGCTCTACAGCAGCTAGCACCTCAGAGAGCTCCACAGAAAAAAGCTCCTCAGAAAAAGTCTCTGCAGAGACAAGCACGCTGGGGGACGGCACGCCTCAGGCGGGCACCAAACCGGCAGGTGTTACGCCCACAAGCAGCAGTTCCACTAGTACGGCTAAAGATAGTACCAGCACGGCCTCTTCTTCACCGAGCACGGCGGCATCTAGCTCTTCAAACACGTCTGCGGGCTCTGCAGCGTCAAAACCCGCTGCTGAAAAGGCTGGCAGTGGCACTGCGCCGCCGTCCAGTCATAAAAAGGGTGGCAGCGCGAGCAGCGGCGATGGAAAAGGCGGTGGCGGGAAGAGCGGTGGCCTCGCCATTGCCCTTGTACTTATTCTGGCAATCGCCCTAGCGCTAGTGGCATGGCAAGGCTGGCAGCGCCTGGATAGTCAGCAGCAGCGCATTGACGAGCTAGCGCAACAGGCTGAAGGCAGCGCATCGCAACAAGCGGTTAGCGACCTTGAATCGCGCTTAGACAGCGGCGAAGCAGAGCGCAATGAAACGATCCAAAGCACCATGGGTGAGCTGCGCGATGAATTTGCCAGCTACCGCAGTGATGTCGATGAAACATTGGGTCAAGTGCTGGATCAGCTCTCTCGAGAGCAGGACACCGACGAGGGTGAGTGGTTACATGCCGAAGCGGCTTATCTACTCCGCCTAGCTAACCAGCGTCTGCAGTTAGAGGGCGACGTTGAAGGCGCGGCCGCGCTCCTGCGTACTGCCGATGCACGCCTTGTCGATGCTGACAACCCTGCGCTAACCACGGTACGTAGCGAGATTGCCAGCGAGCTGGCGGCACTCGACGCCGTGCCCCAGATTGATCGCACCGGTATTTACTTAGCGCTGAATGCCCAGCAGGAACGCATTTCAGGCCTGCGCCTCTCTCAAGAAATTGAGGAACAGGCGGTGACCTCAGGCATTGAACAGCCGCCTACCGGCACTTTCCAGCGCCAGTTAGCGCGCTTTGGTCAGGAGCTCAAAGACCTGGTAGTGATTCGCCAGCACGATGAAGCACTGGAAGCATTAGTCACGCCAGAGCAAGAGTCTTACCTGCGTCAGAGCCTTCGTCTTGTGCTAGAGCAGTCTCAGCTAGCGCTGCTCAACGAAGAGCAAGAGCTGTATGAAGCTAGCATCGATAAAGCCATTGAGCTTCTAAACGGCTACTACGACACCTCACGTGAAGAAGCGCAAAGTGTTATCACGCGGCTTCAAGAGCTGAAGCAAGCCCAGGTAAAACCGGAACTGCCGGATATTAGTGCTTCACAGCAAGAGCTCGCACGCTTTATCGAGAATCGCTATGAGACGCGTGGCCAAAGCGGAGGTGATTCATGAGAAAGCTTGTTCTCCTCATTGTCGCTGGCCTCGCCGTCGGTGCCCTGTTTGGGCACCTGATGATGTCGGTGCCTGGCTATTGGCTTATCCGCGTTGGCGACACGTCCATGCAAACCTCATTTTGGTTTGGTCTGGTACTGCTGTTCGCTGCCTTTATCGTATTGCATTTTGTGTTACGTCTGCTCAGCGGCATTATTCGCCCCATGGGGCGCTTTCGCAGCTGGAACAGCCGTGCTCGTAACCGCCGCGCCATGCAGCGCACGGTGCGGGGCTTGGTAGCGCTAACCGAAGGCCGCTGGAAAAAAGCTGAAAAAACACTGGTTAACGCCGCCGATGACTCCAGCACACCGTTGGTGAACTACCTCTCTGCAGCACTGGCCGCCCATTACCAGGGCCACCACGCGAAATCTCAGGAGCATCTCAATCAGGCGCAGTTAACCACCGAAGGTGCCGATACTGCGGTGGGCTTAATGCAGGCGCAAATGATGATTGAGCGTCAGCAGCCAGAAGAGGCATTGGCAATCCTTAATCGGCTGGATAAGAAACTCTCGAACCACCCGCAGGTGCTCAAGCTGCTTAAGCAGGTGCATTTGAGCGTCAACGATTGGGAAGGTCTACGGCGTTTGATTCCACGCCTAGCAGCGCAGAAGCTAATTACTCAGCAAGAGCGCGAGCAGTTGGAGTTTAAAGCCTACCGCGAACTCATCGTGTTTGAAGCCCAAAACCCAACAAACATCGAGCGTGTGCGCGGCCTTTGGGCAGATATGCCCGACTACCTACGCGGCAATACTGAGCTGATTGTGCTCTACACCGAAGCGCTCATTCAGGCTAACGAAGAGTCGATTGCTGAACGCCTGCTTAACCACTCACTGGATCACCACTGGGATGCACGCTTGGTGAAACGCTATGGCCTGCTGAACGTCAATGCAGCCCGCCAGCTTGTTAAAGCAGAAAAGTGGCTGCAGGAGCGCCCCAACGATCCAGAGTTGCTGCTAGCCTGTGGTCGGCTTTCACTGCGCACCGGCAAATGGGAAAAAGCGCTGGAGTACTTTGAAGCCAGCCAACGTCAGCGACCCAATGGCGAAGTCTGCGCTGAGCTTGCGCGCCTCTATGCAAGCCTTGGCGAGCATAACAAGAGCCAACTCTACTACCGCCATAGCGTCGAAATGTTAGCCAAATCACTACCTTCGCTGCCTCAACCCAGCGATGCCAGTGATAGCAAAAGCCCAGCAAATAAACAAACTGGCATTAAAAAGATGAAAAAACGAGCATAAGCGGATTGTTCATGCGCAAGTAAAAGGGGTACCAATAGGGTACCCCTTTTTTAAGCCGTTAATTTACGACCGCTTTGGCATTAATCATCAATGTATTAATCATCAATGATTGGTGCGCTACTCACGCGATCTTCGGGCAGTTCGCTGCGTACTTCAGCGACTTGATCAGCGCTTACTTCACCGGCCTCATTGCCCCATGCTGTGCGCACAAAATTGGCAACCTCCGCAACTTCCTCATCCGACAGGCGCCAGGCAAAATCGGGCATAGCAAGCGTTGCTGGGCGCTGTTTGGTCGAAGGCAGACGTGCACCGGATAAAATAACACTAATAATCCCCGTCGGATCCTCGGCATTGACCAGCGAGTTATCCACCAGTGATGGAAAGACCTGAGCCGCACCTTGACCGCTGGCAAAGTGGCAGGCGTTACAGTTATCCAAATACAGCCTGGCACCGGCATTGCCGTCCACATCCGCCCGAGTCAGCATCCCCTGTGTCTCTTCGGCCGCCTTCTCGTCCTGAGGGGCACGTTCGCCTTGGTTATTGGAAAGCGACTTGAGATAACCCGCTATCGCAAAAAGATCCTCCTCTTCCAGATGCGACGTGCTGTGCGCGACTACCGAGGTCATTTCGCCCACCACCGCACTATGGTCATTACGCCCCGTGGCTAGATAGTCAACGATATCCTGCTCTTTCCAACGCTCAACGGCGCTTCTACCTGCACCATCGCCGCGCAGGCTCGGCGCATACCAACCCTCCAGGGTTGCGCCCGCCAGGAAATCACTGTCGTCACCTGTTAACGATTTTTCCTGGAAAAACAGCCCCCGGCGCGTATGGCAACTACCGCAGTGGCCTAACCCCTGCACCAGATAAGCGCCTCGATTGAGTTCATCGCTTAGCTCCTCATCGGGGGTAAATGGCTCAGCGGAAACGAACAACCAGTTCCAAAGCCCAATGCCCCAGCGCTGATTGAAAGGAAAGCTCAAGTCTGTGCGCTCAGGCTCGTTGCTTACCGGTTCAAGGCCTTCCATAAAGTAGGCGTATAGCGCATCAATGTCCTCATCCGTAATACGTCCATAGGAAGGGTAAGGCATTGCGGGATAGAGCTTTTTGCCGTCTTTACGAACACCCTTGCGTAGCGCTGCGGCAAACTCGTCGCGCGTATAGCTACCAATACCAGTGTCCGGATCAGGGGTAATATTGGTCGAGAAAATCGGCCCAAAAGGGCTGTCGACAGCCAGCCCACCCGCGAATGGCTCTCCATTCGGCGCCGTGTGACAGGCCACACAGTCGCCCGCCCGAGAGAGATATTCCCCGCGCGCTATCTCGGCTTGATCAAACGCTACGGTTTGAGTAGCCACACTTACAAGACCAACGCCTGCCAGCCACAGGCGCCATTGTCGATAGATCATTATGGTCGCTCTCCTTAGGCTTGAACCAAGGGTCCGGGGTTGGGCAAATATTGCTCGCGGATGGCTTTTGCCGCCCAGTAAGTCAGCGCGCCGACAAGCCCCGTCGGGTTGTATTGGATGTTCTGCGGGAAAGCGCTCGCTCCCATTACAAAAACGTTGTGGACATCCCAGCTCTGCAGGTAGCGGTTAAGTGCACTGGTGGCAGGATCAGTGCCCATAATGGCCCCCCCCACGTTATGGGTGGTTTGATACGGTCGAACGTCGTAGCGCGAATCAAAATCCTTGAATGACAGCTTGTAATCATCCGGGCCAAGCGCTTTGGAGAGGGTGTCAATCTTCTGCTTCATAAACTGCGTCATACGCACATCATTGGCCTTCCAGTCAAAGGTCATGCGCATTAGCGGCCTGCCATGGTCGTCGGTATAGTTGGGATCAAGATCCAGGTAGCAGTCACGGTAGGCCATATTGCTACCATGGGAGCCAATCGTCATGGTATGGCCATAGGACTCCTGAACCGCTTGCTTCCAACCGCGCCCCCAGGTTGGCGCACCTGCAGGCAGTGGCATATTGCGAATCGGCTGACCATTAGTCATCGCGGCGTTAATATACGAACCGCCGATAAACCCTTCCTGACCAAAATCGATCTGCTCAACGCCAAAGTCGTTTATCACTTCACCATTGCCACCAGCCCCGATAAAGGGATTAAACTCCTTATCTTTAAAAAAGAGCGTCGACCCGCCGTTCATTTGATAGGCGTAGTTTTTACCCACCACGCCCTCGCCGCTGACCGGATCATAGGGCGTACCGATACCCGACAGCAGCATCAAGTGCACGTTATGCAGGGAGTACGCCCCCAGAACGACAAGTTCGGCCGGCTGAAAGACTTCGTTGCCATCGGCATCGATATAGGTAACGCCGGTCGCTCTTTCGCCAACGTTATCCAGTTCAACCCGCAATACTTCGCTATTGGGACGGTAGGCGAAATTATCACGCCGCTTTAACGCGCCCAGAATGCAGGTCTGGGGCGACGACTTGGAGTAGTTCAGACAACCATAACGCTCGCAAAAGCCGCAGAAATTACACGGCCCCAGCTGCATGCCGTAGGGGTTGGTGTATGCTTCCGACGCATTGGCCGCTGGCAGGGGGAAAGGGTGCAACCCTTGATCCCGCGCCATTTCGGCAAACAGTACATCGTTATAGGTGCGTGCCAGCGGCGGCATCGGATACTCATCTGAGCGCCAACCCTCAAACGGGTTACCGCCTTCCTGAATGTCGCCATTAAGGTTACCCGCCTTGCCAGAAATACCGGCAACCTTCTCGAAATAATCAAAGAAGGGCTCAAGCTCATCGTAGCTGACGCCGTAATCCTGAATGGTCATGTCATCAGGAATAATATCGGCACCGAAGTTCTCTTCGACATAGCTTCTTAGACGTAGCTCCTCAGGCTGTGGCCGCCAAGTATGGCCATTCCAGTGAACGCCCGCCCCACCCACACCATCACCGGGCAGAAACGAGCCAAGACTACGGTAGGGAACGGCCATATCGCCAACGCCGTGGCGAACCGTCAGGGTGCTTTTAGCAGGATGCTGCATCAGCTTATAGCGCACTCCATAGGTAAGCTCGTCAACTATTTTGGGGTAGGCAAAGTCAGGCACGGTATCGCGATCTTCGCCACGCTCTAGCGCCAGCACGCTTAACCCCTCCTGAGTCAGCTCCATGCCCATAATTGAATTGGTCCAACCAAGACCAATCAGCACCACATCAACCGGTGGGTTTGTTTTCGCCATGCTTACCCCCTTTCGCCTGTCAGGCTGACCGGCCCTAACGGATACTTAACATTATGCTGATCCACCCACTCCAGGTACGACCCCCTCGCACCGGGGAAACCAATAAACTGCCACGCGGCCATATGTTTGTTGCCGCCGTGGATCGGGTCGGCAAAATAGCCCTCTTTGGTGTTTTGCAATAAAAAGGTAAAAAACTGGCGGGCACTAACACTCTCAAACGTAATCTGTTCCTGCTCTAGCTGCTGCAACACTTCATCCTGAATGCCACTATCAAGCTCACTGAACTCTTGCCCATATTGGCTTATGCAGTAATCGCGCGTTGCCGCAATGCCCGCCTGATAAACGTCTCGCGGTAGCATTGACGACTGATACCCCATCAGTGGCGATACATCGTCAGGAAAGGGGCCTTTCATATACCAGTCGGCGGCGTAGCCAAAACGGCCTTCCATTTGCCTATCGATAAAAATTGGCACGTTGGTTTCCAAAGCTCCGGGGCCGTCCCCTTCACTAGGTATCAACCGGTCGCAGGCGGCCAATATAAACATCCACTCGTCTGGGTCAAAAAAGACAGGCTGGTATTCACTTAGCTGTTCTGGTGCTTCGCGGGCGGAGGCGGTTAAAGAAATGCCACTCCCCATAGTGACAGCCGGGATGCTGGTTAACGCCCCTTTCATAAATCGTCGGCGTGATGCATTCTCAAGACTCACCGGTCTTCTCCTCTACATGTGCGTTTCACGGTATTTTTTTTATTGGCAAAAATTAGATAACGCTTAAAGGTTAGTACAAAATATATTACTTAGCCTCCTGAATTCAAGCAATAAGTGCAGCACCTGCTGTGTCCAGGGCTCCTGAGTACTCCCCCAGAAACACCTGTGCCGGTGTCCGGTAACCGAGTCGCTTTCGAGGGCGGTCGTTTAGTTTCTCGACCACCTTGCGCAGCTCGGCATCGGTGACCTGGCGGAAGTCTGTTCCCTTGGGGAAGTACTGCCGTATCAAGCCATTGGTATTCTCGTTGCTCCCACGCTGGCCAGAGCAGTAGGGATCGCAAAAGTAGGTCTTTGCGGTCACCGCCTTGCCTACGGCTATGTGGCCGGCGAACTCCGAGCCGTTGTCTAGGGTGATGGTCTTCACAGCACCCCGGCGAGGCTTCAACAGCCGGATCATGGCCGCTTGCGTCAGCTCCGCTGAGACCCTGGGCAACCTCGCCGCCAGCAGATAGCCGCTACGGCGCTCTACCAGCGTCACCAGCCCCGATTGCTTATGCCCCTGAATGACGGTGTCGCCTTCCCAGTGCCCGATGACGAGCCTGGCATCGACCTCTGCCGGGCGATGCTCAATGCCCACGCGGCTGGGGATCTTGCCAAGCCCAGCGCTCTTGGCCTGAGCCCGATGCTTGCTGCGACGCTTCGGTTGGCGGAGGTGCCGCCATAGATCGCCACCTTGCGCTCTGTCATCCCAGATCAAGGAGTAGATCCACTGGTGACTGACGCCTATGCCGGCCAACGGTGCCATGAAGCCGCTGATCTGCTCCGGACTCCACTCCTCTCGCAGCCGGTCGGCAACGGCGGTGATCAGGCTGGGCAAGCGCTTCGTCCACTTCCAGGCGGTGCGGCGGCGGTGATCACTGAGGGACTGGGCCTGCTCGGGGTCGTAGCCACCAGAAGTGGCGTTACGACGCAGCTCACGGCTGACCGTGCTGCTGTGGATTCCTAGCTCTCTGCCGATTTGACGCTGGCTCACGCCCAAGTCATAGCGGGCGTGGATCTGGTATCGTTGGGTCTGGGTCAGCTGTCGGTATCCCATGCTCTGCTTCACTTTGGTCGGTGAGCCGAGAAGGGTACCGGCGCTGACCCTCCTGCCTCCACCGTGGTGTCCAAAGTGCTGCGGTTATTCTATGAATCCAGGCCTGTTAATAATTTTTATTAGCTAAACTTTCTTTTTTAATCACTTCCGAAGAGTGTCATGGGGAGCCAAGAGACCCCAAAGCGCTAACGAGGCAAATAAAAACGCCCAGAGCACAGTTGAACTGGCCCCGGGCGTTAATAACCCCGCAGAGTAAGAACTACGGCGTGGTAATAGAGGCTTGTTCAGGCGTAGGTAGGGCAGGCTCCGGCAGTTCCGCAGTACAGTGGCCACACCGGGTAGCTTTGATGGGTACCACCATCAGGCAGTAAGGGCAGGGCTGCTCTGTTGGGCTCGCAGGTTCCACCGCCTCTTCCCGCTTTAAGCGGTTGATGGTACGCACCAGTAGAAAGACTACAAACGCAACGATCGTAAAGCTGACCACCGCGTTAATAAACAACCCCAGGTTTAACGTTACCGCCCCTGCCGCCTGTGCATCAGCCAGCGTCGCATAAGGCCCGCCCACGACCCCTTCGCGAAGCACCACAAACAGGTTTGAAAAATCCACCCCGCCTATCAACAAACCAATTAGCGGGTTCATCACGTCGGCCACCAGGCTCTGTACAATCAGCGTAAACGCACCGCCGATGATGATACCCACCGCCATATCGACGACGTTGCCTTTTACTGCGAACTCACGAAATTCCTGAAAAAATTTTGCCATCTCTTTGACGTCCCTAGCGTTTTGTTGTGACCCACACCCAAAGCTATTCCATTCAATTAAAATCATGGGCGACGACGCGTTAGGCGGCAAGTAATTTCATTCAGTTTAATCGCAATAGGTAGGACAGGCGCTAAAATACCAGGATATGCGTTGAGTGCACTGCCCTTTATGCTACTTTCCTGTCACACCAGATTAAACAGCTAGAGCCAGAAGTGATTGCAGAGTTCTCAGAGTAATAAATCACTCACTCAGCGACGTCCATCAGCACGTTTTATTTGGCACTGTTTCGTGACCAATAGAACATGCCGGATGCCTTGTTCAGTATGGTGGCTGATAACTGTTCATCGCTAGGCCTGCCCGCTAACCCATAACACACATGCAGTGGCAATAAGTGCTCTTCTCTTGGATGGCAGAAGCGTGCATGGGGGGCCTTATCCCAGTTCGCCAGACGACGACTGCGCTCTGCTTCATCGATGTCTTGGCTGGCGCATGTAGTTACTAGCCACTCTTCAAACGCCTTATTTTTCGCTTGGCTCTGTTGCGTAATGGGGCTAAAGAATTCCCGCATGTTGTGGAATGAAAAACCCGAACCAATCACCAGCAGGTTCTCGCGTTCCAACGTTTTGAGCGCCCGACCGATGGCAAGGTGCGTCTCCGCACTGAGGCTGTTAACCAACGAGAGCTGTACACAGGGAGTATCAGCCTCCGGGTACATGATCTTGAGCGGGACAAACACGCCATGGTCAAAGCCCCGTTGGGCATCTTGCTGGGCTGGAATACCAGCGTTTTCAAGCGCCCGACTCACCTGTTGCGCCAACTCAGGCTCTCCCTGACAGGGGTACTGAATTTGATAGGCTTCGGCTGGGAAGCCGGTATAGTCGTAGATCAATTCAGGGGCGGCTCCTGACGTGATCGTCGGGACAGATGCTTCCCAGTGGGCGCTGATCATTAAAATAGCCGATGGCTTGCTAATTACGTTGGCTATCCCTTTCAGCGACTCGACCATCTCCTGATGACCTGGATCGCCCAATAGGGGCAGAGGTCCGCCGCCGTGGGAAAGGAATAAAATATCTGGTGAGGTCTTCATCTTTATTTCCTCCATGACGCTGTGAGGCTTCGTCGGTAACACAAAGCGTCAGTGATCCCATAATGTCAGGATTCAAGCATAGCTATTCACAATACTGAGCGTTATTAACGGGCAAAGCGCGACTGCAGCGAGCGGTCGACTGACCAGTGCCCTGCGCCTTGGATCGCTAAGGCGGTGGTGGCAGCGAAAAGCGTGAGTGCATATTCGTAGCCGTTGTTCGCCATGAACAGACCATTACTCAAATGAACGCTGAAAATGGCGACCAGCATCGTGATGGCTGTCACGACCGCCGCCGGGCGCGTCAGAAGCCCTAGGAATAGAGCGATCCCGCCCAAAAATTCGGCGCTGCCTGCCAGCAATGCCATGGCATAGCCGGGTTCAAGCCCGATACTGGCCATCCATTGCCCGGTGCCTTCCAAGCCGTAGCCTCCGAACCAGCCAAATAGTTTCTGCGCACCGTGTGCCGCTAATATCAGGCCGACCGGTAGTCTTAAAGCCAGGGCCGCGTAGCCGCCAGTGGAATTAAATAATGTGTGTGCGAATTGGTTTTTCATGAGTTGTTCCTCGAATAGCGAATGTCGTTTATTTAACAAGCTTTGCGTTACTGATGAACGCACTTTACTCGCGTCATGAAGAAACAATAAGGTCGGAGATGTTGCATGATTAACAACAAAACGTTGATAATCTTTATTTCCGTCAGGGATAGGGAAACGAATGGATCGTATTGATGCCATGAGAGCTTTCGTCAACGTGGTTAGCGAAGGAACCTTCACCCAGGCCGCCGAGCGTCTTGAAATGTCGCCTCAGCTCGTCAGTAAATATGTGTCTCAGCTGGAAGAGCGCCTCGGTGTGCGCTTGTTGAACCGCACAACCCGAAAAGTGCATCTTACAGAAGCGGGCATTCGTTACTTTGAGCATGCCCAGCAGGTGCTAGATGACATTGACGATATGGACAGTCAGCTCAATGACTTGCAAGAAGGCGCGCGGGGTCGTTTGCGGATTAGCGCTCCTGTTTCCTTCGCGACACTGCATTTAGCACCACTGTTGACTGACTTCCAGCAGGCACACCCGGCCGTTAGTATCGACTTACAATTGAACGATAGAAAAGTGGATATCGTGGAGGAAGGGTTTGATATCGCTTTACGCATTGGACATTTGAAAAGCTCCTCCCTGATCGCTAAGTTTATTGCCCCCGTGCGGCTGGTGATATGCGCCTCCCCTGACTATTTAGCCCGCCATGGCACACCTAAAAGCCCCAGTGAGCTTAAGCAACATCGATACCTGCGTTACAGCTATATGGAGCATGATATGGGATTGCCCGCCACAGAGTGGCTCCCAACCGCTGGACGGCACCAAGAGGGGGACTTGATCAGTAACAATGGCGATGTGTTGACCAAAGCCGCTATTCAGGGGGCTGGCATTGCTATTCAGCCGACCTTTATTTCCGGCGAGGCGATTGCTAAGGGCAGCCTAAAAGTGATTCTTCCTGAGTGCGAACCAGCTCCTCTAGGTCTTTATGCCGTTTATGCGCACCGTAAACTATTGGCGAGTAAGGTGAGGTGTTTTATCGACTTTTTAGACGGATATTTCGGTGATCCGCCGTACTGGGATAACTTTGAATTTGGCGAATAGCGCTTGTTTAGCCGTTGTTACTTTTACGTAATGTGTATAGCCGTCCGCTTAGCAAAACAGGATCACTTATCATAAGCAGTCCGGTTTTTTTCTGACAATCCACGTGGCATTGTCTATTTTGTTGCCGCTGCCAAAGCGGGCAGCTTTACTGCTGCGGCCAATGAATTGGGTGTTTCTAAATCAGCGCTAGGAAAGGTTGATATGCCCGCCGCTTTTGGTCGTTCGGTGATGATGCCTATTTTGTCGAACGTTATCCGCATCTGCAGCTCACCATCACCTTCAATGATCGCATCATTGACCCGCTGGATGCCGGGTTTGATCTCGCCATTCGTTATGGAGCACTGAAGGACAGCGCCGAGTTAGTGCAGCACTACTCTCCCTCCGGCCCCCTCTTTTTCGGAACTCAGACTACTACGCTTAAACTGCAGCGCCGTCACAACATAAAACCACAGTGGCCTTGCCACTGTGGTTGAGGCCAAGCGCTACTCAAGTGACTCATAGGGCAAACCCACATAGTTTTCCGCGATGGTGGTCAGGCCCGCTTTAGAGCTGGTCACGTAGTCCAGCTCGGCCAACTGCATGCGGCTGTTGAAATCTTCCTCATCAGAGCTCTTGGCTAAAGAGAAGTTGTGCAGCATGGAGGTCATCCACCAGGAGAAGCGCTCGGCCTTCCAGATGCGCTTCAGGCAGGTTTGCGAATAGCGTTCGATCAAATCCGTGCGGCCTTCCTGGTAGACCTTCACCATTAGCCGATAGAGCGTATTAACATCGCTGGCGGCCAGGTTAAGCCCTTTGGCACCGGTGGGCGGTACAATATGCGCCGCATCACCGACCAGAAACAGTCGCCCGTACTGCATTGGTTCGACCACATAGCTGCGCAGCGGTGCGATGCTCTTCTCGATGGAAGGCCCGGTGACAAGCTTGGCGGCCACCTCGTCAGGTAGGCGACGCTTGAGCTCTTCCCAAAAACGCTCGTCCGACCAATCTTCTACCTTTTCATCCAAGGGTACTTGCAGGTAGTAACGGCTGCGGGTAGCGGAGCGCATGCTGCAGAGGCTGAAGCCGCGCT
>NZ_JBQDLQ010000097.1:0-12259 GCF_052095695.1 Halomonas sp.
GGGACGAAGCCGATAAAAAGAATCGGTTTCATCCCGCTTGTTGTTCGATGCCCTTTCAGAGCCGCTCACTTAACATAAATATGAAAGCGGACTCGGGCAGGCTTTGGGCTGGCCAACGCAACAAGCGCGCCGTTTGAGTCTTCTTAGCCACCCGGCCAAAATTTTTGAAATGTTACAGGAATTTTAGGCTTAAGACTACCCTTTAGTGATCGGACTATTCTAATGATAGCTTTCTGAAAGACTATTGGATAAATCACATTGAGGGGAACTTGGCTGATGAGCATATTTCTAAGTCACCCGTCATCTGTTCAGTGCATATTGACACTAATCGCCAAGAAGATGACCATAGGTACCTACTGCGGGTTTCGCAAAGGAAACTAAAATGAGTACCCACATCAGCATTGAAGATGCCGCCGCAATGATTGGGGTAAGTCCCCAACATACTAGATCTCTATGTCGAAACAAGGTGCTTCAAGCAGAAAGAATTGGCAACACCTGGGCCGTAGATGCTGATAGCGCCAAAAATTATCGAAAGCAAGCAGAGCACACTATCGCAGAGGATCATCCGGCCTACTTTGACACATCAGGCGGGCTTGACGCCCCCGTAGCCCTGAGTTTTTTTTCAGGCGCGATGGGGCTTGATCTTGGTATTGAAAAAGCAGGATTCGATATTCGTCTGGCCTGTGAATTCGACAAATACTGCCGCCAAACGATTCTTCTTAATCGCCCAAATACAGCATTGCTTGGTGATATTAATGAGTATTCTGCTGCACAAATTTTAAGCGCTGCGCAGCTAGACGCTTCAGCTGTTGATTTAATGGTCGGTGGCCCACCTTGCCAAGCATTTAGCACCGCGGGCAAACGGAAGGCTTTCAATGATGATCGCGGCAATGCCTTTTTAAAATTTATCAATTTGGCCATCGAGATACAGCCTCGCTTTCTAGTCATTGAGAATGTGCGAGGACTGCTGTCATGTCCTATGGATCACAGGCCGCACAGTCAGCGCGGCGCTGGCTTTCCTGATTTATCGTTGGACGAAATGAAAGGCGGGGCACTGAATTTCGTCTTGTGTTTATTAAAAAAAGCAGGCTATTCATGTACCTTCAACCTCTACAACTCTGCGAATTTTGGCACCCCACAAACCCGTGAAAGAGTCATCATCATCTGCTCACGTGACGGCAACGCCGCGCCATTTTTGCAACCAACGCACTCCGAAAATAGTAGCCATGGGCTACCAAAATGGACAACCTTTAAAGATGCAACTGTTGACCTCAAAAACCACACACATCTTAATTTTCCAGAAAAACGTTTGAAGTATTATCGTCAATTAAAAGCCGGACAAAATTGGCGAGCGCTACCCACCGATATGCAGCAAGAAGCACTCGGGAAGTCATTTTTTTCCGGTGGCGGAAAAACAGGCTTTTTAAGGCGTCTAAGCTGGGAAAGACCTTCACCTACACTGGTCACCCATCCAGCCATGCCAGCAACAGATTTGGCGCATCCAGAAGAAGATCGGCCTTTATCTATTGAAGAATACAAAAGAATTCAGGAATTTCCAGACAGCTGGCAATTGGCAGGGCCGCTATTACAGCAATATAAACAAGTGGGCAATGCCGTACCTGCCAGCTTAGGTTACGCAGTAGGCAAGCTTGTAAAAGATCTTCTTGAAAACAAAGCTACGGCACCGCCTGATGATTTTAAATTCTCAAGATACCGGGAAACTTCTCACCACGAATGGAGTCACGCTTTCAAGCGA
Organism: Halomonas sp.; assembly: GCF_052095695.1. Taxonomy (GTDB): domain Bacteria; phylum Pseudomonadota; class Gammaproteobacteria; order Pseudomonadales; family Halomonadaceae; genus Vreelandella. The sequence continues at coordinate 1,757 of NZ_JBQDLQ010000097.1, forward strand.
CAGCAAGCAGTCGCTCAACCCACACTATCCTTGTTTTAGATCTACGGAAGGGGCTCGCCCCTTCTCTAACCAGCTAAAGACGAATTTAACTTGATCAATTTAGCCCAGTCTATAGCACCGCTTTCCATGCAAAATTCAGCAATAAATTCTTGCGTAAATTTATTCACCATACGACTGTACGACTGTACGACTCTTGAAACTCGTCATTACGCTCGCGCGACTTGCTTCCAAGAGGCTCTATCAACTCAACGTATAATTCAGCGTCTCCAGATATAAAATCCCAAAACCGCTGTCCGCAATACTTAAAGTAATCACCCTTGTCAGGATTATTATCTCTTCCGTAGCAGCAACCGTTAACGGCGACAATATTTAGGCCCGACTGGCTAGTTCTTAAGGTTTTTTGTGCTGTCTTAAAATTAGTTTTCATCTGGCCGATTTGAGAGCTATTCCCCCAGTTAGGGCCTGACTTGATCGCGACGATATGCCGACGACCATTATGATCAAACTCGAGATCCACACCGGCAATACCCGACTTCCACCCACCGTATGTCTGCCCATTAATGAAAATAGCCAGCCCCTCAAGCCAATCACCAAACAAGGTTTCTTCATTCGAAGAGATATGGGCCTCCAGTATCCCTCGAACGATTTGCTCAGCCGTTTGAACATTTTTTGCTTTAAACAAATACGGATTTTTCCGTTTCAAGACGCCTTTAAGCTTGAGACTAGAGAGGCGATCAATTCGCTTTTGATGAAATATTCCAATGTTCTCAGATACATAATCTGTGACATCATCTAAGCATAAAGGCTTCATTATCTCACTCCGAATTATAATTCTCAGATAAGCCCCAACACATCCTGCATATCGTAATGGCCGTTGTCTTTATCCGCGACCCAGCGGGCAGCGCGTACGGCACCTTTGGCAAAGGTCATTCGGCTGGAGGCCTTGTGGGTAATTTCAATACGCTCGCCTTCGGTCGCGAACATCACCGTGTGCTCGCCGACAATATCGCCTGCGCGCACGGTGGCAAAGCCGATCTCTTTGTCGGTGCGCGGGCCGCACTGGCCGACTCGCTCGAATACGCCGTGCTCTTTCAAGCTACGCCCCAGGCTTGCGGCGATGACTTCGCCCATTTTGATCGCAGTACCTGATGGGGCATCGACCTTATGGCGATGATGCGACTCAATCACTTCAATATCATAGCCTTCATCGCCCAGCGCCCTAGCCGCGGTCTCCAGCAGCTTCAGGGTAAGATTGACGCCGACGCTCATATTGGGCGCAAACACCATGGGCACGCGATCGCGATAGCTATCCAGCGTTGCTAACTGGTCATCACTCATCCCCGTGGTGCCAATCACAATGCGCTTACCGTGCTCGGCGCAGAATGCCAGGTTGGCCAGCGTGACCTGGGGAGTCGTGAAATCAATTAGCACATCAAAGTCATCGACAATCGACTCAAGCGAATCTACCGCGACAACGCTGCGCTTACCCACACCGGCAAGCTCACCAATATCAGCGCCCGCCAAGGAACTGCCTTGCGCTACAACGCCGCCGGCCAGCGTCGCCTCAGCCTCTAGCTCTATCGCATTTACCAACGTGCGGCCCATTCGGCCAGCCACACCTACAATAGCAATTCGGGTCATGCGAACTCCTGTGCTAAGACTTGATAGATAAAAGAAAGTGCTCACTATTGGTCGCGATTATAGCAGACGCACAAAAGCGCTCTTTATTCGCTCAGTTCTCCCACACCACGACTATCTCTTCATCGCCCGCCATACGGATTAGATGGCGCTCAACCACACCTTCAAGCTCATCCAGGTGCTCTTCTTCCAGCGCTTCAATGGCGATCAATAGCGTACCGGGCTCAGCGCGCATTAAGCAGGTGCCCGTCGCAAACGTGATCTTGCCTTGCTGGTCGTCTTGTTCAACGTCCAGCTTATGCGCCCAGTGTTTGCATAGGCGGTTGATCAAACGTTCAGCCGACATGGTTTCAATCTTTGCACGAGATAAAGGCATAGTACTGCTCCATTTTATAAGTACTCACACGCTTAAAGCCGCTCTAACATTAGCATTATGGATGAAAAAACGCCGTGCCTTCACGGCAATTTGCGTGGCTAAGCAATGACAACCACGCTGAAATAGACAAAAAACACACCCTCACAAATAACAATGAGAATCAGTTATAATAAAGATTGCATCTTTAGTGCGATCAGATCACGATAACGCGCCAGAAAAGCCCCCTCACAGTTTATCTGTCGCGTGCGGCTTACCAACGTCGACTTATTAAACACCCTCAATTTTTTATCAACACCGACCGCCGAGAAAAACATGCTCAGTTTTAAGCACTTAAAACGCCTGCTTGGCACTCTCATTACGTCTGGCTTCTGCGCCACTGCAATGGCTGATGGCATCACCATTACCGATATCGCTGGCCGCCAAGTCACTTTAGACGGACCCGCAGAGCGCGTGATCTTAGGCGAGGGGCGGCAAATTTACCTGCTGGGACTACTCGAGCCAGAAGCTCCCTTTGCCCATGTAGTGGGCTGGCGCGAGGATTTTTCTCAGGCTGACCCGGACAACTACGCCCGCTATGCCGAGCGCTTCCCAGAAATTGAAGCGCTGCCTACCTTCGGCGGGTTTAAGGACGGCACTTTTGATGTGGAGCAGGCAGCCTCCCTTACCCCCGACGTAGTGCTGATGAATATCGAAGCGAAAGCGGCCACAGAGGACGCCGCCTACGATGAAAAACTGGCACAGCTAGGCATTCCTATTATCTACGTAGACTTTCGTGAAGACCCGTTGGCAAACACTATTGCGTCCATGCGGATCATCGGCCAAATCATGAACGATGAAGCAGCGGCCGAAGCCTTCATCGAGTTTGCCGAGAACCAGCTGGCACGCGTCACCGATGTGATTGCCGAGGCAAACCCCGATCGCCCAAGCGTATTTATCGACCGCGCCGGCGGCTACTCCGATGAATGCTGCATGAGCTTTGGCCCTGCCAACTTTGGCGAATATGTCACCCTCGCTGGCGGCACCAATATTGCCGAGGGCATTATTCCCGCAAGCTTCGGCAATCTGAACCCGGAGCAAATCATTGCCGCCAATCCTGACCATGTAGTTGTCACCGGCGGCAACTGGGATGCCTACGTACCCGGCGGCGACTGGGTTGGCGTGGGGCCTGGCTCAGATATGCAACAGGCTCACGCCAAGCTGGAAGCGCTGACCGAGCGCACCGCGATGACCGGCATTAAGGCCGTTGAATCTGGCAACTTCCACGCTATTTGGCACCAGTTTTACAACAGCCCTTACTACTTCGTAGCGGTACAGCAATTAGCCAAGTGGCTACACCCCGAGCTATTTGAAGACCTGGACCCGGAAGCCACCATGGAAGCACTGCACGAACGCTTCCTGCCCATCGACTATGAGCCCGGCTACTGGATATCGCTCCATGACGACTGATACGAGGATAACGGAAACGGAGGTAACAGAGCGCCTTTCACAGGGGCGCGCCTTTTACCATAGCCAAGTGTTCCGCCGCCAACTGATATTGGCTGCACTGGTGTTAGCGCTGTTTTTTAGCCTCTGCGTTGACCTGGCCCTCGGCCCCGCCCGCTACAGCCTGGGCGAAGTCATCGCGGCACTATTCACGCCGGGCAGCGTTAGCCAGCAGGCGCGGGTGATTGTCTGGGAAATCCGCATGCCGGTGGCATTGATGGCATTGGTGGTGGGCGCCAGCCTGTCGGTGGCTGGGGCGCAGATGCAGACCATTCTGAGCAACCCGCTCGCTAGCCCGTTTACCCTGGGAATTTCCGCCGGGGCTAGTTTTGGAGCCGCGCTGGGTCTCGCTTTTGGGGTGGCTATTGTGCCCGCCGCCATTGAGTTTGTGGTGCCTATCAACGCCTTCGTGATGGCCATGTTTACCGCGTTTTTAATTCATGCCTTAAGCCTAAAGCGCGGCGTGACGGTGGAGACGATTGTGCTGCTCGGCATCGCCATGGTGTTTATCTTTAACTCTTTGATGGCACTGATTCAGTTCTTTGCCAGCCAGGAGGCGGTATCCGCGGTGGTATTCTGGACCATGGGCAGCTTGACCAAAGCCACCTGGCCCAAGTTCTGGATCGCCCTCAGCATTCTAGCTTTGTCGATGCCGCTGCTTGCCCGGCACGGCTGGGCGCTGACCGCTATGCGCCTGGGCGATGCCAAAGCCGAGAGCATGGGCGTCAATCCCCGCGCGCTACGCTTGGAAGTGCTGGTGCTGGTGTCGCTACTCGCTGCTATCGCGGTAGCGTTTGTCGGCACCATTGGGTTTATTGGCTTGGTGGGCCCGCATATTGCGCGCATTTTGCTGGGTGAAGATCAGCGCTTCTTCCTGCCCGGTTCGGCGCTGTGCGGCGCGCTCATCCTTTCGGTGGGCTCGGTTATCTCTAAGATCATTATCCCCGGCACCATCATCCCCATTGGCATTATCACTTCACTGGTGGGCATTCCCTTCTTTCTATTTCTAGTGCTTAACCACAAGAAGGCCTCATGGTAACGCTACAACTGAGCCGCGTATCCGCCCGCTATGGGCGACGCCCTATTCTGCAAGAGATCACCACGCCCTGCTTTCAAGGCGGGCAAGTCGTCGCGCTGCTGGGCCCCAATGCGGCGGGAAAATCGACGCTTTTTAGGCGCATTTTAGGGCTCTTGAAAGGCGAAGGCGAGGTGACAATTAGCGGCACCAGCGCCGAGCGGCCGGTAGGTTATATGCCCCAAGACACGGGCGCTAAAGCGGTACTCACGGTATACGAATCGGTGCTTTTGGCGCGTATGCAGGGGCGTGGATTAAAAGTGCAGCCTGAAGATTTAGCCCAGGTGGATCGCGCACTGGACGAGCTGGCGATTACGGCCCTTGGCGAGCGCGATATTGGCGACCTCAGCGGCGGCCAGCGCCAGTTGGTCAGCGCCGCCCAAGCGCTGGTGCAAGAGCCAGAGATTCTGATGCTGGATGAGCCCACTTCGGCACTCGACCTTAACCGGCAAATTAGTCTGTTGACGGTGCTGCGCCGGCTGGCCGACGAGCGCCAGATGCTGATTCTGGTGGCACTCCACGACCTGGGGCATGCGCTACGCTTCGCCGACGCCGCTATGCTGCTGGAAAATGGCCGCCTGATTGCCTGCGGCCCCACCGCGGAAGTGATTACGCCAGCACTGTTGCAGCAAGTATATAAAGTCACGGCCCGAATTGAACCGTGCTCGAAAGGCCAGCCGCAGCTTATCGTCGAAGCAGCCATTTAGCCGATAACCTAAGCCGCCGCCCTTCCATCGCCGCTAGCGCTACCCCGCTTAACATAAGCGGTAGCGCTAGTAGGAAGCCGCTGGAGACCGGTATGCCAAACAGCACCCAATCGGCGAGCACAGGCCACACCAGGGCAATATATTCAAAAGGCGCCAACCGCGACGCCTCAGCATAGCGCAGCGCTAACGTCATCGCGATATGGGCAGCGCCGCCAAACAGGCCCGACAGCACTAACAGCACAAATTCCATCCGCGTCAATGCGGCCCACCCCAACGGAAGCGTGGCAAGCCCAGCCAGCGTCGCGACCACAATAAAGTAGAATGCAATCGAAGCCGCACTTTCGGTTCGCGAAATTCGCCGGACGGTTAATAGCGCTCCTGCCGTTAACAGCGCACCGAGCGCGCCTAGCGCATACCCGGTCGCTTGCCCACTGGCGGAACTCGCATTTAACCCAGGCAATATCAGCACCGCCACCCCAGCAAGCGCTAGCGCCACGCCCCCCATACGGTAGCGCGAGAACCGTTCACCCAGTAGCAGCACGCCACCCAACGCCATAAACACCGGCGTCAGTTGGGCCAGCAGCGTCGCCTCCGCCACCGGCAGAAACGCAACGGCTGCGAAAGAGGCAAACATTGCCGCCGCCCCCAACCCTGAACGCAGGGCATGCCCGAGCGGGCGGCGCGTAGCCAGCCCACGGGGAAATTCTCGCCGCAGCATGAGAAAAATCACCACGGGGAGCAGTGCAAACAGCGAGCGAAAAAAGACCGACTGCCCGACCGGCACGTCATCACTCACGGCCTTAATACACACCAGCATGCCCGTGAACAGCATGCCTGAGAGAATCCTCAGCCAGATGCCAAGAGACACTTTTTCTTGAAGATTATCCATGGCGCGTAGCATTTCCTAAACAGCAAAAACCCCCGGACGAACCGAGGGTTTTTGAACCAGATACCTAGCGTAGGCCCATCATCTCAGATTAGGGCTTCATATCTTCGAAGAAGCTTTTAACGCTATCGAAGAAGCCGCTTTTCTTAGGCGAATGGCTATGGCGGTTGCTGCCGTCAAAACTCTCCTGAAGCTGGCGCAGTAAATCGCGCTGCTCATCGTTGAGCTTCACCGGTGTTTCCACGACCACTTTGCACAGCAGGTCGCCAGCGACGCCGCCACGTACCGGCTTAACGCCTTTACCACGTAAGCGGAAAAGCTTTCCGGTTTGCGTTTCCGGCGGAATCTTCAGCTTCACACGGCCATTGAGCGTCGGCACTTCAAGCTCACCGCCTAACGCAGCATCAACAAAGTTGATCGGCACTTCACACTGCAGGTGCTTACCGTCACGCTGGAAGATGTGGTGTGGCTTGATCGATACCTGAACGTAAAGATCGCCTGCCGGACCACCGTTGACACCGCTTTCGCCTTCGCTGTTTAAACGAATGCGGTCGCCGGTATCCACGCCGGGTGGAATCTTAACGGAGAGTGTCCGCGTTTCGCGCACGCGCCCTTCGCTATTACACTTATGGCAAGGCACCTTGATGTGCTGACCAGAGCCGTGACATGTCGGGCACGTTTGCTGCACGGCAAAGAAGCCCTGCTGCATGCGCACTTGGCCGTGGCCATGACAGGTAGGGCACGTATCTTTAGAAGAACCGGGTTCAGCGCCACCGCCATCACAGCGATCGCATTCAATATGACGCGGCACGCGAATATCGACCGTAGTGCCAGCCACCGCGCTTTCCAGGTCCAGCTCTAGGTTGTAGCGTAGGTCTGAGCCGCGAGCTGGCGCGTTAGGGCCACGGCGACGACCACCGCCACCACCAAAGATATCGCCAAACACATCGCCAAAGATATCGCTGAAATCGCCGGCACCCGCACCCGCACCGCCGAAACCACCGCCCTGACCGTCAACGCCCGCATGGCCGAACTGGTCATAAGCAGCGCGCTTTTCGCCATCGCTGAGTACTTCATAGGCTTCAGACACCTCGCGGAATTTCTCTGCTGAGGTGTTATCGTCCGGGTTTCTATCAGGGTGGAATTTTTGCGCCAGACGGCGATAGGCCTGCTTGATCTGTTTCTGATCGGCCCCTTTTTCAACACCCAGGACTTCGTAATAATCGCGTTTGGACATAGGCCCTACGCCTCCTGGTTAGCTGCGCATTTCACTGCGCCTTTTAACACACATTTAACGACGCGCGTCTTGGCTGCGGAAACAGCAACGCGGGAGTAGGCTCCCGCGTCACCGCACTGCTTGTCAGAAAGACGTTACTTACGGCTTTTTCTGATCGTCGTTAACTTCTTCATACTCGGCATCAACGACATCATCTTCCGGCTTGGTGCTGGCATTTTCAGCGCCTTCACCGCCCTCTTGCTGCGCCGCTTCTGCCTGCTCGGCGTACATCTTCTGGGCTAGCTGGCCAGAGGCTTCGGTCAGCGCATCCAGCTTCTTCTGGATGTTATCGACATCGTCGCCTTTCACAGCTTCTTCCAGCTCAGTGATAGCGGTCTCGATAGCCTGTTTCTCGTCATCAGTCGCTTTATCGCCAGCTTCTTCCAACGTTTTGCGCGTGGCGTGAATCATGCCATCAGCTTGGTTGCGCAGCTGCACTAGCGTTTCGAACTTTTTGTCCTCTTCCGCGTGTGCTTCAGCGTCGCGCACCATTTGCTCGACTTCTTCATCTGACAAGCCGCTAGAGGCCTTGATGATGATGGACTGCTCTTTACCCGTCGCCTTATCTTTCGCCGACACGTTGAGGATACCGTTAGCATCCAAGTCAAAAGCGACTTCGATCTGCGGCACGCCGCGCGGTGCAGGCGGAATGTCGGCAAGGTCAAAACGACCCAGCGATTTGTTCTGCGAGACCTGTTTACGCTCACCCTGCACGGCGTGAATGGTCACCGCCGTTTGGTTGTCGTCCGCGGTCGAGAAGGTTTGCGTCTTTTTGGTCGGGATAGTGGTGTTCTTATCGATCAGCGGCGTCATTACGCCACCCAGGGTTTCGATACCCAGGGTCAGCGGCGTCACGTCAAGCAGCAGCACGTCTTTAACGTCACCGCCCAATACGCCGCCCTGAATCGCTGCACCTACGGCAACCGCCTCGTCAGGGTTAACGTCTTTGCGGGCTTCTTTACCAAAGAAGTCAGCGGCTTTCTTCTGCACCATCGGCATACGTGTCTGACCACCGACCAAGATGACTTCGTCGATTTCAGAAGCGGACAAGCCAGCATCTTTCAACGCCATTTTGCACGGCTCAAGCGAACGCTGGACCAGATCTTCTACCAGCGATTCAAGCTTAGCGCGCGTCACTTTAACGTTAAGGTGTTTCGGACCGGTGTTATCAGCCGTAATGTACGGCAGGTTGACGTCGGTATGTTGCGCGCTAGACAGTTCAATTTTAGCTTTCTCAGCCGCTTCTTTCAGGCGCTGCATAGCCAGGTTGTCGCCGGAAAGATTAATACCGCTATCCGCTTTGAACTGATCAACCAAGTAGTTAATCAGCGCCAAGTCGAAATCTTCGCCGCCCAGGAAGGTGTCGCCGTTGGTGGCCAACACTTCAAACTGAGTTTCGCCGTCAACGTCAGCAATTTCGATGATAGAAATATCGAAAGTACCGCCACCCAGGTCATAAACCGCAATGGTTTTGTCGCCGCGCGACTTGTCCATACCGTAGGCCAGTGCGGCAGCGGTTGGCTCGTTAATAATGCGCTTAACGTCTAGACCTGCGATGCGGCCGGCATCTTTAGTCGCCTGACGCTGGCTGTCGTTAAAATAGGCCGGCACGGTAATAACCGCTTCGGTTACCGCTTCGCCCAAGTAGTCTTCGGCGGTCTTTTTCATTTTCTTCAGCACTTCCGCACTAACCTGCGGGGGTGCCATTTTTTTGCCTTTTACTTCAACCCACGCATCGCCATTGTCTGCTTCGGCGATTTTGTAAGGCACCATCTTGATGTCTTTCTGGACAACGTCGTCTTTAAAACGACGGCCAATTAGGCGTTTGATGGCGTATAGCGTATTTTCCGGGTTGGTAACCGCTTGACGCTTGGCGGCCTGACCGACCAGCGTTTCACCATCGTCGGTATAGGCGATGATAGAAGGCGTAGTACGACCACCTTCGGCATTTTCAATCACTTTAGCGCTGTCACCATCAAGCACGGCCACACAAGAGTTGGTGGTGCCCAGGTCGATACCAATAATACGTCCCATAGTAATAACCTCGAATTTGGTAGTTATAAACAAAAAATTTAAAACATAACTGCGGGTTTCCCCGCGGGGTTGCCCTATATCTGGGGGCCACCGCTAACTTTTCAAGGTTTTTTTCACACCTTGTGTCACCAATTGCTTAATTGGCTTTCTGGCTCACGATAACCATCGCCGGACGCACAAGGCGTCCGTTAAGCAAATAACCTTTCTGCATGACATCCATGACGGTATTAGGATCTAGCTCCGGATTGGGCACCATGGCCATCGCCTCATGCACTTGAGGGTCGAAAGGCTCGCCATGAGGCTCTATGCTCTCAACGCCAAATTTGTTGAGCGCATCCAGCTGCATTCTTAACGTCATGGAAACACCTTCACGGTGCACATCAGAAGCACCTTCTTCCATGTTTTCCAGCGCTTTCTCAAGGCTATCCACCACTGGCAACAGCTCTTTGACAAACTTTTCGAGCGCGAACTTGCGGGCTTTGTCGGCTTCTTGCTCGGCACGACGACGCACGTTTTGTGCTTCGGCAGCGGCGCGCAGCGCTTGGTCTTTCGCTTCGGCTAAGCTTTGCTCTAGCTCATCGACCTTAGCGGCTAACATTTCAGCTTCAGGGTTATCAAGACTGCCGTCTAACGGCTCGTCGTCGTTAATTAACCCTTCCAGCTCGCCTTCCAGCAAGCGCTCTTCGGCGGCTTTTTCAGCCGCCTGTTCAGCGCCGTCTGCTTCATGCTCGTGGCGGTTCAGTTCGTCATCTAACGGAGTTTGCGGTTCTTTCGCCATGTTGTGCTCCTAAAAAGTAAGGCGCCTCTACACCAAGTTGCGCGCCAAGAGACAAGTTCATAATTAGCTATGCACGCTATATGGGGGCCATAAACGCCATCTCAAGAGGTGTATTGAAGTGAGTTATTAACTACTGTATAAATCAACAACTATTGGATAAGTATCCAGCTTCTGCGCCATACCGCCTCAGGAGGCGTCATGCTCACTCAGCTAGCTATTCAAGATTTCGCCATTGTCGATCACTTAGAGCT
>NZ_JBQDLQ010000098.1:0-12243 GCF_052095695.1 Halomonas sp.
TCACTCCGGCTTGCCGGGGATATTAGGTGTGATCGACACTGCAATTAGCAAAATAGAAGCCGTGATTCTCGCGATGGGTGTTTTGCTAATGGCGCTGAATACGGTCACAAACGTGGTTGCCCGCTTCGTATTTGGCAACAGCATCATGTTTTCCGGTGAACTAAACCGCATTTTGATCATTATGATTACCTTTGCGGGTATTGGCTATGCAGCCCGTCATGGTCGACATATTCGCATGTCGGCTATCTATGATGCGCTGCCGGTAGGTGGGCGCAGAGTGCTAATGATCTGCATCTCGCTGTTCACATCGCTAGTGATGTTTTTCCTGCTCTACTATTCGATCGTTTATATCCTCGATCTGTATAGCAAAGGTCGCGTATTGCCTTCCATGGGCTTACCGATCTGGATTATCTACCTTTGGGTGCCGATGGGCTTTTTAATCACCGGTATTCAATACTTGCTGACCGCGGTTAAAAACTTCACTTCCCACGATGTCTATCTCTCGACGGGCGTGGTAGATGGATATAAAGACACGGAAACTGAAGTCTAACGCGGGGCAATGCACCCTAGGGGAACAGCTATGACGACAATAATGGTCACCACCATGATTGCCCTGCTGCTGCTGGGCTTTCCAATGATGATTCCGCTGATTACCGCTGCGGTAATCGGCTTCTACATGATGTTTAACGGCTTCGGCCAGATGGATACGCTGATCCAGCAGATGATGGCGGGTATACGCCCGGCCTCACTCATTGCTGTGCCCATGTTTATCCTTGCCGCCGATATTATGACCCGCGGCCAGTCCGCTAACCGCCTGATCGATATGGTTATGGCGTTTATTGGCCACGTTAAAGGGGGCCTAGCGGTGAGCACGGCGGCTTCTTGCACACTGTTTGGTGCTGTGTCGGGCTCTACTCAGGCGACTGTGGTGGCCGTCGGTTCACCGTTGCGCCCAAAGATGCTTAAGGCGGGCTATTCTGACTCCTTTACACTGGCGCTTATCATTAATGCCAGCGACATTGCATTTCTGATTCCGCCCAGTATCGGCATGATTATTTATGGGGTGATCTCGGGTACTTCCATTGGTGAGCTGTTTATTGCTGGTATTGGGCCAGGAATAATGATTCTTTTGATGTTTTCGGCCTACAGCGTTATTTATGCCATCGTAAAAGACGTACCAACCGAGCCAAAATCGAGCTGGAAAGAGCGTGCCGTAGCGGTTCAACAAGCGCTGTGGCCACTAGGTTTTCCGGTCATTATCGTGGGCGGTATCTACGGTGGTATTTTCAGCCCGACAGAGGCCGCCGCCGCCTGTGTACTGTATGCCGTTTTACTCGAGTTTGTGGTCTTCCGCTCGCTCAAAATGAACGACATCTACGCCATCGCCAAATCTACCGGCTTGATTACCGCCGTGGTATTTATCCTGGTTGCGGTGGGTAATGGCTTCTCTTGGATCATTTCGTTTGCCCAAATCCCACAAATGATCTTGGAGGCGGTGGGTGTCAATGATGCGGGGCCCACGGGCGTGCTTATTGCCATCTGTATCTCCTTCTTTGTGGCGTGCATGTTTGTCGATCCAATCGTGGTCATTCTGGTGCTAACGCCAATTTTCGCGCCTGCTATTGCTGCCACAGGCTTGGATCCTGTACTGGTGGGCATCTTGATAACCCTGCAGGTGGCGATAGGCTCAGCAACACCGCCCTTTGGGTGCGATATATTCACGGCTATTGCGATTTTCAAGCGCCCCTACTGGGACGTGATCAAAGGCACACCGCCGTTTATTTTTATGCTGATTTTAGCGGCCGCTCTGCTGATCATGTTCCCGCAAATTGCGCTGTTTCTACGCGACGTTGCCTTCCGCTAAATAGCCACAAGGAGAACGCGAATGTTTAATCGCATTTTAGTCCCGGTGGATGGTTCGAAAGGCGCCATAAAGGCGTTAGAAAAAGCGGTGGGTTTGCATATGCTAACCGGCGCTGAGCTTTATCTGCTGTGCGTGTTTAAACACCACAGCCTGCTGGAAGCCTCGCTCTCTATGGTGCGGCCCAACCAGCTGGATATTCCTGACGATGTGCTAAAAGAGTACGCTACCGAGATCGCCGTGCATGCGAAATCCCATGCTATTGAACTGGGCGCTGACAGTGCCCGTGTGCGCGCTTTTGTGAAAGGTGGTCGGCCCTCGCGCATTATTGTGCGCTTTGCCCGTAAGCGAGAGTGCGACCTAATTGTGATTGGCGCCCAGGGCACCAATGGCGAGAAGAACCCGTTGTTGGGAAGCGTTTCTCAGCGTGTGGCGGGTGCAGCACACTGCCCCACGCTGGTCGTCTAAAACCGCTAAACCTCTCTTTCATTTTGTGGTCTTACTAACACCCGCCGCCCCTAAGATGCAGCTCGGGGCGGCGGGTGTTAGTCTTTGCGTGACACTGATTGGCGTTCGGCGCCGCTATAAAAAGGATCTTTCATGAAACAACTGCTCTCTACCACGGCTCTGACAGGTTTGCTTTTGGTTGCCCCTTTTGCAGCGGCAGCGCCCGAAACTGATGAACAGCGCTTGGCTTATAGCCTGGGCGTCACTCTCGGCGAAAGCATGCAGGCGGATATCGAAGACCTCGATCTGGATGCGTTTAATGACGGCATGAGCGATGTTTTTGAAGGCAATGACCTGGCGCTAACTGAAGAAGAGATGACCGAAGCGCTAATGGCGTTCCAAGAGCAATCCATGCAAGCGCGTGAAGCCGAAGCTGAAGAGATGGCACAGATGAATCTCGAAGAGGGTGAAGCCTTCCTGGCCGAGAACGCTGAGCGCGAGGAAGTGACCGTGACTGACTCTGGCCTTCAGTATGAAGTGCTTGAATCCGGCGATGGTGCCAAGCCTGGCCCTGAAGATACTGTCGAAGTGAACTATGAAGGCATGCTGTTGGACGGCACTGTATTCGATAGCTCTTTTGAGCGCGGTGAATCCGTCAGCTTTCAAACCAATCAAGTGATCGAGGGTTGGCAGGAAGCGCTGCAGATGATGAGCGTTGGCGATAGCTGGATGCTTTACATCCCTGCGGATATTGCTTACGGCGAAAATGGTCAAGGGCCGATTGGGCCTAACGAAGTGCTGACCTTCCGCGTTGAACTACTAGGCGTCGAATAAGGAATGACTTCAACCCCCTCTTCTAACCTGCATTCTCTCGCTCAGGCACTGGTTTGCTTAGGTCTGTGCGCACCGCTGCTAGCGCAGGCCGAGACGGCCAGTGAGCCCGAGGATTTACCCGCCTTGAGTGCTGCGAGTGAGCAGGCCAGCGTGGTGGGAGTATCGTCGGGCGGTTATATGGCGACCCAGCTAGCCGTGGCTTGGCCCGAGCGGTTTAGCGGCCTGGGCGTACTGGCGGCGGGCCCCTGGAGCTGCGCGCAAGGCTCGCTGAGTTTGGCGCTTAACCAGTGCATGATGACCCGCCGCGGCGCGCCTTCATTAGATGAGCTGGAGTCTCGCTACCAACGCTATCTCGGGCTTGAACAGGTAGGTAGCGCCGAGGCGCTTAGCCAGCTCAGGGCCTATTTGTGGCACGGCGAAGAGGACGAAGTGGTTGAGCCGCAGCTCGGCGACCTGCTTGCTGAGCAGTGGCAGCAGTGGCTTGCATCGCCTGACCAGCTACGCGTTGCGCGCAGCGAAAATGCAGGGCATGGCTGGCCGGTACGGTTACCCCGTGAAGCCGCCCCTGGGCCCTATGAGTGGGGAGATTGTCGTCAGGGGGGCGGTAGTTTCTTATTATCCTGCGATGAAGATATTGCCGGAGAAATGCTGGACTGGCTCTACCCCGAACGTGAGGTCTCGGACGCTGGCGAGCCGGGTGGCGAACTAGTCGCGTTTGATCAGTCTGAATTTGCGGTAAAAGGCCTAGCCGACACGGGCTATGTGTTTATACCCGAAGGCTGCGAAGCGGGCGAGTGCCCGGTAACGCTGGCGTTGCACGGCTGCCAAATGAACGCAGAGGCCATTGGCGATACGTTCATACGCCACACCGGTCTCAATGCTTGGGCGGAAGAGCATCAGCAAATCGTGCTCTATCCTCAAGCAGAAAGCAGTATGGCGAACCCGCAAGCCTGCTGGGACTGGTGGGGATTTGCTGAAAGTACCTGGCAGTTAAGCCCGCAGCACGATACCCGTAGCGGTACCCAAATTGGCGCGCTGCTGGCGATGCTGGATCGTTTACAGGCCGCGCCTGAACAAGTCGATTAAGAAGAAACTTCGCTTAACCGTCTAGTTCGTTTTCTAATGCGGAAACTAAACCATGCGGGGTCGGTGAGTAGAGCACTCGCTGAAGAATATCCCCCTCACGGTTGACTAAAAAGAGCGAGGCGCTGTGATCAATGGTGTAGTCCATTGCTGAATCCGGCGCTTCGACTTTCCGCCATATCACGCCATAGCGTGAGGCGACATCCTCAAGCTGTTCCTGACTGCCCACCGCGCCGATAAACTCCTCGCCGAAAAAGCCCATGTACTCCTGCATGCGCGCGATAGTGTCGCGTTCGGGGTCAACGGTGATCATCACTGGCACCACGCGCTCGCGCTGCTCCTCAGAGAGCTGTGCCAGCGCTTGGCGCTTTACCGACTGAGTCATCGGGCAAATATCGGGGCAGTAGGTATAGCCAAACGAAACAATCGCGACTTGACCGTCGTCCAGCTGGGTCAGCGAAAAATCACCCTGGGTAGAGGGTAGTTCAACCGGGCCGCCCACGGGCTCCCCATCTTTGGGGGCGAAAGCATACTGATAGAGGCCTATGCCGCTGGCCACTAGCAAGACTGCGATCACCCCCGCGCCTAGCCATAACGGTTTCCTTGCCATATGCGTTAACTCCGAATTACGTCAAAATCGAACCAACTGCCTACCTTGCCTTCTGCGGTTTCCAGTATGACACGTGCACGCCAGGGCATAACGTTTTGAGTGCAAATCCCCACTTGGCCTTGGCCTTGAAAATGGCCGGGTGCACCTGCGCTAAGGGCAAAACGGTGTAGCCCCAAATCCATATCTCGACCAATAAAATCTACCTCGACCTGGGTGGCCGTTACACCATCGACTTCTACTTCCAGTGGTAATATCTCCAGTGCATCGATTCGCCCATTTGCCTGAACCGCTAGCGTGATGCGGCCCAAATCACCCAAGGTGGCGGTGCAGGGCGCTGCATGCAGGTTGCAGCTTGAAGTGGGCGGAAACCATGTCACATCACTGTCCCGGTGGAGCCAATGTGAAAAGGCATACCACGCGCAGGCCGCTAGCGCTAAGCCAGTGACCAGTATCAGTACCCTTAAGACGGGGAAGCCCGCTGGGTGTGCAGGTTTTGATATCATCTTCATGGCAGAATAATCGCTACGCAAGCCGTGGGGCGGGGTGTTATCGCCATGGTAACAGTAATCACGCCGATATCGCTGTGCTGGGATGTCGCAGGCAAAAGGGATGTAAATGGAGAGTATCACTGGCGCTTTAGGCCCACTATTTCTGTTGATCTTACTAGGCGCCGTGCTTGGCTATTGGCGTTGGCCTAGCGACACCTTTTGGCCGCAGATGGAGCGGCTGATCTACTTTGTACTGTTTCCCGCCATGCTGGTAGGCACCTTGGCCACCGCCGATGTAAGCCAAGTGCCGGTCGGCCGTTTAGCGCTGGTATTACTGGGCGCGATGGTGCTGTTTGGCCTGCTGCTCTGGCGTTTACGCGGCTGGCTACAGCTGACGCCAGCTGCTTTTACCTCTGTTTTCCAAGGTGCAGTACGTTTCAATACCTATGTCGGCGTTGCTGGTGCCGCCGCGCTACACGGCAGCTTAGGAGCGACCACCGCAGCCGTTGCCGTAGCAGTGATGGTGCCAGTGGTTAACGTAATGTGCGTGGCAAGCTTTGTCGCCGCTGGCACACTCGGCGGTGCTAGCGTAGGTAAAAGTGTGATGGCGCTGATTAAAAACCCATTGATTCTTGCCTGCTTGGCGGGCATTGGCCTGAATCTTACGGGCATTGGTTTGCCCGGCTGGAGTCAAGATACGGTTGAGCTACTGGGGCGTGCGGCGTTGCCATTGGGGTTGGTGGCCGTTGGCGTGGCGCTGCGCCCAGCGGCGCTACTACGCATTGACCGCGGCGTGCTGGCCACCAATAGCGTTAAACTGCTGCTCATGCCTGCGCTGGTATTAGCATTAGCCTGGCTACTCCAGCTGGATCCAGTAAGCCGTGACGTAGCGCTGCTGTTTGCAGCACTTCCCACTGCTACCTCTGCCTATATCCTAGCCCGTCAACTGGGCGGCGATGCCGAGCTGATGGCAGCGATCATTACAGGCCAAACCCTCCTCGCCATGCTCACCCTTCCGTTTTGGCTGCAGTTGGTTAGCTGATCAGAGAGATCGCCAAGCGTTAAATAAAAAATATTCGTATTTG
Source organism: Halomonas sp. (assembly GCF_052095695.1). Classification (GTDB taxonomy): domain Bacteria; phylum Pseudomonadota; class Gammaproteobacteria; order Pseudomonadales; family Halomonadaceae; genus Vreelandella. The sequence goes on from NZ_JBQDLQ010000098.1 coordinate 6,409, forward strand.
TATTGACGGAGTAAATGAGAACTATTACAGTATACTTATCAGCGTTTGATGAGACGCTGGCAACCACGACAGTTGCTCGGCAAAATTATCGCCAGTTTCCTGTCATGGTTTCTCCCTCTCATTGCTAGTCACGGTCTTTTGCCGCTCCATTGGAGCGGCTTTCTTTTTTTGTGGATCCCTCTTTTTATCATCTTGTGTCAATCGCAATGAAGATCTGGGCAAACGCTCATTTAGTGTTTGTCTGCCTCGCGTGTCAGTTAAATCATCTAAACCAGCGCTGTTCGCTGGGAAACAATGCAGATAGAGGCGCGAGGTTGCTACGACCAAAAGTAAATAAAAAATATTCGTATTTGTATTGACGTGGTAAATGAGAACTATTACATTGTGGTTGTCAGCGTTTAATGAGACGTTGGCAACCACGACAGAAACCGCCAGTTTCCTGTCATGGTTTCTCCCTCTCATTGCTAGTCACGGTCTTTTTGCCGCTCCCTTGGAGCGGCTTTCTTTTTTCTACCCCTTTATCATTGATCAACCTTTGCCAGAGCCCAGCGTGAAAAGGTGCTGCTCGTGTCACTCACGTCGCCTATGCTGTCCCTATAGCCAACCTTTACGTTGCTTTGGAGAACAAAGATATGCGCATCGCCGTATTTAGCGCTAAGCCCTACGATCGCACTTTTATCACTCGCGCCAACGCGGCGGAGCGTCACTCCTTGAGCTTTTTAGAGGCGCGACTGACGGTCGATACGGCCCCTTTGGCCAGCGGCTTTGACGCAATTTGCGCCTTCGTTAATGACTGCCTTGATGCCACCGTGTTAAAGCAACTGCATAACGGTGGCACAAGGTTAGTGGCGTTGCGTTCAGCGGGCTTTAACCACGTTGATTTGGCTGCTGCCGAACGGTTAGGCATCACGGTGGTACGGGTGCCTGCCTATTCGCCTCATGCTGTGGCAGAGCACGCAGTGGCCTTAGTGCTAAGCCTTAATCGCATGACCTATCGCGCCTACAACCGGGTGCGGGAGGGCAATTTCGCCCTGGATGGCCTGCTGGGCTTTGACCTGCATGGTAAAACGGTGGGCGTTATTGGCACTGGGCATATCGGGCTGATTTTTGCCGATATTATGCACGGCTTTGGTTGCCGGGTAGTGGCCAGCGACCCGTTTCCCAGCCCGGATGCGAAACCCTTTATTGAGTACGTGCCGCTAGCTACGCTGTTTGCCAGCGCCGACATTATCTCGCTGCACTGCCCGTTAACGCCTGAGACTCACCATTTGATTGATGCTAACGCCATCGCGCAAATGAAGGAGGGCGTCATGCTGATCAACACCGGCCGAGGACGAGTGGTCGATACCCAGGCGGTAATTGCGGGCTTGAAAAGCGGCAAAATTGGCCGCTTAGGGTTAGATGTCTACGAAGAGGAAGAACAGCTGTTCTTTGAAGACCTCTCCCAGGGTGTGATTGACGATGATCAGTTTATGCGCCTAACGACCTTCCATAATGTACTGATCACCGGCCACCAGGCTTTCTTCACTGCCGAGGCGCTGACCAATATTGCCGAGACCACGCTGGCCAATATCGACGCCTTTGAAAGTGGAAGTGGCACCATGCACAGAGTGAATGCCAAATAACTCACCTCCACTCATGTAGGCGTTAGCGCTTCATCCAAGCATTTAATTCATCTAAGAATACTAGGCACTGGCTAAGCTGATCAATTTCAATAAACTCATCGGGCTTGTGGGCTTGGCGAATCGATCCGGGCCCAAGGATCACCGAGGGAATACTACCATCGATCTCGAACACGCCACCTTCTGAGCCGTAAGAGACCTTCCCACCACGCTCGGGGAGAATGTGTTCAAGCTGTTTAAACATCTCGCTGTCGGTGGCATCGCCCATGGCGGGGTAAGCAAATAACTGTTGCCACTCAATGGCCGAATCTATTGATTGACGCTGCATTTCGGGCAGCAGGGCAGCCTCAATATCGCTGATCAGCGCTTGAATATCCGTGGCGGCCGCTTCCTGATCAATGCTGCGTAGCTCAAAGATAAAGCTGCAGGTGTCGGGGGTAACGTTGGTCGCCACACCGCCTTCTATTATGGTGGTCAGCGTTGTGGCGTGGGGGACGGTAAAGTCGTGGTCGAAGGGGCCATCTTGCTCATATCGTCGTGATCGCTCGGCGATCATGGTGATGATACGCGAGGCATACTCCACCGCATTGACGTGTTGAGGGGAGAACGATGAGTGGCCCCCTTCTCCGCGCACCGTCACCCGCATTGCAATTTTGCCCTTTTGGCCATTGATCAGCTTCATCTCGCTGGGTTCGCCGATAATCGCCAGTGAGGGTGGCACTTTGAGTTCGGCTAAGTAGCGTGCGATGGCGGGCGCTCCCAGGCAGCCCACCTCTTCATCGTGAGAGAAGCAGAAATAGAAAGGGCGCTGCAGTTCGCCATTGGCAAAAGCGGGTGCTGCTGCCATCACACAGGCGGCAAAGCCTTTCATATCGCAGGTGCCCCGACCAAACAAGCGACTGCCGCGCTGCTCCATTTTGAAAGGGTCGCTTTGCCAATTTTTTGGGTTGGCGGGCACCACATCCGTATGACCAGAGAGGACGATGCCTGCTACGTCGGCTGGGCCCAGGCGGGCGACCAAATTGGCTTTTTCGCCGCTCTCATCTGGCAGCACCGTCACATCAGCGCCAAGACCAGCGAAGAAACTCTCCATGTGATGAATAAGTTCCAAATTGGAGTGCGCACTCGTTGTGTCGTAAGCGATCAGATCCTCGAGGTGTGATATCGCGGCTTCCAGCTGCGGGTGAGCGTTAGGCGTAGCACTAGTTTGCATAGCGTTAAATCCTTGGCTATAAGGGAATCTTTGGCTCAGGCCTTGGCTTTCTTAAGCTGCTGACGAATCGTCACCACCACCACAAAGACTGCCAGTGAGGCGAATAGCCAAGTGATAGGCGACGACACCAGGATGCTTGGATCACCACGAGAGAGCGCAAGGGCACGACGCAGGTTCTCTTCCAGCATCGGGCCAAGAATGAAGGCAATCAAAAAGGGGGCGGCGGGAATGGCGAACAGGAACATGAAAAAGCCAAATACGCCCATCGCCAGCAGTACAATGACGTCATACATGCTGTTGGAGATCGAAAAAATACCGAATACGCATAGAGCAAGCACGATCGGCGCCATTAAGCCGGGGGGAATCCGCGAGATATGCGAGAAAAAACGCATGGTTGCTTTGCCAGCGCCAAACAGCAAAATAGATGAGAACAGCATGCCAATAAACAGCATGTAAACCTCATGAAGGTTGTTCTCGAAGAGCATTGGGCCTGGGGTCATCCCGTGAATCATAAAGGCGCCCAGCATCACCCCGGTAATCACATCGCCCGGTACGCCCAGCGCTAACAGCGGAATCATGGTGGAGCCACAGCAACCATTGTTGGCGGACTCTGATGCCGCGATTCCTTCGAGTTCGCCCTTACCAAAGTTCTCGCGATTCTTTGAGCTACGCTGTGCTTCTCCGTAGGAGGAGAACGCTGCTGCCGAGGGGCCAATGCCGGGAATGGCTCCCATCACGACACCAATCATGCTGCCTTTTAGCATTGCCTTTAAGGATCGACGCAGCTCGTCTCGCGTTACGCGGTTATCGCCCAGTTGCATGGGCTTATGGCTTTGATTGTTACGAAAGACAATAATTTTAAGCAGCTCAGGGATCGCAAACAGACCGATGAGCACGGGCGCAACGGCAAGACCGCTCTGCATCTCCACGGTTAGATCAAAGCGAAACGAGCCGTACATATCTTCGCCCACTGTGGCGAGCAGTAGCCCTAAGCAAGCCGACACAAGGCCAAGCAGCAGCGAGCGCCCTGACACCCCAGCGACGGTGGTGAGCGCGAAAATCATCAGCATAAAGTATTCGGGTGGCCCAATACGCAGCGCGAGTAGCGCCAGTGGCGCGGCAATAAAAATCAGCGATAGGTTAGAAATAAAATCCCCTGTACATGACGAATAGAGCGCCATGTTGAGGGCTTTGCCTGCCTTGCCCTGTTGGGCCAGCGGGTAGCCGTCAAGGGTGGTACAGGCGGCCGAAGCAGTACCTGGTGTCTTGATCAATATCGCGGATACCGAGCCGCCGTAGGTCGAGCCTTTGTAAAGTGCGACGAGTAATAAAATACTTGGGATCGGCTGCATATAAAAAGTAAACGGCAGCGCCAGCGTAACCGCCATGGTACCGGTCATGCCGGGAATAGCGCCGATAATCACGCCGCCCCAAATACCGGCGGCCATGATCAGAAAATTTTCAATGGTGGCAACCGCCTGGAAGGCAACCAGCAGGTCGTTGAGCATAGTGGTAAGTCCTATACGCGGTAGGTTAAATACCGATAGCCTTGAAAAGGCTGCCGACAGGGAAACGCGTATTGAGTGTGCTGGAGAAAAACAGGTAGAGAACCAGTGGGAGTGCGACAGCAACGATGGCCGCCACCACTTTGTGGCGCCAATAACCCGTCAATATCAGCATCGCCATTAACAGCAGAATGCTCGATAGCAAAAAACCGAGCAGCATCACTGAACCGATAAAGAGCGCAAAGGCAAGCACTGTCCAGCCGAAGCGGGTGAGCAGCGTGACAAGTGGTGTGTCACCGCGGATGGCGCTGGCATCTTCAGGGTCAGCGATTGCTTCGGTTTTGCGTGAAAAAGACAGCCCTACGAGCAGTATGCCCAGTGCCATGCCGAGCATGGAAACCGTGCGTGGCCACATATCAGGCGGTGGCGCGAACCCGGGAATAAAGCGTGGGCGGGGCACATAGGCGGGTATCAGTAAAAACAGAACGATACCGAACAGCACTGTAATAACTAAACCACGTGTTATACCCATGACCCCTCCAGTGATGAAATGATGTATGAAGTGACGACAACGTGGTGCTTAACGCTGACTCACTCCAGATAGCCAAACTCTTCTGCTAAGGTGCGATAAAACTCATATTGCTCTTGTGCGTAGGTCTCCATATCGACGCTACCGATGGTAGAAATTGAGCCACGATCATCGGCACGGCTGAGCCACATTTCGTCTTCAGCCACCTGTTCCATTACCTCTGCCCAGGTATTCATGACCTCTTCAGGTAGATCTGGCGGGCCATACAGGGCGCTCCAACCAATCACTTGCCCAGCTAGCTCATAACCCAACTCTTCAGCAGTCGGTACTTCCGGTAGTGCTTCCATGCGCTCTGGTGAGAAAACCATTAACGGGCGCATATCACCGCTCTCAATATGCGGCATCAGTGATGCTGCTGCGATGGCGAGAAAATCAACATGCCCACCCAGTAAAGCTGTTGCGAGTTCGCCGCCCCCACGGTAGGGAATCAACGTTGCCGCCGTTAGCGGATCCATTTCCGCGTCAGCCAGTAGCGATTGCACCGTAAAGCCATCTATGGCGGTGGCGCCAGAGGCTGCATAACTCATCGCACCAGGATCGTTTTCGATGCCTTCCAGCAAGTCCTCAACGCTTTCATAGGGTGAGTCGTCGGCCACGGCAAGAATCATGGGTGTGGCTTCAAGCGGGCTGATAAAGGTGTATTCATCCCAATCAACACTGCTGTTTTCGTTGACCGCCGGTGACAGCGCCATGCCCACGCGGGCTAAGAGTAGGGTGTATCCATCGGGATCAGCCTGTGTCACATCGCGAGCGCCGGTCATTCCACCTGCGCCAGCTTGATTGACGACCGTGACAGGCTGTCCTAAATATTCGCGAGCCGACTCCGCTAGCGCCCGACCGGCCAGGTCGGAGGCGGTAGTTGTCAAGAAATCTGTCGCCTCTGAGATCATTCAGGCCACCTGTTTT
>NZ_JBQDLQ010000099.1:0-11561 GCF_052095695.1 Halomonas sp.
TGCTGACGGGCTAGAAAAAAGCCCACAAAGCCAGCAATAGCGACCGCTGTTAGTGAGACAACGAGTGAGATACCAACGGTTGTCACTATGCTGATTAAGTACTGGCGATGGGTGAGAATAGTGAGATAAGCGCTTACGCCGCTACTTCGGTCTGCTTCGGCGCCCATCAATATCAAGCGTGAAAAAGGCAGTAGCCAAAAAGCGCAGAACACAATGAGCGCAGGCATTAAGGCGAGTACGGCCACGAGGCTTTTATGCCGCACGGGTAGTGTTAAAACCATCCATCGAGTTGAAAAAGAAGCAGCCCCCAAGGGCTGCTTGGATGCTGCTTTCATGGTTAACGAACCTCCGATAAGTACCGCTCAGAGAAACTGCGTTGAGCAGCCGCCATTGCAGAGTAGTCAACGGTTGCGGCGCGGGCGTAGTCGCTATCAGGCAGAAAAACCTCACGTGCTTTTGCTGAGATAGCGCTCTCACGCACCGGGCGTAGATACGCATCGGCCCAGACAGCTTGCCCCTGATCAGAAAGCACGAAATCAAGCACTTGCTGACCATTGTCGGGGTTAGGGCCATCCTTCACTAGGCTCATGACATAAGGCACAACCACGCTGCCTTCTTGGGGAATGACAAACTCTACGTTGGCGCCGTCATTGTGGCGAGCGCGATAAGCGTTGAAGTCATAATCAAGCAGAATAGGGATCTCACCGGAAAGCACGCGTGCATAGCTAGTTTGCTTGGGCACAATGGGAGCGTTATCGGCCAGCTCATTGAAGTAGTTGATGGCGGGTGTGAAATCATTAAGGTCGCCACCCATCGCTAAGTTGACCGCCACAGCGCCCACGTAGCCTACAAAGGCGCTTGCGGGATCAAGATAGCCCACCATGCCACGGTATTCGGGGTTAAGCAGGTCTTCCCAAGAGGTGGGCACTGGGGCGCCATCTAGCGCATCAACGTTGACCATAAAACCGAGGGTGCCGGAATGAATGGCGAACCAGTTGCCCTCGGGATCTTTAAGCCCTTCAGGGATCTCTTCCCAGTGTTCGGGCTGGTAGGGTGTGACCACGTCCTCCGCCATGGCTTGGATGCCAAAGGTGACGCCATAGTAGACAACATCGGCCACTGGACTACCCGCTTCGGCGACCAGCTGGGCTAAGGACTGGCCGGAGTTTTTATTGTCTTGCGGTACGTGAATGCCGGTTTCCTGTTTGATCAAGCGCAGCTGTGCCCCCCAGTCAGCCCATTCAGGTGGGCAGTTGTAGCAAATCGCGTTATCGTCAGGTTGAGCCATCGCTGCCGCTGATGTAGCGATAGCCGCAGTGGTCAGTAATGCTTGATAGATACGCTTCATATGCCTGCGCTTAAGGTTCATAACGTGTTCCTCTGAGTAGTGCCTGCGTTGGACTTGCGTGATGCCGGTATTCCAGTACTTTCGCCCTTACGCAATGCGTGGGGCAGGGGAGCTGTCGTGCAGTTTTCTCCCCGAATCATGGCTAATAAGGTGTGAACCGCCGCGCGTCCTATATCGGCACGCGGTTGTTCAATAGTGCATAGCGATGGATAGAGGTACTGACCTAAAGCGATGCCATCAAACCCCATCACCGAAAGGTCGTCGGGCACAGCAAAGCCTGCACGTTGCAGCTCTCCGATTAGGCTGATAGCAAGCAGATCATTGGGACAAATAACAGCGCTAAAAGATTGAAAACCTTGTAGCGCTGGCTTGAGGCTGGCGATGTCGGCTTGGGTATGACGAGCCATTTCCACAAGCTGATGAGGCAAGAAACCGGCACTCTTCATTGCTTGGCAATAACCTTCGTAACGCTGTTGAGCACGGTCTGATTGCAGCAATGGGCCGGCGACCATGCCGATGCGCTCATGCCCCAGGGCGATTAAGTGGCGAGTAGCATCAGCACCAGCGGCAAGGTTATCGACGCCAATGGAGGTAAAGCCGCTAGTCCCAGGTGGGTTGTAGACCAGCAGGCAAGGGATGGTTTCCAGACGCAGCTTATCCAGTACGTCACTGTTACTAGCATCGGCGACGGTGAGCACTAAGCCGTCTACGCGCTGGCGCAGCATCTCTTCCACAATGTTGCCTTCACGGCTGGGCGAGTACTCGCTGGTAGTAACGATTAGGGAGTAGCCTGAGTCGCGAGCCGCCACTTCCATAGCTTGCAGCTGCTCAGCAAAGACGGGGTTGTCGAGGCTGGGCACCATCACGCCAATCATTTGTGTGGCTTGTGAGCGCAGCTGCTGCGCAACTTTGTTGGGCCTGAATGCTAATTCTTGGGCCGCATTGAATACTTTTTCGCGGGTTGCTGGGCGCACTAAGTCGGGGCTTGAAAAGGCCCGTGCCGCGGTAGCGCGAGAGACCCCTGCTCGCTTTGCCACACTGAGTAAATCTGCCATGCCGACACCTATCGTTCGCGTAATGAGATCGATCTCATTTGTTAGGTGTCAGCCTAACCAGCGCATGTGACGAACTGATGGCGGTAAAAAGTATTTTTGGCGTTATTCATGTGACAGCGTGGTTTTGTTGCACTGATAACTCGGTCTGTTTTATTTGACTACGTTGCGAAGCGGTGCACCTCCCGCTAAAGTCTCGCGTTAGTTCACCTGGGCAAGGCTTTCTTATGGCCACACTAATGATTCAAGGCACTACTTCGGATGCCGGTAAAAGCACGGTGGTGGCTGCGTTATGTCGCGCTCTGGCACGGCGTGGCATATCAGTCGCGCCGTTTAAACCTCAGAACATGGCACTTAACAGCGCTGTAACTGAAGATGGTGGCGAGATAGGTCGCTCTACAGCCCTACAGGCGCAGGCATGTTATTTGGCGCCGCACAGCGATATGAACCCTGTGCTGCTAAAGCCTGAAACAGACCGCGGAGCTCAGGTGATTTTGCGCGGCAAGGTGCATGGTCATATGGATGCACTGGATTACCACGCCTATAAGCGCACCGCGAAAGAGAACGTGATGGCCGCCTGGCAGGCGCTGGAAAGCCGCTTTGATGTAATTATTGCCGAGGGCGCAGGTAGCCCGGCGGAAATCAATTTACGTGAAGGCGATATTGCCAATATGGGCTTTGCCGAAGCGGCAAATTGCCCCGTACTGCTGGTGGGCGATATTGATCGTGGCGGCGTATTTGCTCAGTTAGTAGGCACGCTGGCGCTGCTTAGTGAGAGTGAGCAGACGCGCACAAAAGGCTTTATTATTAATCGCTTCCGTGGCGATATTGCGTTATTAAATCCAGGTCTTGAGTGGCTGGAAAAACGCACACAAAAGCCGGTATTGGGAACACTCCCTTATCTTCAGGGGCTAGTGCTGGACTCAGAAGACAGCATTGGTGTCGTGCAGGCAGAAAAGCGCAGCGCTGTGATCAATATTATTGTTCCCGCGCTTCCACGCATCAGCAATCATACCGATTTTGATCCGCTGCGCTTACACCCCCAGGTTTCGCTGCGTTTTATTGGGCCTGATCAGCCAATTCCCGCTGCCGATGCGATCATTTTGCCCGGTAGTAAAAGCACTGCCAGCGATCTTGCGTGGCTAAAACGTCAAGGGTGGGATAAGGCGCTTCAGCGCCATCTTCGTTACGGCGGGACGGTGCTGGGTATTTGCGGTGGCTTTCAAATGCTGGGCGAGTGGGTGGACGATCCTGATGGCTTGGAGGGGCAACCAGGAAAAGTGGCCGGGCTAGGGCTGCTGCCCCTTACAACGCAAATGGTAGCGGGCAAGCAACTGCGCAACGTTAGTGGCGTGCTGTCAGATCAACCTGCCCTTGTCGAGGGGTATGAAATTCATAACGGCGTCAGCCAGGGCTTAGCGCTTAACTCGCCGCTTTTTCATATACAGGGTAAGCCTGAAGGGGCCGTTAGTGACGATGGCCAAATAATGGGTACTTACCTGCATGGGTTATTTGATCACCCCGATGCTTGCCAAGCGTTGCTAACAAAACTGGGCCTTACCCATGCGGAATCAAGTGATTATCAAGCTCACCGTGAACGTGAGCTTAATCGCTTGGCTGACATGCTAGAGGCGAGTATTGATATAGAGCAAGTTATTGCGCTGATTGATGCTGGCGTCGATAAAAGCTGTTAACTGGGTTCTTTAACCCAGTGCTTTAGCAGTAAATCAATAAATAACTGTGCGGTGCTGGATAGACTGTGTGAATTACTTCGCACCAGACCAATAGAGCGCTGAATGCGTGGCTCGGGCAGATCTCTAGAGCAGAGCGTGTCGTGATCAGGGCCTGGCATGGTCATGCGCGGCAAAATAGCCACTCCCAGCCCTGACTCGACAAGTCCTAACGACGTGGATAAGTGTTGGACTTCGTAAAAACTATTGAGATGAATGCCCTCTGCTGACAGAGCGTTATCAAGCAGCGTGCGATTCCCACTATCACGGCTAACTGTGATAAGCCGCACTTCCTCCAAGTCGCTCCACTCAACCTGCTGTTTACTAGCAAGCGGATGGTCGGAGCGCAGTGCCAGTACAAAGGGGTCGCGGAGTAGTGGTGTGAAGCGTACTTCGGAACTTTGCGCACTGATCATATTGATTCCAAAGTCTGCTTCGCCGTTAATCACTTTCTCCAAGCCTTCGTTGGCACTGACATCCAAGATACGAATGCGAATTCCAGGCCAAGCTTCGCTGAACACTCGAATGACACTAGGCAAAAAGTAGAATGCCGCCGTGGGTAAGCAGGCTATCGTCACCGTGCCCTTTTGGTGGGTGACCAGTTCACGAATTCCCAATATGGAGGACTCATACTCTTCTATCATTCGTCTCGCTCGGGGCAAGAAATCGGCTCCGATAGGACTTAGACGAGTGCGTCGTGTTGTTCTTTCAAGTAGTTCAACTTCAAGGAGTTCTTCTAATTTTTGAATGCGCCTTGTAAGGGCTGGCTGAGACAAATGCAAGCGCTGAGCGGCTTCATGAAAAGTGCCCAATTCAGCGACCAGGATGAAGGCTTGTAGATCAAGAAATTCGAGTCTATGCAGCATAGGATTGTTGCGCAAAAGAGGTGGTTTAATAATTAAAACACATTAATGCATAAAACGGATTTATAGCAATCTATATTTGCATTTGAGACATTAAAGATTGGCTGACACTCTTCGTCCATACAGTCATCGCTAACTATGGCGGAGCAAAATGAACAGTATTCCTTGTGTGGTAATGCGTGGAGGAACCTCTAGAGGCCCTTTTTTACGTATGAAAGATCTGCCCAGTGACCAAGAACAGCAGGCTGAAATACTGCTTAGTTTAATGGGGTCTGGCCATGCACTACAAATTGATGGCATTGGTGGTGGAGACCCACTCACCAGCAAAGTGGCTATTGTAGAGCGCTCATCGCACCCTGATGCCGATGTTGATTACTTATTCGCTCAAGTTGATGTGGTGAATAGGCGCGTCGACTTTAATCCTAACTGCGGCAACATGCTCTCTGCCGTCGGGCCGTACGCAATAGAAACGGGGCTGGTAGAGCCGCAAGACGATATCACCGTGGTAAGGGTGCATAATTTAAATACCCAACGGCTGATCGAGTGCCATGTACCTACACCGGGGAGGCAGGTGCAGTACGAAGGCAGTATCACCATTAGCGGCGTTCCAGGTAGTGCTGCAGGCATTCAACTCAGCTTTTTAGACATCATGGGAAGTAAAACAGGCCAACTGTTACCCACGGGGAAAGCATGTGATGAGATTGATGGTATCGAGGTGAGCTGCATCGATGCGGCCACCCCGATTATGTTACTGCGGGCTGAGTCGGTTGGACTAACGGGCTATGAGTCGCCTGCTGAATTAGATAACAATGCACCCTTGTTAACGCGCTTAGAAACCCTTCGCCGTGAAGCGGGGCTGCGAATGGGAATGGGTGATGTTAGCCAAAGCGTTTTGCCAAAGGTCGTGCTGATCTCCGCGGCCGAAGCGGAATTGAATACGCTTAATGTTCGTTATTTTGTGCCTCATCGCTGCCATAAATCTATTGCCGTAACGGGGGCGATGGCCGTTGCTGCTGCGGTTAATGTACCTGGCTCGATTGCCAATCACATGGCCAGCAGCACAAAGAAGCTTTCTGCTGGAAAGCTTCTATCTCAGGTTGTCTTAGAACACCCATCAGGCTCTATTGAGCTTACGGCGGAGTATCGCCAAGAGAATGCGTTTGATTTGGCGCGTGTATCGCTTATCCGAACGGCTCGTAAAATTATGAGTGGGCAAATTTTCTACGCACTCCCTTCACAGAAAATGGACAACCATGCTGTTGAGGCTGTCGATTAAGCCACCTTAAAAAATCACTAAATGACAATAATTAATAACAGGAGTATCGCCATGACCACTTTGAATAAAAAACCACTTAACGCTCTGAGATTGCCTGCATTGCGCACTACTTACAAAAAAGCGCTACTTGTCGTTGCTTGTTCAACGCTGGGTGCTATCAGCGTGAATATTCAGGCTAACGATGTGAACGTGCCCGATACCATTCATTGGACCATTCCGTTTGGTGTAGGCGGTGGAACCGACGTCTGGGCACGCTTCTTTACTACTTGGATGAGCGACAATATTCAAGGTAACCCTACGCTGGTGATCGATAACGTGCCTGGTGGCGGCTCTATTAATGGCGCTAACTTGTTTTCCATGCGGGCAGCCTCGGATGGCAGTCAGTGGATAGGTACCTCAGCTTCTACTCAGTATCCTGCCATGCTGAAAGATCGGCGTGTACGTTATAGTTACGACGATTGGACACCGATTTTAGCGACGCCGACAGGAGGGGTAGTGTATGCACAGCCTAGCCTAGGAAGCACCGCAGAGGAGGTGCTGAATGCGATGACCAGTCAGCAAGTTACATTTGCTGTGCAAAGCCATACAGGGCTAGAGCTGCCGGTATTGATTGCGCTTGATCTGCTCGGAGTTGATGTGAAGGCGGTCTCGGGGATGAGTAGCCGTGGGGAAGGCCGACTAGCCTTCGAACGAGGTGAGGCGGATATCGATTTCCAAACTACCTCTGCCTATTTCACCAGCGTGGAAGGTTTGGTGGAGACTGACCGAGCGGTTCCGCTCTTTTCATTGGGTGTGCTCAGCGACAGTGGTGAGATTGTTCGTGACCCCGCCTTCCCTGATTTACCGACGTTTAATGAGGTTTACGAAACACTGCATGGAGAAGCGCCCAGCGGCCTAGCAGCTGAGGCTTATCGCAAGTTCTTTGCATCCGGGTTCACGCTTCAAAAGCTAATACTGCTGCCCAGTGACGCACCAGAGGAATTGATTCAGGAGTATCGCGATGCGGCACGTGGTTTTGTGGATACAGAAGCGTTTAAAGACGCAGCAATGGCTCAGCTTGGCCCCTACACGCCGGTTGTCGGTGAGGTCGTCGAGCAACATCTGAAGGATGCCATGTCGCTTGATGATGCTACGCGGGAGTGGCTGTCCGAGTGGCTGCTAGAGCAGCACGGTGCTCGTATTTAACAGAAAGAGTTAACACCAACAAAGCACTACTTAAGTGGTGCTTTTGGGCACCCTTACACTAAACAACATAAGAGCCATGACAATGTCTGACGTCTTATTCTCTAGTTTGGGGCAGTTGTTTACTGTTCCGCATATGATGTACATGGTTATTGGTGTCCTCATTGGGCTTGTTGTGGGCATCATTCCTGGGCTTGGCGGCATTGCTGGCATGTCACTACTGTTACCGTTCCTCTATGGTATGGAGCCTTCAGTTGCTCTAGGTATGCTGATGGGGTTAGTAGCAGTGATACCCACAGGCGATACTTTCTCCTCCGTGCTACTGGGCATTCCTGGCTCAAGTGCTTCACAAGCGACCGTGCTGGACGGCTTTGCACTGGCTAAAAAAGGGCAGGCTGCAAGAGCGCTTTCCAGTGCGTTTCTGTCTTCAATGATTGGCGGGCTCATCGGTGCGGCTGTTCTCACGGCCTTTATTCTCGTCGCGCGGCCGATTGTGCTGTCTTTCTCTTCGTCTGAACTATTTATGTTGACGTTGCTGGGGCTATCAATGGTGGCGATTCTTTCGGGCAAGGATGTCTTTAAAGGCATTGCTGCCTGTGGCCTAGGGCTATTAGTGGGGACGATCGGTATGGCTCCTGCCACTGGTGAGTTCAGGCTGCCGTTCGAATTTGACTATCTGTATGACGGGTTGCCTTTGGTAGTAGTGGGTTTAGGTATTTTCGCATTACCTGAGATCATTGACTTATTGGGCAAGCGCGGCGCGATTGCGGAGGAGCCCTGCCAATTAGGCCAGGGCTGGAAAGAGGGAATGAAGGATGTTGTTAGACGGCCTGGACTAGTGGCCCGCTGCGCAGGCATCGGCAGTTTAATTGGAACGGTTCCTGGCTTGGCGGGTTCGGTGGTGGATTGGCTTACTTATGGGCATGCGGTGCAGACTGCTAAGGATAAATCGCAGTTTGGTAAAGGGGATATTCGTGGCGTAATTGCGCCAGAGTCTGCTAACAATGCGTGTGCCTGCGGGGCGATGGTGCCCACTCTGCTTTTTGGTATTCCCGGCTCAGGCACCGCAGCGGTTTTTCTAGGCGGTTTACTGCTCCTTGGTCTTCAGCCAGGTGTCAGCATGCTAGAGACGAATCTTGACCTGACTTACACCATTATCTGGTCATTAGCGCTCGCTAATATTTTAGGTGCCGCTCTCTGCTTAGGGTTGGCCCGTCCGGTTTCCAGCTTAACGCGGGTACCGTTCGTGATTTTAGCGCCCCTAATTACTGTCTTAATACTCTTTGCGGCCTATCAAGCGACGCGCTCGCTGGGTGATTTTTTTGCACTCGGCATTGTCGGAGCGTTTGGCGTGCTGTTTAAACAGGCGAACTGGTCTCGGCCCGCTTTTTTGATTGGCTTTGTGCTCGCGCCCGGTGCTGAAACATACTTTTATCAAGCTGCCCAGTTTCAAGGCGCTGCAGCCTTTACGAGGCCAGGTGTGCTGATTATTGGCGCAATGATTGCGGCATCACTATTACTTCCTCCTTTGCGCAGCTATCTGCAAAAGCGCCGTCAAGCCAAAGATTCTATGGCCCATTTGACTGCTCAGGAAGAGGGGGATTCGCTGTCGCTGGGCGCGCTTGATGTAGCACTGCTAGGTAGCCTGTTAGTAGGTGCCGGTTACATATGGCTGAGCTATGCTGATCTTTCTATGTTAGGCGGCATCATGCCCAGGCTGGCGATTGCCATTATCGTGGTCGCGTGCCTGCTGGAAATTATCAGAACGATCATCAAACCGATAAAGTGGCAGGTTCAAACATTCCTCCCGCAGCTAGCTTGGGTGGCCGGCTTCTTCGCCGTGATTGTATGCGTGATGGTGTTCGGTTTAATGCTGACCGCCCCTGTGTTTTGCCTAGGTTTCTTACTGCTGGTGGCCCGCGTGAAACCTATGACTGCAGTAGTAATGGCGGCAGGCGTCGCTATTTTCCTAGTGGGAATGGCGAACCTGCTGACGCTTACATATCCTTCAGGTATGTTAACCGGGTTCTAAAGCAGATTTACGCTGGGGACGTAAGACAAAAAGCCATTAAGTTGGCTTTTTGTCTTTAAAAAAATTAATGATTAGCGCGCTGCGCCATCACGGTGATCTCAACACTGCACCCGCCACCGATGTTTGCCGATTCAGTGCAGGTGCGAGCAGGATAGCGGCCGGGATCGAAGTGCTCGGCATACACACTATCTAATTCTTGAAGCGTGTGCAGGTTAGTGAGGTGAATATCTACGCGCACTACATCAGCAAAACTGCCGCCTTCCATTTCAAGCATGCGAGAGACGGCCCGCATCACTAGGCGTGTTTCTTCTTTTACGTTGCCTCGAGCCGCGTGACCATTAGATAAATCTGCGACGGTTAGCCCTGAAATGAACACATAGTGGTCGTCGATGACCATGTGGCTACCGGGAAAGCTCGGTGTGGGCAGTGTCGGATCGTTGGTATAGGTCGGCATGCTAATTCCTTCTAAGTTGCTGATCGCACATACATCCTCTACGACAGGGCAATAGTGCTAGTGTTCAATGCCAGTCATCATGAATAGAACAAGGGTAGGCATTATGCACTGTCAAAATAGCGGTGATTACTCTAGGCTTGCGGCTTTTATGTCGGCAATGGGGGATAAATGAAGGTCATACACGTCAATGAAGAGGCCCAGCGCGATGCCTGTTTAGCGCGGCTATGCGCTGAAGTTTACGGCCAAGAAGCTGGTTTAACGCCGCTCGTCGTGTTTGCCGGCACTCGCACTGTTTTGTTTGCTCAGCAGGCCGCACGCTTATTTGCTGCCGTTGATGCAAAAGGAAAACCGCAGGCGCTGGCGCTGCTGGTATTAGATGAAGAGGGTGAGGGGATGACGATTACCCACGCCTGCACGCTGGACCAGTTAGATGCCAAGCAGCGCTTGATTAATGAACTTAGCTTAAAAGCGCCGCTGCGTGTTGAGGTGGATACTGGCGAACAAGAAGCGTTTTACCGCGAGAGTGGTATCAAGCGCTGGTTCGGCGGAGTGGGTGGCAAACGTATTGGCTTGGGGGCGCGTCACCCGGCGCAAAATGTTCGCGAGCTGGCACCCACCTTAGGGTTAGACGAAGCGCTTATTTTGCGTCGTTTTAAACATGACCCCAAGGCTTTCGAGGCAGCCAAACAGGCGTTTTTGAGCGGCCTGAGTGACTTTCCCGCGACGCTTTAATGACGACTCGTCACGTTGGGTAGATTTACTTCTTCGCCAGTTCGTGCATGGCCGTTTCCAAGCCTTCCATGGTCATCGGGTACATTCGGTCGTTGATAAGCTCGCGAATAAGCTGAGTGGAGTAGGTGCTTTCCCAGGCGCGTGGCGGCATTGGATTGAGCCACGCCAGGTGTGGAAAGGTGGCGCATAAACGTTGAAGCCAGACGCCACCCGCTTCGTCATTAAAGTGTTCTACGCTGCCCCCTGGGTGGGTCACTTCATAGGGTGACATAGCTGCATCGCCGACAATCACTACTTGGTAATCCGCGCCGTAGGTGTGAAGCACATCCATGGTTGGGATACGCTCATTACCACGGCGCATGTTGTTACGCCAAACCCCTTCGTACAGGCAGTTGTGGAAGTAGTAGTGCTCCAGGTGCTTGAACTCAGAGCGGGCCGCCGAAAACAGTTCTTCGCAAACGCGAATGTGGTCATCCATTGAGCCGCCCACATCCAAAAACAGCAGCACCTTCACCGCGTTGTGGCGTTCAGGGCGCATCTGGACGTTAAGTAGCCCGGCATCGCGCGCGGTGGCGCGTATAGTGCTGTCAACGTCGAACTCTTCGAGCGCGCCTTGGCGGGCAAACTTGCGCAGGCGGCGCAGCGCCATTTTGATATTGCGGGTGCCCAGCTCTAACGAGTCGTCGTAGTCGCGAAAGCGGCGCTCGTCCCATACCTTGGTGGCACGGCGGTGGCGCGAGCCGTCCTGGCCGATACGAATACCTTCCGGGTTGTAGCCGTAGGCGCCAAACGGGCTGGTGCCGCCGGTGCCGATCCATTTATTGCCCCCTGCATGGCGCTCTTTCTGCTCTTCCAGGCGTTTTTTAAACGTCTCGATCAGTTCTTCGAGGCC
>NZ_JBQDLQ010000100.1:0-11384 GCF_052095695.1 Halomonas sp.
CAGGCACTTATACCAAAAATCCCCCAGGGCACATGCCTCGGGGGATTTTTTTTGCGTTAAAAAAACGATAGTCTGCGACTTATTGTTTAACAATTTTGATGTATTGGGTGATTTGAAACTCGGATAAACAGGTTTTAAAGATTGGTATAACAACAGGTTGCGTATTTGTCATGGTATTGTAGGCGAGCACCATCTAGTATTATGGTGAATGTGTTATGACGTAAAATCTCAGGAGGAGAAGCATATGACGATGTCATTAGCCAAGAAGTCAGCAATCGCACTATTGATGACCTTTATGGCAGGTGGTCTGATCGCTTGCGATAATAAAGGGCCTGCTGAAAAAGCTGGTGAAAGCATTGATGAGAGCGCGGAAAGTGCCGGTGAGAGCATGGAAGATCTAGGCGAAAATATTGAAGATGCTGCCGAAGACTAGGCCGAGCATTAGCTACATGCATTAGCCAAAGCAGTCGCCGAAAAGCGGCTGCTTTGTTGTTTGTGGAATGTCGACTATGGTGCTAACAGCGATAAATGATTCTAATAACGATAACAGCTGAAATGTAGGAGCCAGCGTGCAAATACAGCGTGATAAAAGCTTGCTCTTAATGGTCGACTTTCAAGCGCGGCTGCTGGCTGTGATTGACGGCGGTGAAGATGCTGTTAGCGAAGCGGCTTGGCTCGGCAGAATAGCGTGCTTGCTTGAGGTGCCCGTATGGCTAACCGAGCAATCGCCAGACAAGCTGGGAGGCACGTCGACGTCACTACTCGCCTGTCTGGGCAACAACTATCGGCTCAGGCAAAAGCAGTCTTTTGGCGCCATGGCTGAAGATGATTTTCGCCAAGCGCTGAACGCGACGGGGAAAACACAGATCGTCTTGTGTGGAACAGAAGCCCATATTTGCGTACTGCAAACAGGATTAGGGCTATTAGAGGCAGGCTACAAGCTGTACTGGCTGAGCGATGCTTCGGCTAGTCGACGTCCACAGGAAGCGGTGCTTGCCCGTGAGCGCGCCTGTCAGAGCGGGGCCATCGCGGTATCCGCCGATATGGTGGCCTATGAATGGCTACACCGTTGCGACACGGCGCTATTTAAAGAGGCACACCAGCAGTTTTTGAAGCCCCGCTCAGCGCGCCCTGTCCGTTTCTTCTAGGCCTGATTCTCTAGCGATCCGTTTCTTTACGGGTGAAAACGAAGTTATCACCTTGTGATGAAGCGGCATCGAAGCGATAGCCCGCGATGGTAAAGTCTTTAAGGCGGTTTGGATCGTTGATCTGCTCCTTTATAAGCCAAGCGCTCATCAGGCCGCGCGCTTTTTTGGCATAAAAGCTAATGATTTTGAACGTGCCATTTTTCTCGTCTTTGAACACCGGTGTAATGATTCTCGCGTTGAGTTTTTTAGTATCTACCGCTTTAAAGTATTCATTAGACGCGAGATTGACCAGTACGTTAGAGCCACTTTCAGCAATCGCTTCACTGAGAGCAGGTGTCAAAATGGGCTTCCAGTAGGCGTAAAGATCACTACCGGCGCTATTGGCCAGCTTAGTGCCCATTTCCAGGCGGTAGGCTTGAATTAAATCCAATGGCCGTAGCAGGCCATATAAGCCGGAAAGTATGCGTAAGTGTGACTGCGCATAGCGATTGTCGGAATCGCTAAACAGCTCCGCTTGTAGGCCGGTGTAGACGTCACCTTGAAAGGCCTGAGCTGCAGGTTTTGCATTACTTAATGTAAAGGGTGGCTGCCATTCTTTAAAACGCGCGGCGTTCAGCCCCGCCAGCTTATCGCTGATGCCCATCAGCTCGCTGATTTGCTGAGGCGAGTAATCGTGCAAAATATCGATAAGCGGTTGGCTGTGCGATAAAAAGCTGGGTTGAGTGACGTCGTCAGTCGTTGACGGTGTTTCAAAATCTAGCGTTTTCGCCGGTGAAATAACGCTTAGCATCGCGTACTCCTGGAATCATCATTAGTGAGTGCAGTATACCAAGCCTTGGCGAAGGCCGAGGCTATAGACGCGATAGCTTGGTGCATGAGGGGGTAGTGCGGTTTAAAGACTGCCCCTAGAAGCAGTCTTTACCATCTATTTTTTAAAATCTTTTATGGGCAGGGATTCGACATTCGGCGGTGGATGCTTTCGATCGCCTCTAATACGTCGTCATCAAGCTTTAGACTTTCGCTAGCAAGGTTGCTTTCCAGTTGGTTCATGGTGGTAGCGCCAATAATATTGCTGGTTAAGAAGCTGCGTGAGTTAACAAACGCGAGCGCCATTTGTGCCGGATCCAAATCATGCTGTTGGGCCAATGTCACGTAAGCCTGCGTCGCGGCTTCTGCTTCTGGGGAGGTATAGCGTTTGAAGCGCTCATAAAGTGTCAAGCGACCTTTCGATGGCTGAGCACCGTTAAGATATTTGCCCGAGAGCACGCCAAACCCTAGCGGCGAATAGGCAAGTAGGCCGACGTCTTCGCGATGAGCAATCTCAGCCAAGCCCACTTCAAAGGAGCGGTTGAGAAGATTATAGGGATTTTGAATCGAGGCCACACGCGGTAGATCAAGCTGATCAGCTAGCTGCAGTGACCGCATCACTCCCCATGGTGTTTCATTAGAAAGCCCAATGGCACGTACCTTGCCTGCATCGACTAACTCTTTAAGCGCCGAGAGCGTCTCTTCGAGTGACGTCGCTTCTTCTTCATCAGTATGCACATAGCCTAATTTGCCAAAGAAGTTGGTTTGGCGGTCTGGCCAGTGAAGCTGGTAGAGGTCAACGTAATCCGTGTTTAGCCGGTCGAGGCTGCTATCAATGGCGCGGTGGATATGATCGCGCGTTAGCCGAGGCCCCCCACGGATATGTTCAATGCCTGGGCCGACGGCCTTTGTGGCAATAATGACATCGTCTCTTGGGCCACGCTGCTTTAGCCAGCTACCGACATACTGCTCGGTGAGACCTTGAGTTTTGGCGAGCGGAGGAACGGGATACATTTCAGCGGTATCAATGAAATTAATACCAAACGCCACGGCGCGATCAAGCTGTTCGTGAGCCTCGGCTTCGCTATTTTGCTCACCAAACGTCATCGTTCCTAAGCAGAGTCTACTGACCTCCATACCCGTTCTGCCAAGTGGGCGCGTTTGCATATGTATCTCCTTGCTAAGGTGGAATTGCGACAAGATAAGCAGCCATTACCCGCATAGTTCACGGCGTGTGTAGGGCATGTTAGCGAGGCGTTGCACAAGCAGCAAATTAATGGGGTTGAGTCGTCGCAAAGGCAGGCGTATGCTTGCCAGCCCGTCGACCGGCTAAAGGCCGGTTTCTCGTGTGGTTGGCGTCAATTTTTGAGTGATTGCTAGCCCAAGGTTTCAACAGATAGGCAGGTTTGTTTGCCATGTTGCAGGCATCAATGTTGTTTATTCAGCTAGAATTTAGATTGGCCGAAAGGTTGTCTCATAATCGCTGGCTGCTGCCGCGCTCAAAGCGTACGCAGCGCTTAACGATGCGTTTATTTAAACGCTGTGCAGACGCGGGGCATCCTGATGCGCTGTCTATGTATGGCCACATGTTGTTTCATCGCAGCCAAACCCCGCAAGATAAAGCGCGCGGTGCGCGTTACGTTTTGGAAGCTGCGCATGCAGGGCACCTAAAGTCACAGTATCAGGTCGCGCAAATTCACGAACATGGCTGTGTTCAATACCCGCGTCGCGAAGACTACGCGGTTACTTGGTACGCGCGTGCCGCTCAAGCCGGCCATTGTTTAGCCGCTGAGCGCCTTGCTCAAGCCTATCGCTTGGGTGAGTTAGGGTTGGCCGTTGACGGTGAGCAGGCGGCTTACTGGCAGCGACAGGCTATTCCACAGCCGCTAGACGAAGCAGCCGCGGCCTGAAGCCGAGACTGCTTGTTGATTGAGTGAGGAAGTTTGTGTCCGAGACGCTACCTACAGTGCTAGATATTGAAGCATCCGGGTTTGGGCGTGGCAGCTATCCTATTGAAGTGGGTATCGCACGTGCCGATGGAAGCTGTTGCGCTTTCCTCATTCAACCACTGGATGAGTGGACACACTGGGATCCTAAGGCCGAACTGCTGCACGGTATCTCCCGTGATCGCCTTGCTCGTGAAGGTTATCCTGTCCGTCAAGTCGCGCAATGGCTGAATGATGAGATGAGTGAGCTGGGAAAGGCCTACAGCGACAGCTGGGGCTACGACAATACCTGGCTCTCATTGCTCTTTCACCACGCAGGAATGCTGCCGCGCTTTCGTCTTGAAGCATTAAGGATTTTGCTTAGCGAAGACCAGCAGGCACTGTGGAGCGATACCAAAGAAACGCTGATCACCGAGCGCGGCATTCACCGCCATCGAGCGGGTGAAGATGCCCGCTTACTGCAGCTTACCTATCAGCATACCCGCCATCTCACCGAGCATGCGGGCCGCTAGTCACGTTTTACTCTTTCTGCACTATATCTTCTCCTTCCGCCCTATAGCTGTTCTTCTAACGCATCCAGCAATTCATTGGACGTCGCTGCGTCCAGTAACATGTCGCGAGTCACCGAGGCTAAAAAGCCATGGCCGACGGTGCTGTCTAGAAAGGTAAGCAACGGTGAGTAGAACTCATCAATATTCAGCAAGCCCATCGGCTTGGTATGCAGACCTAGATACCCCCACGTCCATGTTTCAAACAGCTCTTCAAATGTCCCAATACCGCCGGGTAAGGCAATAAAAGCATCGGCATTCGCCGCCATGGTGGCTTTGCGTTCGTGCATATTGCGCACTCGGATCAGTTCGCTTAAGCCAAAATGCGCCTGCTCGCGATCAACTAAGTGGTCGGGCATCACGCCAATGACGTTGCCGCCAGCTTCCAACGCTGCATTAGCCAGCTCGCCCATAAGGCCAAGGCGTGCGCCGCCATAAACCAGCGTGTGGCCACGTTCAGCCAGTGCGCGGCCGAGCGCATTGGTTGCCTGACGAAAGCCTGGGCTGTTGCCTTCGCGGGAGCCAAGATAAACGCAAATTCTAGACATCCAGTTAATTCCTTATGCTAAAAATGAGCGGCTGTTAGGGCAGGTGGCGATCGATCTGATGCTGCTGATCCATCCATTGCCCGATCACATTGTCACCACATAGATGGTGGGCGTACTGAGTATGCAGGCAGCGAATCTGTTGCCAATTACTAATGCCGCCAATGCCGCGCTTGGTCAGCACGTCGGTATAGCCGAGCTGTGCGACTTCATCACGCTGAGTATCGCTCATATAGTCCCAGCGAGCGGTGACGTAATCGCGGTGGCTCTGTTGGTAAGCCTCAAGAAACTCGGGCTCTTCCTGTAAGCGTTGCTCCAGCGCTTTAATAACGCCAACGGCTTCAATGCGTGAAATCTCGACTTTAAGCACGTCTGAGCATAGCCAGTAAAGCGTTGGAAAGGGTTTACCATCGACAATGGGAGCCATGCGCAGAACTAGTGGCGTACCTTCACCGTCAGTGGCGGCAACGGCTTCGATACCACGCGGTGCACGGCCAAGTTGTTGGGTAATAATGGCGAGCTGACGCTCGTCAGGAATCTGATTGGTGCGTATCACCATTGGGCTGGTCTCTCACAAATTTATTTGAGCGGCCAACAGCACGGAAAAAGCAGCGGTTGAGCTGTTCGGGTGACGCGACATAGCACCACGTCCGCTCACAGTATTCAGCGGCTCGTGCCATTAACACGTCATAAAGGCGGTTGAAGGGGGCATCATAATCGTAGGGGTCGGCACCGAACAAGCGGATATGTGGATAGTCGGCGAAGCGTTCCATAAAATAATGCTCAAGGTCGGCCTCGACAGCGCGATGCTGGGCAACGTTGTCAGGGTCTAGCCAGAGAGTGTAACGGATTGCCATTATACGGGCTCCTGTTGCCCCAGCTGGTTGGGGCGACGTCAATCAAGCAGGTTCAGGCGCATCCTGTACATGCGCCGTTAGCGCTTCGCGCAGGCCGTCCTTGATGGGCACGGCGCATTTGGCCTGATGGTCATACTGCACCATAACGGCGTGACCAAGATTGGTGAGCTTGCTGTGCTGGCGTGCTTCCTGGGTCACTGTAAATGAGCTATTGCCTAGTCGGGTTAAGTAAGTGCGTATTTCGATATCGTGACCGTAAAACAGTTCAGCTCGATAGTCGACTTCCATGCGCGCCATGATCAAACGCCACTGCTTGGGGTTTAAATCGGGTGTGAAGAGCTTAAACAAGTCATTGCGGGCGAGTTCAAACCACGCGGGCAGCCGCGTGTTATTAATATGCCCTAGCGCGTCGGTGTCATAAAACGCGGGCTCAATAGTGCGGGTAAACATGGCGTATCCTCATTGTTAGCAACGAAGCTCGTTCAGGATTATCCCAACCAAGCACTTGGTCAAGGGGTGCGGCGTTGATACCAAGCGGTCAACTGCATCCATCCCAGCAGCCATAGCGTCGCCGCTGCGAACCCAGTCAATGTGCCCCACCAAAGGCCCAGCGAACTAAAAGTGTAGGAAACGCATAGCGTGTAACTGAGCAGTGAGCCTAGGCCCATCGGGAAATGCTTAATGACAGTGGCTACCGGTGCCATTCCATGGCTCAAGTGAAGGATCAGCAGAAAGGGCAGCATAGTGACAGGAAAAGCAGCCAGGGTGCCAGCCCAGGCGGGCGGTAGCCAATGCGCTAGCCGCGTGATTGTAAACACGATGACGGTTGCAAGGCAGGCGCGCGCGGCCAGCGCGGATAGTGAAAATGCACGGCTAGCGGGGCTTTTTACATCAGGGATCGCGCGGAACAGCGTACTAAACACGCCAATAGCGCACAGTGTTACTAGCGTGCCGCTGAGCCGGCTGAAGTCAAACTGAGTGAGCAGGCTACTGGCAGCGAACCATGCTATAAAGCCACCGGCTACGCCGCTAGCCATGCCTTTAATGCCAGGCTGTCGTCCGCCTGCCACTAAGTAACCGGCGCCTAGCGCTATTGTCGAGGTAAAGCCCGCCAACGTATGTGTCGCGCTTTGGGTTGCAAATGCCGGGGAAATTTCTAAACCGATAAAAAATAGTGTCAAGGACGTTCCTAGCGGGTAGCCGGCGAGTAGCCCGGCCGTACGAGGGCTCGTACGCGTCGCAATCGCACCCAGGCCCAATACCATACTGATTGAGAGGCCGAGTTTTGCTAGCTGCCAAGTAAGCGGAATTTCTAACATGCGGCGCTGCCCTTACGGTTATGGTATTGCTATTGTGATTTAGACTAAGCGCAGCCCTTGCTGGTCACGCCACGCGGCCTCTAGTGCGTGTTGTAACGGTGCTTTTAAGTGCGCGGGGAGCGCCTCATGAGCGGCCTGTAGCGAGTCAAACGATCGGTTCCGTAGCCAGCAGTAGGCCCAGGCACAGGCTTCGGCATCACTATCCGGTGCCGGGCGAGCGGGCATTTGATTGAGCAGAAATACCGCTGTACGGGGTGCCCAGAGGGGGATTTCATCCGCGCTGGCCGTGCTCCATGCATTGAGCGTTGAGCCGCTCGGCGTACTCTCAGGCTCACCCAGCTTTGCCACCCGTGCCGTCTCGGCGAGAATTAGCGCCAAGCGGTCAGCATCCGCCTGGCCTAGTGCACGCCACTGGCGCAAAAGGGCGGGAAGCCCAGCGCGCATCTTGGTATAAAAGTCATCTTGCGGCATGCTCAGCACAACTCCTATTGAATGAGTGAGATTTTTTATGGCCTATGATTTTGCCACGCCTATTGACCGTCGCTACCCAGAAGGTGGCTGGGCATCACAGAAATGGCACCGCTACGGTGACGATATCCTACCTCTGTGGGTTGCCGATATGGACTTTTACTCGCCGACAGCGGTCATTGATGCGCTGCAGGCGAGAGTGGCCCACGGTGTTTATGGCTATGGCGAAGTGCCGGCTACGTTAACAGAAACGTTGTGTCAGTGGAGTGCTCAGCACTATGACTGGCGCATTCAACCCGAGTGGCAGCAATGGTTGCCAGGGGTGGTGCCGGCATTGCATCTAGCAGCGTTGGCCCTGACTGAACCTGGCGACGGCGTATTGACCGTCGCACCGATCTATCCACCGTTCTTGGCGGTGGCTGAGCGAACGGGGCGGCTGCCTCAGCAGGCTATGTTGGCGCAACCTACCGCGCCGGGCGCGCCTTGGCAGCTCGATATCGCTGCCCTGGAGGCGGCCATTACACCTAGAACACGCTTGTTGCTGTGGTGTCAGCCTCATAACCCTACCGGCCGTGTATGGCGGCATGAAGAGTTGGCAGCGCTGGCGGCGTTGGTGGAGCGCCACGACCTTTGGGTAGTGTCAGACGAGCTGCACTGTGACCTGCTATTAAACGAGGGCGCGCAGCATCGCCCGTTGGCTGCGGCGTTTCCTGAGCTAGCGAAGCGCACCATTACGCTTTGGGCACCGTCTAAAACGTTTAATTTAGCCGGTTTAACCAGCGCCTGCGCGGTGATCCCCGATGCTACGCTGCGCAAGCAATTTGCCGCCGCAGCAAAAGGACTACTTCCTGACGGTAATGTGCTTGGCCTAGTGGCGGCTGAGGCCGCTTATCGTGAGGGAGAGGCATGGCGGCAGGCACTGTTAAACGTATTACGCGAGAATCGCGACACCCTGCAAGCGCGCGTAGCGACGTGGCCGGGCGTTAATTGGCATGCGTCTGAAGCCACCTATTTGGCATGGCTAGATATGCGCGAGGCGGGGCTAGGTGAGGCGCCATCTCAAGCGCTGCTAAGCGAGGTAGGCGTGGCACTCTCGGACGGAGCAGCCTTTGGTTGCCCCGGCTTTGTGCGGCTTAACTTTGGCACCACGGCTTCTCAGCTGGAAGTGGCGCTGTCGCGTATGGATGCCATGTTGAAAAAGAGAGACGTTAGATACGGAGATTAAGGCATTGCTA
The DNA here is from genome assembly GCF_052095695.1 of Halomonas sp. Lineage (GTDB taxonomy): Bacteria > Pseudomonadota > Gammaproteobacteria > Pseudomonadales > Halomonadaceae > Vreelandella. The sequence continues at coordinate 8,874 of NZ_JBQDLQ010000100.1, forward strand.
AGTACAGGAAGGGGGCGTGGACTAAGCGCCGCGACCCCTTATCCGAGAGGATGTGCTACTGGCGCTGCTGCAGCTCTGCAATCAGGCGATCGTTCATGGCATACATATCATCACACAGCGCCTGAGAAGGCTGGTGGTTAGAACCAGGTTCCATCATTTCCAGTTCGTCTGTGTGCTTAGTAATCGTACTGTTCACACCCGCATTCTTAAGAATGCTTTCCATTTCAGCCATTACATCGTTGTTTTGAGCGTCCGAGGGCATTCTTTGTTCGGCAAACTGTGCTATCTGAATTTGAACTTCCTGATTGGCAGTCATCAACGCTTCGGCTGAGCACTCTTGTGTTTGTGCGCTAGCAGCATGGCTGACGAAAGCACCTAGGAGCACGAGTGTGGGGATAGTTTTTTTCACGAAACGATACATCCTATGATAATGGGCAATCGCCTATGCTATAACAATTTTAGGCCAGTTGCTAAGGTATCAAGCAAGTGACAATACTCGCTGGAACGAGCGCTGCGTACTACCTAATGTATAGTATTGAAAGCCAGCTTCCAGTCAGTATTTATAGAAGTAATAGACAAGCAGTGTGATCAAGCCGAACGGCCTAACGCTGGCACCACCTCCCGCTTCTTAGCGGGAGGTGGTGCCAGGCATGGACGCAGTGCTTAAGAAGGCGTGAAAAGTTGCTTAATAGAGCATGGCAAAGAGTTTGCGGCGGTAGGCAACGGTCAGTGGATGGTCCGCGCCTAGTGCATCGAACGCCTGAAGGAGCGTTTTGCGCGCTGCGTCATCGTTGTAGGCGCGGTCTTGCTTCATCAGCGCAAGCAGCGCCTGTAGGCCTTCATCGTAGTGGCCATCCGCGATTTGACGCAGCGCTCGTTGATACTGCGCTTCGCTATCGGTGCGATCAGCAAGCGCGACGATCTCTTCAGCCGAGAGTGCCTGCTCGCTAAACTCGATGCTGGCACGTACTCCACGCGCCAGCGCGGCATCGCGCTCTTCTGGGGGCAAATTGTCCAGCACGTCTCGCGCTTCGTCACAGCGGTTTTCGGCGACCAGCACACGCGCAAACGCTATTTGATAGGCGTAGTGTTCAGGATATTGACCGATGAGCGTTTGATAAATATCGCGCGCGCCGGCGGTATCGCCTGCCTTTAGCGCTTCTTCCGCCTGATCTTCTGGGCTGGGCGGAGCTTCACCTGGAGCGGGAAAGTAGCGGTTTAACCACTCACGCACTTCTTTTTCAGGCAGCGCGCTTTGGAAGCCATCCACTAAGCCGCCCTGGCTGATGAGCTTTACATCAGGCACCGATCGCACGCCTAGCTGGCCAGCAATTTCTGGGTTGGCATCAATGTCTAGCTTGGCCAGGAGGAAGGCGCCAGCGTATTCAACCGCAAGCCTATCCAGCACCGCGAGTAGCGTCTTGCATGCCTCATTAGCAGGCGAGTAGCAGCCCATGAGCACCGGGACTTGCTTTGATGCTTCCAGGATCGGCTGAATATTGCCGGCATTCAGCTCGATAATGACATCTTCGGAGCGTACGTTTACTTGCTCAGCGCTCGGGGCGGTCGTTGCGGTATTGCCAGGGTCGGCAGTAAGCGGCTTACCCGAGCGGGGATCAATAATTTGCATGGCTAGACTCAACCTTTAAAAAGAAAAAAGCTGCCCATGATATGCAGGCGCAGAGGGGAATATTCAACCGCGACATGGGCTGCCTGTGAATATAGACGTGTATGAATCATGCTATAACAATGGGAAAGCTGATACGGTGTTCGTATATTAGAGGCGTTACAAGTTAAAATGCGCCGTCATGGAAGGAATGCTGATGATGTTAGTGAAACCACCTCGGCTAAGCCTGTGTCTTCTCTGCATTGTTGTTTGGGCGTTATGCACAAGCACGTCTTATGCTCAGGGCGAGCAAACGTATCGTCAGGATATTGAAGAGTGTTTAGCGGCGACAGACACCTTTGGAGAGAAGGTCGATTGCATTGGTCAGCCGGCGCATGAGTGCATGGCTAATCGTAGCGATGGCAATACGGCAGAGGCGATGACCGAATGCTATGAGGGTGTGCTGCAGTCTTGGGATGCTAGGTTGAGTGAGGCCTATAGTGCAATGCAGACTGAGCAATCCACAGAGCTTCTGCGCACACAGTTACTCGATGCGCACCGCACTTGGCTGTCTTTTCGCGATGGCATGTGTAAATTCATTGCGGTTCAAGACCCTACCATCGCCAATCTTTCTGAGATGCAGTGCGTCACGCAGCTGACGGGCGAGCAGGCGCTGCGCTTAGAATCTATGTTGGAGTAGTGCATTCTTGAGTGAATTAAGCTTAGCTGCCAAAGACTGATCGTCGGCAGGGATATCATTCAGCATAGATAGACATAGATAAATAGGGGGTTTTCTGGAACCCAGAAAACAAAAAAACCAACACCGGTAAGGTATTGGCTTCTTCTATATTTGGTAGCGGGGACCGGATTTGAACCGATGACCTTCGGGTTATGAGCCCGACGAG
>NZ_JBQDLQ010000101.1:0-11338 GCF_052095695.1 Halomonas sp.
CGAAGCACTGGCGCTAAAGCTTGGCCGCTTGGGTATTGAGCGTGTTAGTGACCTGTTGTTTCACCTGCCGCTACGCTATCAGGATCGAACGCGGCTGACGCCAATAGGCCTGCTGCGTGCGGGGCAGGAGGCGGTGATCGAGGGCGAAGTGACCGCCTGCGACGTGGTCAAAGGGCGCCGCCGCAGCCTGCTGGTGCGCCTGCGTGATGCTAGCGGTATTCTGAGCCTGCGGTTTTTTCACTTCTCGCCGGCCCAGCAGCAACAGCTGCGCCCCGGTGCCACGGTGCGCGCCTTCGGTGAAGCACGAGCTGGGGCGACCGGTTTAGAGATCTATCACCCGGAGTATCGATTAAGCGGTGGCAGTGAAACCCCGGTGGAGGAGTACTTCACGCCTATTTATCCCACCACCGAAGGCTTGAACCAGCCGCGGCTACGTGCCCTGGCGCAGCAGGCGCTGGGTTTACTGGACAATGCCCCCGAGGCCTTGCCCGATGTAATACCCGATGCGCTTCTCACGCGCTTTCAGCTGCCGGGCCTCCACGCCAGCCTGCACTTGCTGCACCAGCCGCCTCCCGATGTGAATATAGAGCAGCTGACCAGCGGCCAGCACCCGGCCACTCGGCGTCTGGCGCTGGAAGAGCTGCTTGCCCACCAATTAAGCCTGCGTGAAGTTCGCCTGCGTATTCAGGCGGACGGCGCGCCGACGCTACCCTCCGGGCGCAGTCTGCAGGCGCGCTTTTTGGCCCAACTGCCGTTTGCACTGACCGGCGCCCAGCGCCGAGTGTTGGAAGAGATAGGCCATGATTTAAGTCGCCCAGCGCCGATGCTGCGCTTGATTCAGGGCGATGTCGGCTCAGGTAAAACCGTTGTCGCCGCCATGGCCGCGCTGAGCGCCTTGGCGGGCAACTGCCAGGCGGCAATTATGGCGCCGACAGAAATCCTCGCAGAGCAGCACTACCGCTCGTTTAAAGCTTGGTTTGAGCCACTGGGCATCGAAGTGGCGTGGCTGGCGGGCAAGCTTAAAGGCAAGGCGCGGCTGGATGCCAAGGCGGCGATTGCCGATGGGCGCGCGCGTATGGTGGTGGGCACCCACGCGCTGTTTCAGGACGACGTGCACTTCCAGTGCCTGGGATTGGCGATCATTGACGAGCAGCACCGCTTTGGCGTGCATCAGCGCCTGGCGCTACGCGAGAAGGGCGAAGCGGGCGGGCTCACCCCACACCAGTTGATCATGACCGCCACGCCGATTCCCCGCACTCTGGCCATGAGCGCCTACGCAGACCTGGATGTCTCGGTGATCGACGAGCTGCCCCCCGGCCGCACGCCGGTTAAAACCGTAGTAGTGCCCGACGAACGCCGCCCCGAGGTAGTTGAGCGTATTCGGCTGGCCTGCAGCGAAGGCCGTCAGGCGTACTGGGTGTGCACACTGATTGATGAATCCGAGGTGCTGCAGTGCCAGGCCGCCGAGGTTACTCGTGATGAGCTAACCGTAGCGCTGCCCGAGCTGGCGGTGGGGTTAGTTCACGGGCGCATGAAGTCGAGCGAGAAAGCCGAGGTGATGACCGCCTTCAAAGCGGGGGAGCTGGATCTGCTGGTGGCCACCACGGTGATCGAGGTTGGGGTGGATGTACCCAACGCTAGCCTGATGATTATCGAAAACCCGGAGCGTCTGGGGCTTTCCCAACTGCACCAGCTACGCGGCCGGGTAGGGCGCGGCAGCACAGAAAGCTTCTGCGTACTGCTCTACCATCCACCGCTGTCGAAAAGCTCCCGCCAGCGCTTAGCGGTGATGCGCGAAACCACCGATGGCTTCCGTATTGCCGAGAAAGACCTGGAAATCCGCGGCCCCGGCGAAGTGCTCGGTACTCGCCAAACCGGCCTGGCACAGATGAAAATCGCCGACCTGGAGCGCGATGCTGACCTTCTGGAACGGGTCAGTGCCATGGCGCAAACCCTGCAAGGCAACTCCGACGTCACCGCCGTCCTGGTGCGTCGCTGGCTAGGCGAAGCGGCAGGGCGTTATGGGCAGGTTTAGGGTCGGCTCAAAGGCTGGAGTCACTCCAGGCCAACCGAGCCATCTCCTAGCCCTCGATACCGTCGTTACGTTGTGTACGGCGATGATAAAAAAACAGGTAAGCAAGCCCTAGTGGCGCAATAAAAATGGCAAATCCCCAGCAAAGCGTGATGGTGAATAACTTCACTATCAGCATGAACAAAGCGTTAACGAAGAACACGTTATTACCTATTAGAAACCCCATCACCTCTTCATAGACAAAGCGTGAGTAGGGATACAGCATGGCATTGGCGAGCAGCAATACAACTTGATCTATTCGTATTTGCCCTCCCCCCTGTGCCACAGTAAATAGAAGTAATGCCGACAAACCAGCTCCGAAGAGTAGCTGGCGAAGGTAATAGCGCGGTGAAAGGCCACCAAATGTCATGGCGATAAAATGACGCATGGATATCTCCTAATAATTCGTTTTCTTTTCTATCCGCGCCAGCTCAGGCGGCGGTAGCCGTCAATTAATGAAGCATTCGAGTAGTCAGCGTGCACTCAACGCATAGTCCAACCTTCCATTTTTTCCCTGGAGTGCTGTGAAGGCTGTTCCGCTGCTGTGTTGGTTGCCTCGCTAGGCATATCTACGCCGCGCCAGGCGAAATAGCGGTAGTGTCGGCTACCTATGCTGGCGTTCGCGCCTCCGGCCTGAAAGCTCTGGGCCTGATCGTCATCATGGCGGTCATGGATGCCATAGCGGAACAGATAGGCGGCCCCTGGGCTCTGTTCGAAGGTTGTCTCCATCTTACTTCGCGCTGACTCGCCACTGGTTCGGGCCATCCACTGCTGCGCCCAGTCTCCTTCTATCCTCAGGTGCCGCTGGGCATGGCTTGCAACCGCATTGGTCGCCGTACGGTGTTGACCAACGAGCATTCGTGCCTCCTGATCAACCTCTTTCAGCCAACCCCATTGTGCTTCCAGTTCACCCAACGCTTGCTCGATCTCTTGAGCGCTAGCGGTGATATCCTCCCACCCGGCAGGCTGGGTCAGCGAGGCCGTGGGAACGCCTAGGACGCCGCTGGGTGTTCGGCTGGGCAGCTCGTCGAGCCGGGCTTCCAGCGCAGCCTTGGTATCCCGGTATATCAGGTAGCGCTTGGCCAGCCAGGCGAGGTACAGCTCACTATGAAAGCGGAAGTTCTCGCCACTGGGCGTCCGATGCCCCCGGGTTGCCTCTGCGTAGGCCTGAGCCAGTGAAGGGAGTGTATGGCCCTCTATTACATCGTCTATTTCAAAGTGTCGGGCGTTCAAGACATCGCGTTCACGCAGTGTTTCCAAGCTTGGAATCGGCACACCCGCTCGATGCGCCATGCGATACATCCGGTGCAATGCATAGCGCGAAAGCTCGGCGCTGGTTTTCTGCTCGCCAGCTTTTAGGCCACCACCTATATCTTCGCTAATGCCAGGCAGCAACTCCTCGCGCCAGTTGGGGCGCTCCCCGCCAAGGGGGCGGCAGCGGCGGGTAATGCGTCGTTCGTGGGCGGCAATCAGATGCACCGCCCGGCGGCAGGCAGGATGCAGGGGGCCACCGTCATCGATTTCCGTGACGGCCGGTGTCAGGGCTTCCAGCGGGCCCATATCCGGGTGCGTGCGATGCACGCAATCGAACAGCCCGGCAAAGGCGACGACTATTTCCGCACCCTGGTAGCGGTAGGTGTCACCCTCGCGGTCGCAGGTTTTATCGAGCAGCTCGCGGATAAAAGCCTTGGCTAGGGCGGCGCCAAAATCGAAGCCGAATACCGAGACCCGAATCGTGCGTAATGGCATATCGCCTGAATTTGCTTGCGCCACCAAACGCTCAAAATCACTCATTGCTTTGGTTAGACGTGAGGCCGCCCCGCTGGTCAGTAATGTGGCCATCAAGGGAGTGTCCCGTAGCGGCGACCAGGACTCGATCCCCAGGCGTACCACCGCATCACGGGGTGCTTTTAGCCACCCCTTGAGCGAACTGAACTGCTGCACCAGGGTGCGTCGAGAGGTCTCCCACCAGGCTCGCCCGCTATCTTCAAGCAGCCCACGCCCTACCGCCTCACGGGCGCTACCACTGATATGTCCTTCGAGTGTGCTGTGGGCTTCACCGGGGGCCATACGCCCCACGGCGGCCATATTTTCGGACGCCTCGGTCTCCAGTTGCGTGCCCAGACCGGGAAGGTAGAGTTTACGAAAATGTTGCCCTGACTGATCACTCATTTCATCCGGAAAGACGTCATGCATACGAGCAATATTACTAAGACGACCCTCTAGTGAGTCTTTATCCAAGTTGCGTCCGATACCATCGAAGAAAATACCCACTTCCAAGACGCTATGGCAGGTCAGGGCATCTGTAGCGTTTACGTCATCCGCAATAGCGTTCAGTGCCTCACAGTTAGCTTCTATCTCCTGTTCGGTCATGGTTGGGCTTCCTCTTCGGGCTGATCCAAGCGCTTTGGCAAATGGGCATAAGGAGATATTAGATCGTCACTCCAGCCGAGCTTGACTTCGTTATTGGGCAGAAAATGCACATGCAGGTAACGGTCTTCCCGGCTACGTTCGGGCATTGGTAGCGTTACGCTATGCTCCTCCACCTCCATGCCCTGGCGTTCTTGGTCTCCTGTGATACTTAGAATCCACTCTATCTCTGCAGTATCACCGCTAATACGCTGACAGCAGACGACTCCCCCCCCACCGTAGGGGCCCACATTCCCCCCTCCTTGGCCGTTAACCCAAAAGCGGTGGATTGGGCGGTCAATATGGCTGCGCCCTTCGATAGAAGTATCTGTAGGTATGGGATGCAGGTTTGGCATAAAGAACAGCCATATGAGGAAACCTGCTAAAAGCACCGCTAGGCCCCAGCGTGCTTTCTTGGGCAGGCCGTCCCACATTTGATTAAACAACCAGTTCCAGATCCATCTCACCAGCATGGGTTACTCCTGATAGCGGGCCACATCGAGGCGCTTTGGCAAATGGTCATAGGGCGATACCAAGTCCGGGCTCCAGCCCAGCTTGACTTCGTTATTGGGCAGAAAATGCACATGCAGGTAACGGTCTTCCCGGCTACGTTCGGGCATCGGCAGCGTTGCGCTGTGTTCCTCTACCTTCATGCCCTGTCGCTCCTGCTCCCCCGTGATACTAAGAATCCACTCCACCTCGGCGGTATCACCGCTAATTCGCTGGCAGCATATTGTGCTCCCGCCGCCATAAGCTCCTAGGTTTCCTCCACCACGCTCATTAACCCAGAAACGATGGACAGGCCGATCGATATGATTATGCCCACGTATGGAGGTATCCGTGGGCATGGGATGTAGGTTGGGCATAAAGAACAGCCATATAAGGAAACCCGCTAAAAGCGCCGCTAGGGCCCAGCGTGCTTGCTTGGGCAGGCCGTCCCATATTTGATTGAACAACCAGTTCCAGATCCATCTCACCAGCATGGGTTACTCCTGATAGCGGGCCACATCGAGGCGCTTTGGCAAATTGTCATGGGGCGATACTAGGTCTTCACTCCAGCCCAGCTTGACTTCGTTATTGGGCAGAAAGTGCACATGCAGGTAACGGTCTTCCCGGCTACGTTCGGGCATCGGCAGTGTGACACTGTGCCTTTCAGGCTCATCGCCGCGCTCGAACTCCTCAACGATTCGCCCATAAACCCATTCCACCTCGGCGGTATCGCCGCTGATAGACTGACAGCAGACGACTCCCCCTCCACCGTAGGGGCCAACATTCCCCCCTCCTTGGCCGTTAACCCAAAAGTGATTTATGTAGCGATTAATATGACTACGACCTTCGATAGAGGTATCTGTGGGTATGGGATGCAGGTTGGGCATAAAGAACAGCCATATAAGGAAACCCGCTAAAAGCACCGCTAGGGCCCAGCGTGCTTTCTTGGGCAGGCCGTCCCACATTTGATTAAACAACCAGTTCCAGATCCATCTCACCAGCATGGGTTACTCCTGATAGCGGGCCACATCGAGGCGCTTTGGCAAATGGTCATAGGGCGATACCAAGTCCGGGCTCCAGCCCAGCTTGACTTCGTTATTGGGCAGAAAATGCACATGCAGGTAACGGTCTTCCCGGCTACGTTCGGGCATTGGTAGCGTTACGCTATGCTCCTCCACCTCCATGCCCTGGCGTTCTTGGTCTCCTGTGATACTTAGAATCCACTCTATCTCTGCAGTATCACCGCTAATACGCTGACAGCAGACGACTCCCCCTCCACCATAGGGGCCCACATTTCCGCCCCAGCGCCCGTTTACCCAGAAGCGATGAATTGGCCGATCAATGTGGCTACGTCCTTCTATTGAAGTATCTGTGGGCATGGGGTGCAGGTCAGGCAGAAAGAACAGCCAGCCCAGAAAGCCCACTAACAGCGCCGCCAGGCCCCAGCGTGCTTTCTTGGGCAGGCCATCCCAAATTTGATTGAACAACCAGTTCCAGATCCATCTCACCAGCATGGGTTACTCCTGATAGCGGGCCACATTGGGGCGTTTTGGTAAATGGGCGTAGGGGGGTACTAGGTTGGGGCTCCAACCTAGCCTAATCTCGTTATCAGGCAAAAAATGCACATGCAGGTAACGGTCTTCCCGACTACGCTCGGGCATCGGCAGCGTAACGCTATGCCGCTCGATTTCCATGCCTTGCCGCTCTTGCTCCCCAGTGAGACTTAGAACCCAAGCCACCTCAGCTGACTCGCCTTTAACAGACTGGCAGCATACCGTTCCTCCTCCCCCATGAGGATCTAGATTCCCTCCCCAGCGACCATTAATCCAGAAATCGTGAATAGGCCGATCAATATGGCTATGTCCACGTATGGAAGTATCTGTGGGCATGGGGTGCAGGTTAGGCAGAAAGAACAACCAGCCCAGAAAGCCCACTAACAACGCCGCCAAGCCCCAGCGTGCTTTCCTGGGCAGGCCCTCCCAAATTTGATTGAACAACCAGTTCCAGATCCATCTCACCAGCATGGGTTACTCTCGTTAATGGTCCATGGAAGGTTCAGGCTAGTGGAGCGAGATTAGCCAGTCCGCTCTTGGCGCGGGCTCCGCCGGTTTGGTTATCAGCCAATCTTCTGTTTGCTGCTGCCTTCGAAGTGCCGCTTCGATGTGTGACGTCAATTGCCAGGGGTTCGCACAGGTAGTTCCTGTTTTGGGGGCCTTCCAGCAAGTCCAGCCACCTTTCATATAGGGAATGAAAACTCGGCCAAGGGGCTTCAACCAGTGTTGAAGGAACACAGGGTCTGCATTGGCCAGCAGGGTTGTCCATACCTGTGGGTGCTGAAGCCTCACGAACGATTTTCCGCCAGCGGTATCGTCAAGAATGAAAAGTGTGCGCAAGTGCTCGACGATCTTGTCGAAAGAGACGGCCGACGTAGGCTTGAATACCCAGCCTGCCTGACACAGGCACAGTTGCATGGCGCGTTGCCAGGCTGGGCTATTGATCTCTATCTTGATCAGCAGCGGCTCTTCGGGTGATATCAGGCGAAGAGGAGTGTGACCAAACAACCCACTGTATTGCAGTACGCCGGGTAACGTCGTGGTATGAGCAAATGCGCCTTTCAACAGTTTTTCATCCAGAACGATATACGCATGCTGGAGCACTCTTGCGTCGGCAATGTCAGCGATGAATGTGCAATTGGCGCAGGGCTCCTTTTTCAAGTCCAACATTTACCTATCCTTGTCAGTGCTATCCAATCTGCAGGCTTGCTTCTTTTCGTGACGCCATACCTTGTCGCGCCGGGCCGTTGCGTTCGATTTGGGTTACGCATGGCTGCGCGATAACAGTTGGCGGTAGACGTAGGCCAGGCGCTCGCTGGTTTCAACCAGGCCTGCCTCGTTCGCGGCCAATAGCGCTGCCTGCACGCGCTGGGGGCGAGTGCAGGCGCAAACGTCTGCAAAAAGCTCTGGATGTTGCTGGCTTAGCAGCCGGGTAAAGGCGCGAACCTCGGGGTCACCTTGTAGTGCCTGATAAAGCTCAGGGTGCAAGGCCAATCGCCATGGCGTATTCACTGATACCTGAGCAGGCATCGTGCCCAGCGGTTGCCATCCCTGTCCATCGACCCGGCGCCACCACTGGCCGATACCACCGAAGAGCAAGGGGTGCCAGTCAGCCGCTGTCTCCGCGTGTAATGACTGGATCACGTGCGGCAGGTAAAACCTGAGCAAGGAGGGCGGTTCATCGACGGGGCACGCTACCATTGCGGGTGCCAACTGATTGACCAGTTGTTGGGGAGTCAGGTGGCTTTCGATCCAGGCGTGTACCCCACAGCCAAGCTCCTTTTGTGTGGCCATCGCGGTTATCGCGCTGGCCGTTACCTCGAAGAGGCAAGGCCCTTCGCGGGTCAGGTGTGGCTGCTCCTCATCCTGTAGTAATGGCCAGGCCGAAACACCCTCCGTTTCGAATAGCACGGTGCGTAAGGTGGGCTTCAGGAGCCCCAGTTCGATCAGGGCCAGACGTTTTAGCCCCTTGTCCGCTGGCCAAGGGGATCGTTGCCAATCGGAGGGTATATGACGGGCATCATCCATAGGTCACCCCTCTGCCTGAATCATTGTTTGCCCCGAGGCCAGCGCGGCTTGCCAACACTCCTCACATACTTCCGGCACCTTGAGCTGTGTCGTCAGCAGGGCCTCTTGGGATAGCGCATTAACCCGTTCATGTGTTTCCGCCATTGCCCGCCCCGGCAATAGCGGGCCTTCCACTGCCTGCCCGGAGCCGTTGCCGGGGTTGCCGCCTGCGTTGACCCGCACCGAGGGGCCCACCAGGGTGATGCCGCCGCCGTCCAGCTTGATGAAGCTGCCGGCGGCGTTCAGGGTGAGTTCGTCGCTGGCTTCCAGTACCACCTTGTGGCCTGCCTTGATGTGCAGCTCTCGGCCACTTTCACTGAGCCAGGCCTGCCCTGCCTTGATGTGCAGCGTGCCGTCGATGGTGAGGTGCTGCTGGCCTTCGGTGTGCTCGAAGCGGTTGCCGTGCACCGTGTGATGGTCGTCGTTACTAATCTCGCTGATGCGGTCGTTCTTGACCTTCAAGAAGCTGTCGTGGCGGATCTCTTCGGTGCGGTCATTGAGGGTGAGCAGCTCTAAATCTTTCTGGGCGTGGAGCCAGATCTGCTCTTCGCCCGCTTCGTCTTCGAAGCGCAATTCGTTGAAGCCGTCGGCCTTGTGGCTCTGGGTGCGCAGTACCGTGCGGGTCTTGTGTTCCGGCAGCGGGTACGGGGCGGTGTTCACCGCGTGGTAGGTGCGCCCGGTGACCAGCGGTTGGTCCGGGTCGCCTTCCAGAAACGAGACGATCACTTCGTGGCCAATGCGGGGGATGGCGATGCTGCCGTAGCCGCCCCCGGCCCAGCCCTGGGCGACGCGGACCCAGCAGCTCGCCGTGTCGTTGGTCTCCGCATAGCGGTCCCAAGGGAACTGCACTTTGACCCGGCCGTGTTCGTCGCAGTGAATCTCTTCGCCTTCCGGGCCGACCACGAAGGCGACCTGAGGGCCATCCACACGCGGTTTGGGATTCAGGGTTGCTCGCCAGGGGGCATCACCGGGGATCAGCATGACCTGGTTGTGGTAGCGGGTCATTCCGGCGCTGTCTGATTGGGTGATACCGTCTTCTTCCAACGCCTGGGGCTGTTCACCGAAGTGGCTTACTTCAATGGCCTGCCAGTCGCGGTTGAGGCTGTCGGTATCGTGGTCGGTTAGGGTAAAGCGCAGGCCGGGGGCAAGTTCGGGTAGGTCGCTTTCGGCGTTGGCGGTGAGCGCTTCACGGCGTAGCTGCTCCAGGCGAATGCGCGTAAACGGCTTACCGGAAGCATCTTGCTTATAACGGCCGGGGTAGTCGTAGTGCTCGTAGTCAGCGTTTTGTCCGTGCTGCTCAACATCGCGGCCTAGGTGTTCATGCAACTGCGCATAGGCCGGGTTTTTAAAGCTGTAGTCTTTCAGGGTGGCGGTGGCCGCCGCTACACGGGCGGTATGGCTGAGTTTACGCACATGACGCGTGGGTGCTGTTCCACCAGCGCGGCTGTGGTAAGTGCGTTCGCCCAAGCTGGTGAGTACTTTTGGATCATCGGCAAAGATTAAGCGGTGGGTGCCGCCATCACTCTCTTCAAATTCATGAAAGTAGAACAAGCCTTCTTCGGCGGCCAGGCGTTCGATAAAGGCGAGGTCGGTTTCGCGATACTGAACGCAGTACTCCCGCTCGGCCAATTCACGATTAACCACAAAGGACACATCGGTAATACCCCGCTCGTCGCAGAGGGTATTAATGATCGTGAGCGAGTCGACTTTTTGGAAAATACGCGAGTTCTGGCGAAGCGAGAGCCGCCATAGCGCTGGGCGCAGCACTAGGGAGTAGAAGGTACGGCGGTGGCCGCGATCACCCCGACCAAATTCAGCAATAATGCCGTGTACCCGACGCAGCGGTTCGCCGTCCTGCCAGATGGTCAGGGTGGCTTCGCGATCCAGCAGTTCAGCGGCATCAAGACTGCCGTCCCGGCTCGCTAGGTTCAGCACCAGCTCAAAGGGCTGGGAGATCGCCTCGCGGTGGGTAAAGTCGATCACCGCGACGTCATCAACGCCGGGTAGGGTTAGGGTGAACTGCAGACCAGTGCTGGCTGACATCACGCCGCTCCATGAATCGTCAAAAACTAATAAAAACGATTAGGATAGCGAGCTGAAAGCGCAGCACAACCCAAAAAAGCGATTGCAGGGCAAGTCACAGGGATCTCTTACACGCTTGTAAGATATGGCTTACAAATTTCCAATATATGGCTTGTACGAGAGCGTTACGGGCAACTATTTGCTTATTGCTGGCGTGTTAACAAGCCTATTAGCGGCCTCACCCAACGGGGCGAGCTGCTCGGTAATAAGGCGCAGCTGGCTCTGGATAGGGCGATAGAGCGTAATCGCCTGTTCGTCCGCGGATACCGCGCTCTGCTCTTCTAGCTGGGCTAATAGCTCGGCGGTTTGATCCGCGAGTGGCTCAACCGGCTGGCGCTGGTTTAACCTTTCCGCGATCTGTCCCAACAACTCACCAATACGTTTTGCTACCGGCACCAGCGTGGCGTCATCTTCATCGTCAGCCAACTGGTGGCGATGGGCGCCCAGTGCAGAGAAATGGCTGAGCAGAGTATTGGAGAGCACTAAAAAGCGCAGCCCGTTGTCCGCGTCCTGCTTTCGGTAGTGCCCCGGCTCATGGAGCATATTGGTGAGCAGGGTGGAGAGCGCCGCGTCGGCATTATGGGCATTGCGTCGCGCTAGTCGATAGGCCAAGTCATCCTGCTTGCCCGCTTCATACTGGTGGATGATCTCTTCTAAGTAGCGGCGG
>NZ_JBQDLQ010000102.1:0-11102 GCF_052095695.1 Halomonas sp.
AACGGCTAATGTGAACGACTGGAGTACGTTAATGAGTACTATTGAAGAGCGCGTTAAGAAAGTTGTAGCAGAACGCCTGAACGTAAAAGAAGAAGACATCCAAAACAGTTCTTCTTTTACAGAAGACTTGGGTGCTGACTCGCTCGACACCGTTGAGCTGGTCATGGCTTTGGAAGAGGAGTTTGATACTGAAATTCCTGATGAAGAAGCTGAAAAAATCACCACGGTTCAAGAAGCCATCGATTACGTGAACGCCCACCAGTAAGGGCTGTATCGATGCATCGAACCTGGGTGGGGTGCTAGCACCCGCCTTAAGAGCCGTCCTTTCGCAGGGCGGCTTTTTTGCTTTGCTGCAACAATGCTTATAACGTTCAAAGTCCGTTATACTATTGACCAAATTTAAGCAGCAAATGACCCAGGTGGGTTGCATCACCATGGATGCATGGAGGAAAGCAGATGGCACGGAAAAGGGTAGTGGTAACTGGGTTAGGCCTGGTGACTCCGGTGGGTAATAGTGTTGATGAGTCGTGGGCTAACATTGTTGCGGGCAAAAGTGGCATTACACCGATTGAACATTTCGACACCAGCGGCTTTAACACGCGCTTTGGTGGTTCTATTAAAAACTTTGATATTAGCCCGTATCTGAACCCTAAAGATGCCCGCAAGATGGATCTGTTTATCCAATACGGCATGGCAGCGGGTGCCCAGGCAGTTGAAGACTCCGGCATCGAGTGCAGCGAAGAAAATGCCGATCGCATCGGTGTGGCTATTGGCTCAGGCATTGGTGGTTTGCCAATGATTGAGCATAACCACAACGCGTTGAATAAAGGCGGCGCTCGTAAGGTGTCACCGTTCTTTGTGCCAGGCTCTATCATCAATATGATTTCCGGCAACATGGCGATTCAGCATGGTTTTAGAGGGCCCAATATTGCAATTACGACGGCCTGCACGTCAGGCACGCATAATATTGGTTACAGCGCGCGTACGATTGCTTATGGCGATGCTGACGTCATGGTTTGTGGCGGCGCAGAAATGGCCACCACGCCGCTTGGTCTGGGCGGGTTTTCTGCCGCACGCGCGCTTTCCACGCGCAATGATGAGCCGCAGGCTGCTAGCCGCCCGTGGGATAAGGATCGTGATGGCTTTGTATTATCTGACGGTGCCGGTGTACTGGTACTTGAAGAGTATGAACATGCCAAAGCCCGTGGCGCGCACATGTATGCTGAGCTAGTGGGGTTCGGCATGAGTGACGATGCGTACCATATGACCTCGCCACCCGAAGATGGTCGCGGCGCAGCGCTCTCTATGCGCAATGCGATTAAAGATGCCCAGATAGATGTGTCCAAGCTGCATTATATCAATGCTCATGGAACGTCGACGGCCGCCGGGGATTTAGCCGAGAGCCGTGCTATTGAAAGCGTGCTGGGTGATGCCGCTAATAGCGTGGCCGTCAGCTCGACCAAATCAATGATTGGGCATTTGCTGGGTGCGGCTGGTGCGGTAGAAGCAGTATTTTGTATCTTGGCTATCCGTGATCAGGTGGCGCCACCAACGATTAATCTGGATAACCCGCAGGAAGGCTGCAATCTTGATTACGTGCCGCATACCGCCCGTGACATGCGTATTGATATGACGCTTTCCAACTCGTTTGGCTTTGGTGGTACTAACGGCTCGCTGCTATTTAAGAAAGTTTAGTCAGCGATGATGCCGCCCCCGCTGTCAACTGTTGAGCCTGCGTTTGAGGGTCAAGTGCCCTTCAATGACCGTGGGCTCGCTTACGGTGACGGCGTGTTTGAAACCGTGCTGTTGCGCGCGGGCAAGCCCGTCTTGTGGGATTACCACATGGCGCGCCTTAGGCAAGGGTGCCAGCGGCTGGGTATCAACGTGCCTTGCCCAGCGTCGCTTGAGGCGACATGGCAGGGTGCGCCGACGGCCACACTGGAAGTGCTGAAAATCATCCTTACTCGGGGCAGTGGTGGCCGCGGCTATGCTCAGCCGGACACAGTAGTGCCGCGCTTGCTCAGCCGACGAACGCCATTCCAGCCGTCGGCTGAGCGCTGGTGTTCGGGGGTCACGGTGCGGCTTTGTGACCTTCGCCTAAGTCGTCAGCCGCGACTGGCGGGTATAAAACACCTTAACCGCTTAGAAAACGTGCTGGCTCGCCAAGAGTGGAACGATGCGGGTATCGCTGAAGGCCTGCTCGTCGATAGCGACGATGTGGTCGTGGAGGCCACCAGCATGAACGTGTTTTGGCAGCAGTTGGGGGAGGTGTTTACACCGCTGACTGACCAGTGCGGTGTTGCGGGCACCCTGAGTGCCGCATTGATGGATCAGGGGGCTGTAAAGCAAGCAACGCTGCGGCTGAGTCAATTGCCGGCGGTAGAGCAATGCTGGGTGGCGAACTCTGTCCAAGGTATGTGGCCCGTTAACACGCTATTGGCAGCCGACGGCACGGTGCTCAAGCGCTGGCCTGCATGTAAAGCGGATTCTCTGCAGCGTTTGGCACACCATCTATTAGGCTATGCGCCAGAATCCTGTTAGGTATATCGCCCCGCAATTTTCAACGAGGTATCATGGTGAAACGGTTATTTACCGCTTTGTTAGTACTAGTGGTCGTTGGGGCTGCAAGCGTGGTGGGTGGCTATTTTTATTGGCAGAGTCGGTTAAATGCGCCGCTCGCCCTAGATGCGCCAATGCTTTACCAGGTTCCTTCTGGTGCCGGATTCAATCAAGTGGTTGCGCAACTAGAAGCGCAAGGCGTGGTAAACGATGCCTGGGCATTCCAGCTGTTGGCGAAAGTTGAGCCAGAGCGTATGCCGCGTTTACGTACCGGCGAGTACCAGCTATTGCCTGAAATGAGCGGGCTGGAAATGATGGCGCTGCTGGGCAGTGATAAGGTCGTGACCTACTCGCTGACTATTCCTGAGGGCTGGTCATTTCGGCAAATGCGCGAGCAGCTGAATGCCGCACCGAAGCTTGCACACCGTACAGCCGATATGAGCGATGCCGAGGTCATGACGCTGCTTGGCCGCGACGACGTATTTCCGGAAGGCTGGTTTTTTCCCGATACCTATCGCTATCACCTAGGTATGAGCGATGTGGATATTTTGCGGCAATCCCTGGCGCGCATGGAGCGTATTCTTGACGACGTTTGGGAAGAGCGCGGCGATGATTTAACGATTGAGTCTGCTTACGAAGCGCTTATTATGGCCTCGTTAATTGAGCGTGAGACCGGTGCGCCGCAGGAGCGCAATGAGATTGCCGGTGTGTTTAAACGGCGCATGGAGCAAGGCATGCGCTTACAAACAGATCCAACGGTTATTTACGGTATGGGCGAGCGTTATGACGGGCGGATTACCCGCGCTGACCTGCGTGAGGCAACGCCTTACAATACTTATGTGATTGACGGCATGCCGCCTACACCCATTGCCATGCCGGGGCGCGCGTCGTTAGAGGCCGCGGTGAATCCGTTGCCGGGTGAAACGCTTTACTTCGTTTCCCGTGGGGATGGTACCCACCAGTTCTCGCGTACGCTGCGTGAGCATAATAATGCCGTCAATCGCTATATTCGTAATCGATAATCGTCGGGATCTTTCGCCAATGATTGATCACTGACGGTTTGTCACCACAGTAAGGAAGCACGATGACCAAGCGTGGACGCTTCATTACGCTGGAAGGCGGTGAGGGCGTGGGAAAATCCACCAATGTAGGCTTCGTCACCGAGTATTTGGAAGCCCAGGGTCTGGAGGTGGTGCGTACCCGCGAGCCGGGTGGCACCGAGCGCGGCGAAGCTATCCGCGCATTGCTGCTGGACCCCGCCCCTCTAGAGCCGCTGCATGTCGACGCTGAGCTGCTGTTGATGTTTGCTGCGCGAGCACAGCATCTGGCGGAAAAAATCCTCCCTGCGCTGGCCCGGGGCGCCTGGGTGGTGTGCGACCGTTTTACCGATGCTACCTTTGCTTACCAGGGCGGCGGTCGTGGCATACCCGTAGCGCGCATCGCCGTATTGGAAGCGTTCGTTCAGCAGGGGCTTGCGCCCGATTTAACGCTGCTGCTCGATATGCCTGAGGCAGCTGCGAAGCAACGCCTAGAGTCACGACTACATGACCGCTCAGAGCAGCGGGATCGTTTTGAACAAGAGCACGCCAATTTCTTTCAGGCCGTGCGGAACGCCTACTTAGCGCGTGCCGAGCAGGCGCCCGAGCGTTTTGCCGTGATTGATGCTCAGCACACACTAGACAACGTTCAAACACAAATTCGTCAAGCGCTAATGGCGCGGGTTGCTGCATGGTATTAACTGGCGTTATGCCGTGGCATCAAGCCACCTGGCAGCAGTTAATCCGCTTGGCTGACGGGGGGCGGATGCCCCATGCGCTCCTCATTAACGGTGCCCATGGCGTTGGCAAGCAGCAGCTTGCCGAAGCGTTGATCGCCCGAACGCTATGCGCAGGCCCTGCAGATCTTGCCTGTGGGCACTGCCATAGCTGTTCCATGCTGGCATCCGGGTATCATCCGGACCTGCTGCGCGTCTCGCCGGAAGAGGGCAAACGCCAGATTCGTATTGATCCCATTCGCGAGGTTAACCACTTTGTCTCGCAAACGGCACAGCAGGGCGGTTATCGCGTCATCGTTATTTCTCCCGCAGAGGCAATGAACATCGCTGCCGCCAATGCGCTGCTTAAAAGCCTTGAAGAGCCCGGTGAAAAGACGCTGTTTATCCTGCTGTCAGACGTGCCTTCGCGCATGCTGCCTACCATCCGCTCTCGTTGCCAGCAGTGGTCGCTACCTACCGTTGCCTTTGAAGCGTGCCGTGGATGGCTAATTGAGCAGCTTAATAGCGCTGATGAAGCCTACTTTTGGTGGCAAGTAGCGGGCGGTCTGCCGCTGCTTGCCGTTGAGCTGGCGGCGCCGGAAGAGCGTGCCCTGCGCCATAAAATTCACGACAGTTTTGAGCAGCTAGTGCGCGGCGCCGAGCCCGTTTCAGAAGCCGCTCGCTTGGATCGCCAGGCGATTGATGCCATCTTGTGGTACGGTATTGCCTGGCTTGAGGACTTGATTCGCCTGGGTTTATCCGGCGATGCGGCGGTGCTGCATAACCCTGATCTTGAGCCTCTTTATCGGCAAGCGGTTAAAAATGGTCGCGTGCAAGACTGGTTTCGCTTGCTGGACTACGCCCGTGAGCAGCGGCGGCTATTGTCGGCGGGGGCCAACCCCAATCCTCAACTGGTGCTAGAAGCATGGTTAGTGCGTTGGGCGGCGCTGCTACGCTCATAGCCGCGTTAACGCTCTTATCGCTCGCCATGCAACGAGGTCGCTATGACAGCTCAGAAAGCGCTATCACTCAACGTTCCCGATGTACCAACGCTGCTCTCTGCATACATGCCTTTTCTGAATCGCGGCGGCATCTTTATTCCCACGCTAACGCCTTACGCGATGGGCCAACAGGTTTTTTTATTACTCACGTTGCCGGGTGAAAGCCAGCGTCGCTCAGTGACTGGGCAGGTTGCATGGGTGTCGCCCGAAGGCGTTAGCGGGCAACGTATTGCTGGTATTGGCGTGCACTTTAGCCCGCAAGATTCATCAGTACGTGAACGGATTGAAACGCTGCTTACCGGCCAGTTAGATAGCGCCGCGCCCTCGTTCACGCTCTGAATAACGCTGCTCTGAATAACACTGTTTAGCTTCTTTTCCTTCGCTGTCGAGACCCGCATGTTTGTCGATTCCCACTGTCATCTAGATCGTTTATCCGACCAGACCCATGGAGGCGATCTCGCCGCTACCTTGGCGGCTGCGCGCGCTGCCCACGTTAGTCAATTTCTGGCCGTTGCGGTCAACTTAGATGATATGCCTGCGCTAGCGGCGATAGCGCGTGATCATCAAGATGTAGCGATTTCCGCTGGCCTGCACCCGCTGCATACGCCTGAAAGAGAGCCCAGCGTTGAGGATATTAAAGCCGCCGCTGAGCAGTACGGCGCGGTAGCCATCGGTGAAACGGGTCTGGATTATCACTACCGCGATAGCGTTGCGGTTGAAATCCAGCATGAGCGCTTCAAGCGTCATTTGATTGCCGCGCGGGAGCTTGCCCTGCCGGTGATTATTCACACGCGAGAAGCCAAAGAGGAAACCTTGACCCTGCTGCGCGAGCATAGCGACCCTCAAGTGGGCGGTGTATTACACTGTTTTACTGAGGACCTAGCGATGGCGCGTGAAGCGGTGCGGCTAGGCTTTTATATTTCCCTCTCGGGTATTATTACTTTCGGTAATGCAGCGGCGCTGCGAGAGCTGGCCCGCCAGCTGCCGTTGGATCGCTTGCTTATTGAGACCGATAGCCCTTATCTGGCGCCAGTGCCTCATCGTGGTAAGCCCAACCAGCCTGCCTGGGTAGTGTCTGTCGCCGAGTGCATTGCTCAAGAACGGGGCATCAGCGTTGATGAAGTCGCGATGCAAACCACCGCGAATTTTTATCAACTGTTTCGAGCGGCCGCGCCGGATACCCCCGCAGATGTTAAAGAAGCGCTGGCGCAATCGGGACTTGTGTAGCCTGCTAGAGCCATCGGCATGATTAAACGAGGTGGGTGATGAATATTGATCGACTGATACAGCAGCGCGATTCAGCAGAAGAGAATGCCAGCGCTATCCCTCCTTTAGACGAGTGGCATCCAGCGCTTTCTGGTGACATGAATCTAAGTATTCATGCTGATGGTACCTGGTGGCACGAGGGGCGGCCGTTTGCCCGCACTAAGGTGGCCCGTTTGCTGGCAACACTGCTGCGTCAAGATGCCGACGGCTACTGCTTAGTGACGCCAGTTGAGCGCTGGCGCGTTCAGGTTGAAGATCTTCCGCTGGTCGCCGTTGAAGCCGACTTTCATGACGATGCCTGGTGGTTCACCACCCAGTTTGATGACGTCGTTCGCTTAGATGCCGACCATCCGCTTAGCGTTACTTTAAACTCCCAGGGTGAACGAGTGCCGCAGCTGCCGGTACGCTTTGGGCTAGCCGCAAGGCTGCATCGCAATGTGTACTACCAGTTAGTTGAGGCCGCACAGACCCGTGATGTTGGCAATGGCGTAACCGAAATAGGCTTAATTAGCGCCGGAGACTGGTTTGCGCTGGGCCAGCTGGACGATGATTCAACAGGCGAGGCGCCGTGAAGTTAACCGCTGAACAGCAAGCCGTTGTTAATCATAGTGCCGGGCACGCGCGGGTAGCGGCTGTCGCGGGGGCGGGAAAGACCACAACTATGGCTGCCCGAGTGCTGTATTTATTGGCCAGCGGTGTGCCGTCCAAGCGTATTTTGGTGCTAATGTTTAACCGCTCTGCGAAAGATGATTTTCAACGTCGTTTAGCGTCGATGGCGCCCGCCGGGCAAATGCTGCCTGATGTTCGAACCTTCCATTCGCTGGGTCACCGCTTAACGCAAAGCCTATGTCGCTGGGGTGCGCTAGCCTCACGTCATTTGTTATCTGCCGATTGGCAGTTAGAAAGGCTACTTCGTCAAGCGAGCCTTAATGTGCTGCGTGATGCCGTCGAGCGCCGTGATGCTGCCCTGGAAGGCGACCGGCTTGAAACCCTGGCGCACTTTTGTGGCTTAGTGAAAGCGGAAATGATAACGCCCGAGGCGCTTTACGAGCGGCTTAATTTGGATGCCGATACCGACTATTTTCCGGCCGCTTTTGTCGAAGCAGAGCGGCTATTAGAGTCAGAAGCTGTAATGACGTATGCCGACTTGCTTTATCGACCACTGCAGGCTTTAGAGGCGGATAGCGCGCTACGGGATCGCGTTGAAGGGTTTCTCGATCACGTCATTATTGATGAATATCAGGACATTAACGCCGCGCAGCAGCGTCTTTTATCCGTGCTCGTTGGTACTCACGCCAGCGTGATGGCCGTCGGGGATGCCAATCAGTGTATCTATCAGTGGCGCGGTGCCAAGCCCGATACCATGCTAGAGAATTTTACCGCCACTTTTGGCGATGCTACCGACTATCCGCTCTCGACTACCTTTCGCCACGGCCATGCCCTGGCGCTGGCCGCTAATCATGCTATCGCCACTAATCAGCGTCGCCCTAACCAGCTGTGCCTCGCCGCACCCAATAATCCAGAGACCCGGCTGCTAGTAGGTCAAGGTAGCCGCTTGCTACTTGATGCGTTGATGGACTGGCAGGCCCAGGGGCGGGCGCTTAATGAAACCAGTTTGCTGGTGCGCAGCTGGGCGTTGTCGGTGCCGTTTCAACTGGCGTTGTTACAGGCCGGGATTCCGTTTCGCCTTCAGCGAGAGGATCGATTTGTCTTTCGTCTGCCGCTGGTGCAGGCGCTGGCGGGCTATTTAAAGCTATCACGCCGTCCCGGTCTTCTGCGTGACCCACAGCAGCTCTTGTTACTGCTTTCCCAGCCGACCCCGTTTGTTGCCCGTGAGCGGCTGCAGCGCCTAGCCCAACAGCTGGCCGCTACTCAGCAGTGGCCAGAGCGGCATGAGCCGATGCTGACAGAGTTGAAGCCAATCCAGCGCCGCACGTTAAAAAAACGCTGGGTGCTGCTGTGTGAGTTGCCTCAACTGGGTGCTTGGCCGCCAGCAAAGCTGTTAAGGCATGTCGTCGACAGCATTGACGCGGAAAAAACGCTCAAGAGGGCCGCCGCGCGTCGCGACAAGGGCGAAGAGGACGTTCGGCTTCTTGACGTGCTGATTGAGCAGGCGCAGAGCGTCCAAGATCCCGATGCCTTTATCGAGCTGCTAGAACGCCCGGTAGAGAATCAGGCGGGTGGCGTGCTTATTAGTACCGTACATGGCGCCAAAGGGCTGGAATGGCCACTGGTTGCTGTGGCCGGTGTCAATGAGGAAGATTTTCCCCACTACAGTCGCGATAATCCACTCAGCGACGAGCGCTTAGAGGAGGAGCGGCGGCTTTTCTACGTGGCGATTACGCGGGCTCAAGAGCAACTGTTAGTACTTCATGATGGTGGCGCCCATCGTCCTAGTCGCTTTATTGCTGAAAGCGCTTGGCAGGACAGTATGCGCGTGGCGTCTTGCTTGGCGAGCAGCAGTGCGCCAGCGACTTCGTTGCAGGTGACTTCGGTTGGATTGGTTGAGCGCTATTTAATGCGCTTAGGTCGTGACGATATTGTGCTTGCCGCGGCGCAGGTTGAAGAGGCTAAAGCAGCGTATGTTGCAGGCACGCATTTTTATCCCGGTCAGCGGCTTTTGCATGCGGTGTTTGGGGAGGGCGAGATCGCGGCAGTAGAGGGAAATACCAGTGATCCGGTCATTGATGTGCGCTTTGATCAGGCCGGACGGCGGCGGCTTATTGCACGTCGTGCGCCCATTGAACTGCTGGAAACGCCGCAACAATCCGTGCTGTGATAGCGTGGCGAGACAGCACGCATGCTCAGCGGGTTACGGCTATGCGCTAGCCGTAACCCGGCTGATGGTATGGATTACATATTGGGGTAGTTAGGCCCACCGCCGCCTTCTGGTGCCACCCAGGTGATATTTTGCGCAGGGTCTTTAATATCGCAGGTTTTGCAGTGCACGCAGTTCTGAAAGTTAATCTGAAAACGTGGCTGTCCAGCGCTATCCTCAACCACTTCATAGACACCGGCCGGACAGTAGCGCTGTGCCGGTTCAGCGTACTTTGGTAAGTTGTCGCGGATCGGTAGCTCCGGGTCATCCAGGTGCAAATGACACGGCTGGTCTTCTTCATGGTTGGTGTTCGACAGAAACACAGAGGAAGGCTTGTCGAATGAAAGCTTACCGTCCGGCTTGGGATAGTTGATCTTTTCAAACTCAGCCGCAGGTTTTAAAGCCCCATAGTCAGTGGTGGTATCGTGCACGTTAGGCAGCTTATTGCCCAGCAGCTGATGCGCAAAATTATACGCGCCACCGCCCACGGTGCCGTATTTGTGGATCGCAGGGCCGAAGCTGGCGCTTTCCTTCAGCTCTTGATAGGCCCAGCTGGCTTCCCATTTCTGAGTAAAGCTGGTTAATTCCTGCGCGCCTTCATCACCACCTTTGATTGCTTCAAATACGCTCTCTGCCGCCACCAGGCCGGACTTCATGGCGGTATGCAGGCCCTTAATTTTAGAAAAACTGAGGGTGCCCGCATCACAGCCGATGAGCAGGCCGCCTGGAAAGGTCATTTTAGGTAGGCTATTTAGCCCCCCTTTGGTGATGGCTCTGGCACCGTAAGCAACCCGCTTGCCGCCTTCTAAATACTGGCTAAGCACCGGGTGGTGTTTCATGCGCTGAAACTCATCAAACGGCGACAGCCATGGATTCTGATAGCCTAAATCCATTATCAAGCCCACCACGACCTGCTGGTTTTCCGCGTGATAGAGAAACCAGCCGCCGTGGGTGCTCTTATCTAGCGGCCAGCCTGAACCGTGTACTACTAGCCCGGGTTCATGCTTATCAGCAGGCACGTCCCATAGCTCTTTTAAGCCAATGCCGTAATGCTGAGGGTCACGTCCTGCATCTAACGAGAAGTCTTTGATTAAACGTTTGCCTAGGTGGCCGCGCGCGCCTTCTGCAAACAGCGTGTATTTGGCGCGCAGTTCCATGCCGGGCATATGGCCATCTTTGGGCGTGCCGTCGGCGCTGACGCCCATATCACCAATAAGGATGCCGCGCACGGCGCCATCTTCAACAATAACCTCTTGAGCAGCGAAACCTGGGAATATTTCAGCGCCCAACGATTCGGCCTGCTCGCCCAGCCAGCGGCATAGATTGCCCGCGCTAATAACGTAGCGTGGCTGCTCGCTGCTGGTGTTATGCATGCTCTTAGGCACGAGCGCATTAGGCACTTTCTGTGCTTTTTCGGCGTCTTTCAGTAAGAAAACATCGTCGCGAATCGCCGGGGTCGTCAGTGGTGCGCCACGCTCTTTCCAGTCCGGGAATAGTTCCATTAGTGCGCGGGGTTCAAACACCGCGCCTGACAGAATATGCGCGCCAACTTCGGAACCCTTTTCCACCACGCAGACCGTGAACTCTTGCTCTGCATCGTTGGCCTGTTGCATCAGGCGGCAAGCAGCGGCAAGTCCGGACGGGCCGGCGCCGACAATGACGACATCGAAGTCCATTACATCGCGTTCAACAGTTTCCACCCGGT
>NZ_JBQDLQ010000103.1:0-11070 GCF_052095695.1 Halomonas sp.
TGAACTCTGCAATGCCTCACTTAGCTGCAGGTTGGGCATAAAGGTTTCAGAGCCTGTATTACTTCTCCCTGTCATTGTGCCGGATGACTGCATTGACACCTGATCCATAACAGCCCCTTGCCGCAGGACATCCGGTGCCATCTGTTTTTCATCAACGTGATCAGAGCCACCCATTTTTTGCGCGAGCGAAGTCATGGCGTAGGTGGAGCCCGTTAACAGCACTAGCGTAAGGATAGGTGTTGCTGCAGCGAGCATACCGCCAACGGAAACCCAGTAGCCCAAACGTTCACCGGCCTGATGTAATTCATAAAAGGACGTTGTTGCATTATCAAGTTGCGCCAGCTCACTCGAAGCGACCATGTATAAAAAGAAATTAGTGATAGCCAAAACCGGAAGCCATAGCTGTATCCACAGAAGCATTTGCCCATACTTGATGGCCAGCTTCATGCCAAAGGCGCCTAAAACGATGATAAAGGCCATAAACGGCGTAATCGCATAAGCAAAGCCCTCAATGAAAGTGATCATCGGGCGTACAATGCTCATGAAGATCGTTTGCTCAGCAGCCCATTGCACATTACGTTGTTGCAACGCTTGGTTGATCATGGTGGATGCGGAGAAATCATGGATGTCACGGTACCGGCCCGACATAGCCTGGTGGAAGATAGGCTCCAAGATAGCGGTTTGGATATATTGCTGTGCCCCTGTTGCAGACTGCGATAGGGCGCCGAGAGCCCCATTAGCGGCCACAAACGCATCCGTATCGGGCTCCGCTAAAGAACCGTGCCCACCGGTTGAATGAAGGCCTATCTGCCTACCTATTGCCGACTTCACCTCTTCGGAGGCAACAACACTTGTTGTCCAGGCTTCAAGCGCAGCAAACGCAGCGGTGCAAGAAAGCGTTTGGGTTGCACCGTTATGCGTTATGACGGTACCAAATAGCTCTGACTCAAATTTCAAGCCGTCCATGTGGTCGCCTTCATTATAAATTTGCTCAATGCTTATATCATTGAGGTCAATTTTCATCGCCGTACATTCACGAATGTAATTATCCCAAGAACCCCGGAAGTTATTCGTACCACCGGTGCCCACAGAATCAATCGTCGATAATAAATCGGCATTGTTACCGTTTCGGCGAATCTCCATTAGCATCTTGAGAGCGTCAGCGTAGCCTGCACCATCCGTTAAGCCATAACCGGATGTAGCCCCACTGGGGGAGCTAAAAGCGGTTTCAAACATTTCCGTTAAGCCATAACCGACCTGAGAAACTAATGAACCAGGCAGCGCAATGCCTATAGGGACATCCGCAACAGCATGTGATTGCCCGTCGTATACACCCTCGATGGCCACATCGACAGTTGGGCCAAACATTAAAGCAAAGAGCAACCCAGACACTGCGATTTGGTGAACGGCAACAGGTTTGCCACCATTGAACAGGGTTTGAAATGCCATGATCAGGACGCCAAGCAAGAGTCCTGATTGTATGAGCTTGGAAAAGCCGCCTGTCCCAATAATGGAAGTAACGGCCATGATGATTTCTTTCAGGTAAGCTGAGCTACCTATCGAATAGATCGTCGCGTCCATTACTCACCACCATACTGAGGGTTTAGGTCTTGCAGGTGGTAGTTATTGGCTTTTAGGTTTCGAAGAAAAGCCTCATAGGACACCATGATATCGTTAAGGCTGCCATAGCTACCGCGAAGTACCCCGTACTCCTGCTGCAGAGAGTTGAAGTTGGCGTTTATGATGGCGCGTGCCTCAGGGCCGTAGCCTTCATCCATGCTGTGAAGCGAGTTTTGTGCGGCTCGAATCATTTTAGAGGCGAGCTCATAAGCCATATCAAGCGCAAGCGCATTGGCATGCTCTTCAACGAATGTTGACGCAGCGTTATTGTTTAGGACAGCTAAGTTGCGAATTAATGAACCAGCTGAGTAGGGGAGGTTGGTGATAAAGTCACGATCAAATGAGCTCGCGTTATACGAGGCGTGGTTTGCGCTGTAATAGTAGATCAGACCGTTATTGGACGCATCCCCATTTAGCTTGTTCTTAATCATTGTTCCCAGCCCCTCCAGGGACTGGGTAGATGTCGTCACCCCATCACAATCTGTGTAATTGTTGCACTTCAAAAGCGTGGCGCTTTCTGACCCCTCCACTAAATCTTTTAAGGAGAGATAGGGGCCAGGCAAGGGAGTGTTTTCTCGCTCGCCGTCACTACTAGGACTAACGATATATGTCCCTGTCAGCGACATAATGGATTCAAGCATGGCGTTGCCGGTTGCATTGTTAAGCCAATTCCAATTGTCAACTTGATTGTCTTTCATGCCCCGCCATACGATATTGCCTGCAACTTCGCCTTCACCCTCAGCAATTAGCTGCTCTTCGGCATTGCCGGTGTCACCAATGCTGGCGATACTGTCGAAAAACCCATCGATAACCCCTTCACTTTGTGCCTTTCCTTTAAACTCCATGCCCATGCTGTTTTCGATGGCGCCAGCTCCGGCATTCACTATCCCTTGAGCCCATTCACAGGAGTTCATGGATAGGGCATTAAGTTTCTGCACGACTTCCTGTAAATCTTGAATTTTGGCAGAAGCT
Organism: Halomonas sp.; assembly: GCF_052095695.1. Taxonomy (GTDB): domain Bacteria; phylum Pseudomonadota; class Gammaproteobacteria; order Pseudomonadales; family Halomonadaceae; genus Vreelandella. The sequence continues at coordinate 2,593 of NZ_JBQDLQ010000103.1, forward strand.
TCTGGGAACACAGTAGACAATGCGATATGGAAGGCATACGCCTTAGCATTAGAGGCAATATTACGGAAGAGGGCGATCAGCTGATCAGCACTGATAAACGACGCGCTCCCAGCGAACATATCAATCCCACCACACCCACCATCAAGGGTAGGGGTTTGGATGTTAAGCAGGCTCTCTGTCACGATAGGCGTTCGCACGCGTAGACCGCCACCTGAAATAACGCCTCGACGCTGTGTTTCCCAAACGCCAGCAGGGGAGGTCGCGCTCATACCGTCGTAAAGGCCACCCAGTGCCTTATTAATGTCCGCACTAGCAGGGGTGGACATCCCCGCGCCGAACAACATAAATGCACTTACGCATGACGCAAGCACCGTTTTTCGCATGCTCAATGCTGCCATTATCGGTAGCCTCCAGATTGGTTAAAGCGTTCAAGTAGCTCAGCGGGAGGGATGAAGTTATTGTCATCGCCACTAGGCATGAATTCGGCGGGATCAATCATGTCCGAAAGGTCTTGGTCAAGGTTGCGCACAGGGCGTGTTTGGTTGAACTCCTCACGAGAAATCCAGCCAACGCGCAAGGCCGCTAGCACAATGCGTTCACGGGCATCGTTAAGTGAAATAGGGCCATGCGCAAACGCGGCAAACTCACCGGAAGGCTCCGCTAGGAAAAGAGCTGGCGCCCTTTCCATACCAACTTGCTCTGCATGACCATCATCAGGTCGAAAGTCTGGGAAAGGATTGCCTGGGAGGTCTTTGCCGTCCAAGGAGATGGGGATGATGGCGAACGTGCGCTCCAGCATTTTTACAACGTTGGTGATTTCAGCGCACTCCTGGCACTCGCTGTCGTAAAAATAAAAAATACCGACACGCTCAGCTAATTTATCCAAAATCGTGGTGCGATTATTGGCGGCAATGCGATCAAGCTGGCGAGAGCCAGCCCCAGCGGTCGGTCGGCGGTTAGCCTCATCAAGAATGGGGTGACCCATCGTTGCAAGCTGAGCAGCATCCGAAAACTGCTCACTGCGATCCATCATGTAGCGCTGGAGATAGAAAAACGCCTGCACATTTTCAACAGTAGGATCGTTCCAAGCCGCATCGCGGTATTTTGGAATATTTTCTCTGAACCACTCAGCGGATAACGGCTCCGGTGGCGGCGGGCCTTCGGGCTCTGGAGCAGGCGGGGGCTCTGGCGGCTCCGTTACGGTGACACCTTCGAGGGGTTCAGGCTCTGGCTCTTCGATGACCTCTTCAACTGGCTCGGGAGGGTCTTTATAAAAAAACCAACCATCACTTTGGTTTTGCCAGAAGCTCCCCCTCGGGTCACGCTCAATATTGGCGTGAGCGGCCATAGATGCTGTCCCGAATGACAGCGCGACGGCCAGCAAAAGCGGGCGCTTAGAGAAAATACCCATGTGTTCATCACCATTAATACGCGTATGGCGGTAATGGTACGCAGGTAAACCTGAAAACCTGGGTGATAAGCCCCCTATTTTGGCGGTGTAACGATCTTTTTTTGAGTAGACACAACCAAAACCACATGTCGGTGCTACAAGGAGACGGATGAGGATTTAGTTGCTCGCAAGCTAAAGCGATACCAATGCTGATGCAGGTAAGAAATAGGCTAGGGTAAGAGGAATAATATGGATGACGGCGCTTGTTGTGCGTTGAAGACAGGCATGTGGAGCACAAGGATTTATTTGTGCTAACTTATGTTATGTTGAACCCTTTATGGCGTAATGAGTCATAGCGGCCCCCCCCCCATAAATGATTGGGCGAGTTTAATAATGATGACCGAAAAAAGCAACTTGGAACGCTCACCCCTCACTGACCAAAACATCAATGAGAACGAGGTGTTTAAACTGCTTGAACCAAGTAGGAACAAGGATGTTTCTGACGTGCTTAGCGAGATGGTTTGGCACGTCTGCCATCTTTACAATATGTGCAAAAAACCAGTGTTCAATCCACACTGTGATGCGGAAATTGCCGATGACGCCACTAAAGAAGAAGTTGCGAGCCAATTTATCTCATTTCAACCGTTAAGCGCCGACAGTTATAAAACAATCGGTAACTTCATGAGTGACGTTGTTATTGAGGAAGTTTGGCGGAATAAAGATGGCACGCCACTTCAATCCCCTCTGCGTCGTAGTAAATTGGTCAGTGAAGCCTTTCAGCAGCGTGCGCCCATAAAGACATACGTGGAGAAGCGGCTAGGCATTACCCCTCCGATCAATGAAACGGGGAGCGATTGGCTGGTGAAGATGGCACAAGATAGTGCTGTATTTCGTCACTGGTGGCTAGGCATCACCCAAGAGCTCATGATGCGACTTGAACGACTTCCGATGGAAACCGCTCTTGTATGGCAAGGAATAGCCGCATCAAAGGCCATCCAAGAGCAGTCTCAAATTACGCGTCAGTTATGCCAAAAGACACAGGAAGAGATAGCTAATGCCAAGAAAGAGGCCGGTGAATCGCTAGTCTCTTGGGTTGAAAGGCAAGTCGGTGGTGATAACCGCTATTACGATGCGACTAATCAGCATCACTTGCACATGACCCTAGAGTGCCTGGCCAATGCATTTGGCAAAAGACGCGTTGCTGCGGCGCTGGTCAATATACCGATTTATGGCACGCCTGAGGTGAAGGAGGCGTTGAAAAAAGATTATCCATTTCCTAGCCCTGAATAAGGGTAAGCGCTTAGGTTTGATAAAGGGTACTAACAGGGCTGGATCACCAGCCCTTTTTTTTTGCCAACTTCATAGTCGTGGTGATGCATTCGTTAGCGATTAGAAAGCTTCTGGCCCGCGTAGAGGCGACATAAAGCAGGTTAATTTCTATTGAGCGGGCAGCAACACTCATCTTCGGATCATGGATATCCATAAAGTCATCGAGCAGATACACCGTAGGCCACTCTAAACCTTTCGAGCGGTGAGCCGTGGTGACGACAATATCGGCAGTAGCTTCCGCATTCGCAACCTGCATTTTTAATTGTGCCAGGTGTACGTCGAGATTCGGGTAGGCCTCAATGACTTTAAGCGCCCTAAGCATTTCGGGATCATCGGAAGCTTCGGCCATCGCCCGATATTGCTCAAAGCTGCTGAATTCCGCGAGAAGCTTTTTATCGGTAACGCGCTCTTTTTGCCCCTTTGAGAGCCAAAACAAATTCTCTAGGGCATTCAGGTTGTAAGCGTCATACCCGCCGACCATGTACACGACTTTCTTTTTCGATGCGAAAAAGAGCGCTGCCTGGAGCACACCCATCATGGTGCGAGCTATGAACGTGACTTGCCCGGTAGGGGCGTGACGCAGATGAAACTTACTACTAGGCACCACGCAATCTGCGCCCCCCAGTCCATGCACCTCAACCGGCTCACCTTTTAGCGCCAGCAAGGCATTGGCCACTTCGGCGACTTTGGGGCCAAAGCGAAAGCTGTTTGTTAGATGCATCACCGTGGCATGCTGCAACAGGGGAGAGTCGAGGCTATCAACGGCATGGCGAAACTGATAAATCGCCTGCGCGCTATCTCCACACATCAGAACGCGGCACTTCTTTTGCTTCATCACGATGTCTTCAAGCACCGGCACCGTATCTTGGAATTCATCAATCGCAATAATGTCGTACTGGGCTGACAAATCTGGGCCGCTGAGTTGATAGAGCTTTAAGTAAGTATCATGCGAGCAGGGGAAGTTATCGTCCGCTGCGATCATCCGCGCCCACACTTTTTCGGCGCAATTAATCACCAGCGTTTGCCGGGTTTGCTGGCTTTCTGTTGTCTCGCCTTTTAAAGGATGGTGCTCAGGCCCCAGGCGCATGCTTGCGCTGGTCATAAAGCGATTAAGGGCGCTTTGCACATCAGAGGCAAGCGACCAGTCCCGTGTATCCAAGGCATCGGCAATCTCTCGAATGCGGATGTTGGCAGTGAGCTTATGCTTTAACGCCAAACCAAAGGCCCTAAAGGCAAGTTGATGTGACGTTTTACAGGTGACGTTCGACGGAAACTTCTGCGCAGCCTCCTCGCGCACTGAGCGGTTGTAGGCAATATAGAGCATCCTTAGCGTAGGGCGTCGCTCGGCGTACAAGCACAGCACGCTCGACTTCCCCGTACCGGCTTTTGCGCGGACAACCAGTAAGGGGCCTTCATACTCAATAATCGCTAGCTGTTCGGCTGTCGGTTGAAACGATCCCATATTAAGGAGCCCTGGCGTATTCATCGCACACGTTACCATTAGTCGCCTCGCCAACAAGCGGATAACGCTGCCAAAACAGCCCCCTTATTTCCCTGGAGAAACAGTTGGTTTGGTTAGAGTAGGGCTTTCCGTAAACAGAGTGAGCGTCTAACGATGGCCAATTTCAACGTCCACCTGTCGGCAGGGATTATTGGCGGTACCGCGTTGGCCCATATTGGCTGGGGGATGGGTGTTTGGCCGGGGGAGTCGCTGTTTTTGGTCATCATGCTGACAACTATCGGCGGGCTACTACCAGACATAGACGCACACAACTCGCACTCGGTTAAATTGATCTTTAATCTCTTTGCGCTTATCACGATGGTATTTGTTTCAACACTTCTCCATGGCAGTTACAGCTTCTGGATGATTGCGCTGATAAGCGCCTGTGTTTTCGTAGGCGTTCGCTACGGCGTCTCCAATGCCTTCCTCATGCTCACAGAGCACCGTGGCAACTGCCATTCCCTGGTGGCCATGTTGTTAGCCGGATTCGTGACGGCGGCTGGGAGCTACAGCTTGCAGCAAAATGGCATTACCGCCTGGAGTCATGGCTTTGCCGTGATGCTGGGGGTGCTGATCCATCTAGTGCTGGACGAAATCTATGCAGTGGACTTTGCGGGGGTTCGGCTGAAAAAGTCATTTGGGACAGGCGTGAAGGTGTTATCCCTAGAGCACCCGTTTAGCGCCGTTGGGTTCGTTGTGCTGGCGTTTATCATGGCAGGGTTAGCGCCACCGATGAGCGATGCGATGACGCTTATCTCATATATTTGGGGCCAGACGTGGCATTAACGATAGGTCTCACGTTGCAGGTCAAGTTCGTTGAGGCGCTTTAAATCAGCCTCGGTATACGTCGTTAATAGGGGCTCTTCATCATCGCCTGGAGCACCGTCGTCAAACGAATCAGACTGATCGAGAAAACTCATAGACAGCTCCCTGGAAAGAGTAGACATCGCTATTAAGTGGGCAAGAAAGTTATTCACAAATTCTGTGGATGAATACGCCCTTAACCAAAATAACCGGCTTTATAACAGCAGGATAAAGGCCTGATCATTTTTTAGCCACAGCGTCAGGCGTATTAAATTTACTTCTCAATTAGCAAGGATTAAACATGGCGCGAACGGAAAATTCAATGTGGGCGAGGCACGCAGTAGGCGCTATTGCTATTAGCTGGCTATCGGGCTGCCAGCTTCTGCCCAGTGATAACGACGTACCGGAAGGGATGATGGGCATGCCTGCGGCGCCGCTATCTGAGATTGAGAATATGTTTGAGCAGCCGGATTACCTGGATGGCGCCCCCAGGGACGTGATTTATAAAGGCGATGTCGTAGGGCTATGGCTACCTATGAGAGCAACCGACCATGGCTGTATTGCGTACTCCATGGCGCTGGACAGTGACAGTTTAGAAGCGCCGGATATGGAGTTTTTCTGGCATGGCGAACGTTACCGCAATACAGAAGAGGGATGTGTGCCTATTGCTGAAGTTGTCCATAGTGACCCCGCCGACGATGAAGGCAATCAAGAGGCTGCCCTAGATGCGACGGCATTAGGGGAGTCATCAAGCACATTAGAGGGCTGGCCTGTCGGGTGGGCCGCTGGTGGGCGGTAAAAGGATCATCATGGCATCTACCAAAACAGCCCAGCACATCCGTAAGCGCAAAAAACGTTCTTATTGGTCAGCACTCAAAGCGTTGCCCAGGCGCGGCGTGCAACGGGTAATCGCTATCGCTCAGCATTGGGATCGGTTCGCCATCCTCATGCTAGGGAGTCTCCCGCTAGTGCCCGTAATGGCATGGCCCTCTGCGGTCACGTTACTGCCTGCCCCCTGGCCATTTACAGAGACCGCTGGGTGGTGGGCGTCGTTGGTGATCACCAGTATTTTCCTGTACCCCTTACCCGTCTGGCTAAGCGTGAAAGGCTTATGGCGTCGTCGTTGGCGTGATAAGCGCACACTACACGCATGGAGCTTGCTCGCCTGGCTCTCACCACTCACCGTCGCAGTGGTCATTAGCGCTGGCTATACGTGCGCATGGCAGTTCCAGTGTTAGCGCCCACATGAAAGCCAATTCCCATTTAGATGGCCAAAAGAGGGGGCTTATTCTCCGAAGCGTTTGCAAAACTAGCGCACGCTATTTGCTCGATCACCATGCCCAACGGCAATGACTTAGGCCAATGGCTCATTGGGATCGGGCATAGCGACGACGCGACCCACTGGGGCCGTCATCCCTACTTAGATGCCGGGTACCAGGCGGTGGGGCATTAACAATGGCAGAACAAGGAGATGGTTATGGGGAAATACACTAACGGCGTGTTGGCTGTTGCTGCCAGTGTTTGCGTGAGTGCGGGAACGGCGGTGGTTGTAACACTATTGGTACTGGATATCAGAGAAGAGTGTTCTTTTTCAACAAGTGCAGCACAGAACCTAGATTTACCCGTGAGCTTGCCCCCTCAAGTTGAAGATCAACACCAGGTAGCGCCTCAACGAGCGGAAGATCAATTTCTGCGTGAACAAGAAAACGCCCTTTTGCAGCAGGAAGGCGAAGCACCGCGCCTGCGTGAAGAAGAAGAGCAGCAACGCCGTGAAGCAGAAGCCGAACGCCAACGCCAACGCCAAGCGGCAGAAGCTGCCGAGGCGGCCATGCAACGCCAGTTGGCAGGTGAAGCTGAAGCGGCGGCCATTGGCCAGCCTCCCGCGCAGAATAGCTTTCTCAATATTGTTATTCGCCGTGTCGAGCGAAACTGGGCGAGGCCTGACGGTGCTAGCGACTCAATGAGGGCTACGCTCCAAGTTCGGCTAGGGCCAGCAGGTGAAGTGCTGGCAACGTCGATAGTGACATCGAGCGGTGATAGTGCGTTTGATCGGTCGGCAATCCAGGCAGTCGAACGCGCCGCGCCGTTTGGTGAGCTACGGGCTTTGCCCGCCGACCAGCAACGCAATCTGCGCCAATTCAATTTGCTATTTACCCCCCGTGATGTTCGCTAAGCTCCTGCCGCAACAATAAACCAAAACAGATACGCGCCCGAAAAAGGCGCGTATTTTTACCTAATTGTCTTGGGTAGGCTTCTGCCTAGCAGCATGTTTTTCGGCAAGGCTACGCTTTACGTCTTCAACCAACTATCGAAAAGGCCCGACTGGGCATTAGTGGCGTTTTCTTCATCTGCGGTAGCGGCGAATGAAAGCATTCCCGCCTGCACCAGCACTACCATTCGCGTCATGGGCGCTGGTGTAATTGTCATGATTTACCTATTGGTCAGCGGTGGTAGCGGGCATTAGTTTATTGGCTTCTTCTTCGATGCGCTCCAATGCGGCCACACCGCCCGAAGTGAGGCCGCTGTCTGGAATATAGGCTAGGAGTACCAACGCACTAATGCGCTGATAACAATAGGCCTGTTCGTCCGGTTGGCCATCGTGCATTAGCGAAACAAGCATCTGTAATTCTAATCCAGCCGCGTGGATCAATGTTTCTTCTAACTTCCGCATAGGGTTTCTCCCAGTGTTGCCGTTCTTAACGGCTGGCGCCTTAGTTTCGTTGCGCCAAAAAATGGCTAATGCGTATTGGATGATGCCATTAGCGCAGGCTATGTGTGTGCCTGACAGTTCCAGTGTTAACGCCATTATGTCATCAAATGCCCATTTAGACGGCCAAAAGAGGGGGCTTATTCTCCGAAGCGTTTACAAAACTAGCGCACGCTACCCAGAGCATTCACCGGCTGGTGGATGACGTGTTGAGCAGTATGGTGAAAACGTGAGTGCTCCATGGGGAGCAAGCGTCATCAACATGCGACGTTGGGTATTGGGGAGAAGCGAGCATGCAGCTTTGTGATCGTTGTGGAGGTGGAGAGCGCTTAGGGGTTAACTGCCCAGAGTGCGGTGGCAGTGGAATGGTCGCAGTGCATGGCCAATCTAAACAGCCAAGCACGCAGCGGTTAACACCCGTGTCGGATGCTTTTCGGCGCCAGCAGGCACGGGCAGCACGGGCAGCGCGAGAGGAAGAAAAAAAGCGGCGAGTAAAGCAATACCACATACCGGAACAACGGCCTCAGCTCACGAAAGCTGAACAGGCTGCCATGCGAGCGGCTTACCTGGCTCGAAAAAAGCAGCAAGCCGAAATCAGAAAAGCCGCGTATATGGCAAAGCTCAACCAGCTCACGCTATCCCCAATGGCCCAGGTCGAAAAGGGGGAGTTTTAGCAAAAGTCCGCGTAATTTTTCTATATAGCAAAATGTGTGTAAGCGAGTGAGTGAATGCCTGAAAGCCAGCGGT
>NZ_JBQDLQ010000104.1:0-10791 GCF_052095695.1 Halomonas sp.
AATTATGGCGCGCCCGGCAGGATTTGAACCTGCGACCCTCGGCTTCGGAGGCCGTTCAGATGCATGCCTAGTTTTATTTTTTGCTAGTTTCAAAGTGAGAATAATCCATATAAATCATAATCATACACAGATACTAGCAAAACATACTCAAGCATTTCATCACCAATTAATGACGATCTATGACCGTTTATGGCACCCATTAGGCACAATGCGTGATTTTTTTGTGTCTGGTATTCAGACCGATTTGACCTTTGGCCAACCCCAGAAATGCGCCATGATGAAAAAAGCAGCGCCCAGACGGAACAACTGAAAAACCAATCCACTAAGACGCTACATCTCAACGGTTAATTGCCTCTGCCAATAGGCCACCAAATCAGCTTTGACGTGACGATTTATAGGATAACCAGATAGTGTTTCCCAAAATCTTTTTGGCGTCACATCATAAGTCTTTCATCACTTTTAATAATCTTTTCTTATATAAAAACCGTGATAATTATTTTGAATCCTCACTCGCCATTGAGCCATTCTCCCGGCTCGTTTTCCAGAACCGCCAATCTCGCCTCCAGCATTTCACGCACTAGCTGCAATATTTCAAAACGCTCATGCAGGGACAGGTCGATCTTCTCGCCGTCACCAAACACACTCAATTTCGCAGGATTGTGAAGATGAGTAGTGAGAGCATTGCGGGTACGTTCTATCGCGACATCCAGTTCCATTCCGCCTAAGCTCGCAAGAATATTCTCGTGCCGCAACATTGGCTTTCTCCTAATGCTTATTGTGATTTACTAGATTATGGCAGCTTGGGCCGCTGGTCGAGGCAAACGTCACCCTGAGTTGCCATTGCTGTTGTCCCGGCCAAATACTGTTGTCAGCATCGGCTGTTTGCTGGCTTGGCATAAGCCTCGGCTTAAGTACCTAAAAAACCGCGTCTTCCTTTTGGGCGTTTGATGTTGGCAGGTTGGCAGGTTGGCAGGTTGGCAATGAGGGTGCCCAGATGACACAAGATAAAGACTCGCAACGGCCTTTTGACCGTGGTGATAGCAACAGTCCTCAGAATCGCTTGAAGGGGGATGTCCGTAAGGTCGATGATCCTTATGAGCCATTAGGCAGAGAGGACTGGGAGGCCGATATGCATAGGTCCAACAACGCCGTGTTGGAAGGTCAGGTGCCTATCCATATCACCTCGGCGGGAACTCGCTACGTGAGGGTGCTTGATGTCCCGCTAGCGCTACAGGATGAATTGGCGGATTATTTGACCGGAGCGGCAGTTCCCGTTGTTGAAAACGAAGAAAGCCTGGTGGCTTTCGAGACGGATTGGCTCGATTGGCACCAGCGCCGTCGACCAGGTCGTCAGGCGGCACATTATAGCGCGGCGAACAGTGCCGCGGTGATGCGCTCCTTCCCGTCGATCGCGAGGCAATGGGGTCTCTCCGACATAGAGATGGCGTCACTCCTTGGACTCAGTGTTAGGACATATCGCGAATGGTCCGCCACACCGTCGCAAGCCGCGCTGTACCCTGAGCAACTGGAATGCGCGTCCAACATTTTGGGGATTTACCGGTCTTTGACGATACTCTTCCCGCGGATGGAGCAGCAGCAACGGTGGCTTCATTTGCCCATTGATCACGCCCCGTTTCATAGTGATTCCCCGATGACGGTCATGCATCGCGATGGGTTAAACGGGTTGTACTCGATCCGGCACTATCTGGATACCAAGCGCCAGGAAGGTTTTGCATAAAAAATCCTCAGCGATGCGTTAACTGCCGAAAGCCCTCGGATTGTAGCCGTCTACCAGGCTTGCATTACCTCAATTTGCTATCCTGATGTATAATTTTACGCATACTTGGGTAAAGAGACGTAATCCATGGTACCCAGAACGTTTGTCTTCCATCGACCCACGCTGGCAGCATCGATTGTCGCCGGCCTCGCTGGCGAGAGCTTGCTGGACTACAGCAGTGGGCTGTTTCTTGCCTCACCACGCCATACAGGCAAAAGTACTTTCCTGCGCCAAGATATGATGCCAGCTTGCGAGCAGCGAGGCTGGGAAGTGATCTACGTTGACCTCTGGTCGAGCCCGCATAGTGATCCCGGTGTACTGATAGAACGCGCCATCATGGCGAAGCTGCAGTCTTATGCGTCACGCATCAAGCAGCCGTTGAGCACCGGCGGTAGTCATGTCGTCCGTCTCTATCGGACATTGCCCTGGGATCAATCACAGCCGACGCTGCCCGACGGGGTTACGCTGGTAGAAGCCCTCCAAGCGCTGCATGAAGTATCCGGGTATCCGGTGGTCCTTTTTATCGACGAGGCGCAGCACGCACTGAATAGCGAGAGGGGCATGAACGCCATGTTCGCGCTAAAAGCTGCCCGGGATGCGCTTACTCTGGGCGTTAAGCAACCCGGACTACGCTTGGTCTTCACCGGTAGCAGCCGGGACAAGCTTGCAAAGCTCGTGATGAGTCGGGATCAACCCTTCTTTGGCAATACCGTCATTCCCTTCCCGCTACTGGGCAGCGACTTTATCGAAGCGTTCACTCAGCACATAAACGCGAAACTGGCGCCAGGTAATACCTTCCAGGTAACCGATGTTGCACAGACCTTTGAGCACATGGGGCATCGACCTGAGCTACTTTGGGAGATCGTTAAGCGAATCGCACTGGAGCTTGGGCAGGCGCCTGAATTGGGCCGCTTGTTAAAGCAAGGGGCTAATGCGGTTGAGGCGGACTCTTTATCTATTTTTCAGGCTGAGTATGACCCACTGACCGAATTGCAGCAGGCGATTCTGTTCGTCCTATCTCAAGCAGCCGCCGAAAATCGTCCCTTTACGCCCTTCACTCAAGCAACGCTGCAAGAGATCCAAGCACGCGCTGGGCGTAAAACACAGCCGGCCCCCTCTTCCATTCAGCGTGGCCTGGACTCATTGCGTGAAAAGGGGTTGGTGTGGCGCTCAGGCCGCGGGGTGTACGCCCTGGAAGATAGCGGTATGGGAGAATGGCTACTGTCTGACGATAGCGAGGTAGGGGTAGATGACCCTATGCAGTATTCTTATGTGGGCAACACTCTGGATCGCTTGGATCGCGACTTTTTGCAGCAGCCACACATCGTGCGCCCCATCACAGCCGACACATTGTCTGAAGCTCTGCGCCTGACAAACAATATGGAGGTCGACCTCGAGCAGCCGTTGAGAGGAGAAGACACCTAATTTTGTGATGGCTCGTCCATTAGACGGTCTGGCCGATGGCATGATAGAAACTGTTCATGGGTTCGGTAACGCTGAAATAGCATTGAACTGGGTGCTTGAACCGGCCGCCATAGTGGCGGTGAAATTCTCGGCGGAGCATTATCTTCCATCTGCGGAATGCCGACGTGAGCGATAGCAGCTATCACACCGCTATGAGCCGCTATTTCCAAACAGTGAGGTAGGTCATGAATAAATTTATGCTGGCATCCATGCTGATGAGCTTAGCGGTCGTATCAATGTGCATGATTTGGAACCAACACCGTGAGCACCATGGCAAGCAGTCACTTGCTAATCTGGCCTTATCTTGGCTCTTGAATCGCCTACCGTGATGACTCACAACACGCCTGTTAGCAGTCTTCCCCAGCATGATTCGAGCAGTGAAAATGCGCAGCTGCGTAGCCAACACTCGGCATCTTGGAACCTCCCTGCCACGAATACCTATTTGCCGTATTTATTAATATCCACGCTTCAAGGTCTTATCGCGACCTCAGTTCCTTAATAGATGGTGATGCCACCTCATCAGAATGAGCCAAGTGTGGCGTAAGCCCTCGTAATAGGTCGGCTTCAGAAAAGGGAAGCCTCAGCTTTTGGCATTTTTGTCGATCATTTTTCATCCTTGTCTATCTCTTCACGCATAGGACCTGACTCTAAGGCGTAGCGCTACTCAATCTGGGGGTGACGTCGATGATGTTACCACCTACGTTGGTGTCCAGAATCAGTGAACCACTACACAAAGCCAACCGCTGCTGTGTCTGAAAAATGGATTTTTGCTACTTTCCCATATGCTTCAGCAGCATAGGTGAGCTATGTCGCGACACTACGAGATCCCCCTATAAGGGCTGGACTCACATAGAAGACATCGTGTCCCCGCCGCAAACGACGGGGCGCCCGCGCCGTGATGACACCGCCAAGTGCTGAATGGCATGTTCTGAGTCCGTTGCTCTGGCGGCAAATGGCGCGACTTTCCAGAGCGCTACACCCATTGAGAGAAGAAGATACCTAATTTTTCTGATAGCTCATCCATCAGGCGATATGGCTGATAGCATGATAGAAACTGTTCATTGGCTCGACGACGATGAAGTAGCATTGTACTTGGCGCTTGAGCCGTCCGGCATAGTGGCGGTGAAAATCTCGACGGAGCATTATCTTCCATTTGCGGAATGCCAACGTGAGGAATCGCAGCTATCACACCGCTATGAGCCGCTATTTCCAAACAGTGAGGTAAGTTATGAACAAAATTATGCTGGTATCCATGCTCATGAGCTTAGCGGTCGTATCACTTTGCATGATTGGGAGCCAACACCGCGAGAACCATGGCAAGCAGTCACTCGCTAATCTGGCCTTATCTTGGCTCTTGAATCGCCTATCGTGATGACTCCCTGATTCGAGCAGTAAAATGCTCAGCTGCGTAGCCGACACTCGGCATCACGGGCCCTCTCTACCACGAATACCTATTTGCAGTATTTATAAATACTCTCGCCATCAAGACCTTACCGCGACCTCAACTCCTTAGAAGATGGTGGTGCCACCTCGTCTGAATGAGACAGGTGTGGTGTAAGCCCTCGTAATAGGTCGGTTTCAGAAAAGGGAAGTCTCAGTTTTCGCTGCTTTGTGTCGGGTGATTTCATCTTGTCAGTACCTATTAGGCTTTCACAGTTTCAGGCATTACGTTCGAGATGTCTTAAGCCTGGGTATGGCTGGCCGTGGGTCGTCAGCCGCTAAACTGATTGCCCGCGTTTCTTGATAGTCTGTAAACATTCTTTAAGGGTCAACAGCCCCCATCACCTCTCGGGCAATATTTCTGCAAGCGCCGCAAGACAAAGGTCAATTTCTTCAGCGCAATTGTAATGAGTGAAAGAGACTCGAGTAACTGATTTCAGCCCCAGCGGGCGCAGGATGTTGCCTGAGAAAACGTCGTCGCTTCGGGCGTGGACGCGTATGCCCCGTGTCCCGAGCTCGGCGACGATATGCTTGGCCTCGACTCCCTCAACGGCGAACGATACCACCCCTTCGCGATACGGTGAATCCGTCGGCCCAATAAGATGTAGCCCGGGGTAACCGCACAGCCCCGGTAGGTCCGCGCCGCCGTGCAGTAACCGATGTACCAGAGCACGCTCGTGGGCTTGCATCGCCAAGCCAGCGGCAACCAAACAGGCACGTCGTGAAGACTCTTCGGTGAAGTGCCCGCCCAACCAAACAAGGTAATCAACCACTGCACTGAAGCCAGCAAAAGCCGAGGGATCACGACTACCCAATTCCCAAGCATCTGCGGGCTTGCCCAACAGCCGTTCATGGTCAACTACAGCCAGACGATCAGAAACCCAAGCGTACCCGTTATTGAAGCGGCAGAACGCTTTATAAGGAGAGACAACATAAGCGTCGACATCATAGTTATCGATGGCTAGAGCTCCGTGAGGTGCGTGCTGTATACCGTCGACAATGATCACGCACTCAGGGGACACGGCCCTTATGGTTTGCACGATCTCAACGATATCCATGCTCATACCGGTTATCGGGCTAGTATGCAGGATGGTTGCGATTCGCGTGTCTGGTCGCACGCAGTTGGCGTAATGTGCTGCTGTCACCTGACCAGTCTCAATATCGAATGGTACTTCGATCCACTCACGATCGGTGCGGTGAGCCCACTGGGCGGTAGCATCATAGGTTGCAGGGTGTTCTACCGAGCTTGCCGCGATGCTGCCTCCGTTCTCGGCTGTAAGCGCTGCTGCGCGGATCAAGCGGAACAAGCATTCGGTACCGGTCTCACCACTAAAAATGACGCCGTTGCTAGCACCCATGAAGCAGGCCAGGTCATCGCGCCCGGCTGAAACGATCTGAGACACCGCGCGGGAAGCTGGGTTGTCACGGTGTTCATTATCGGGAATGCTGGCAACTTCAGCGCTTCGTTCAACGACTGACTTAAGTGTTAATGAACCACCTGCGTTCTCAAAAAATGCTCGTTTGCCAGAGTAGGGGCAGGAATCAACGTGCAGGAAGGCTCCCCGTACTTGGCTCAGTATTTCTTCGGGCAGCAAAATACCTTCCGCAGGGATTGTGTTGGGTAGGGGCATAATATGAGCCGAATTCGCCGTCATTAGTGATATCTCCTACGGTCAGGTACATGAGTGTCTGACCTTTATTGAAAAGCAGTGGAAATCAGTGCTGGACACTTTTGCGGTGTCGACGCCACTGGCTCCAGAGCGGAAATGCCAGTGCCAGCACCACCAGCACGCAAAGCGACAATGACAGTGGCCGGGTGAAGAATGTGGTCAGGTCCCAATGAGAGATCTGCATCGAGCGTCGGAAGTTGACCTCAAGAATGGGCCCCAGGATCAGGGCAATCACTAGGGGAGCGCCGGGGTAACGCCAGCGCTCCATGAAAAAGCCAACCACGCCGAAGGCCACCGCAAGCCAGACGTCGAAGACCTCGTTACGCAACGCATAGGTACCGATCACACTGAACACCAGAATCATAGGCCCCAACACTGCACCCGGTACCTTGGTCACCACCACCAGATAGCGACACAGCCACAGCCCCAGCACCGCAAATAGGACATTCGCGAACAGTAGCGAGAGGATCAAGGTATAGGTCGTCTCGGCGTGGTCGGTAAACAGGCTCGGTCCTGGTATCATTCCGTGAATAGTCAAACCGCCGACGAACACCGCCGTGACCGCATTGCCAGGAATGCCCAGCGTGAGGGTAGGGATTAGGGTACCGCCGGTTACAGCGTTGTTGGCCGACTCCGAGGCCGCTACCCCTTCCAGCTCTCCCTTGCCGAAGCGCTCGGGTGTCGGGGAATGACGACGCGCCTCATTGTAAGAAATGAAGGAGGCGATGCTGGTCCCCGCTCCGGGCAAAATGCCCACCACCGAACCAATCACCGACGAACGGAACATCGTACGCAAGCTACGCCGGATATCATGCCACAGCGGTAGGCTGCGCCCCTTGAGCTGTTTCTCCTTGCCGGCAAGCACGCCGCCGCCGTCGGGAACACAGAGGTTGAAGGCCTGGGAAACTGAAAAAAGCCCTATCAGTACCGGTAACAGCGGCACTCCCTCGAACAACTCGCTGTAACCGAAGGTGAAGCGTTGCACACCGGTGAAGGTGTCCAACCCCACACAGGCCAGCACCAGCCCCACCGCCGCTGAAAGAACGCCCTTGAGCGGACGATCCGATGCCACCCCAACGATGGTCACCAGCCCGAAAATCGCCAGTATGGTGTACTCTTGGGGGCCGAAGGCCAGTGCTACCGTCGACAGCGGCGGCGCGATGGCGATCAGCACGATCACGCTGAACATTCCGCCGAACAACGAGGCTAGGGTTGCCATGCCCAGTGCTTCCCCGCCCCGTCCAGCTTCGGCCAATGGATAGCCGTCGAGCGCTGTAGCGATGGAAGCGTCAGTACCTGGCGTGCGCAACAAGATTGCCGTCACCGACCCGCCATAGACCGAGCTGACGTAGACAGCGCCGAGCAAGATAAGGGCCAGCTCCGGCGGCATGTTGAAGGTAATGGGGATACACAGCGCTACGCCCATCGTTGAAGATAATCCCGGCAGTGAGCCAACCGTCATGCCAGCCAGGGTACCGAGAAGTAGCGTAAGCAAAGCCATCGGCGTCAGCACATTGCCGAGGGCAGGAAGCAATACGTCCATAGAGAGCCTCTTGAGTGAGGTCGCTGGCCGCCGTTAGCCCGCCAGCCAGCCAGCGGGAAGTGGCACGGACAGTAGATATATGAAGACCACGTAGATCACGACCGAGAACGCTACGGCAATCATCATGGCTGTCGGCCATCGCAAATGGCCTAGCCAGCGCAGGCTTACCAGCAGGAACAGCGGCATTGCGACAAAGGTACCGACGGTCACCATCAATCCCAGCATCCCCAGCACGCATAGACACCAGACCAGGAATCGCGGCCAGGGCAACGCGAGTGGCGACTCATCAGGGGGTTGACCGCGTAGGGTGGCAAAGGCAATCCCTACGCAAGCGAGTAACCCCAGCGTGCCGGTGATCACGGGGAATACGCCCGCGTCACCTCGCATGGACAGGCCAGTGACCAACGCAGCCGCACAGAGCGCTCCGACCAGCACGGCTACGCAACGGTCGATAGTGTCGAGAGTCATAGAATTACCTCACCGCACTTCCGATCACTGTTCGATCCAAGGATCTTTCTCCCAGAGCGCTTTCAGCCGATCGTGGCTGTCATGGATGAACTCGACGTATTCCTGCCCGTAGATAGGATTGACCGGCATGTTGAGCTGCGCCATCTCGGCACGGAATTCGGGGTTGTCGACCACATCCCGGGTAACGTCCAGAAGGGTGTCATACACTTCTTGGGGCACACCTGCCGGCACGGCAAAACCGCGCGACGCGGCGGCCTGGACGTCATAGCCCTGCTCTATTCCCGTGGGGACGTCGGCAATGGCCTCGACTCGCTCGTCGGCCCATACGGCCAGCCCGCGTACTTTGCCTTCCTGAATCTGGGCCGCCGCTTCCGACATATTGCCCTCGAAGGCGGTGATGTGGCCGCCCAGCAATGAGGCGGTCGCTTCGGCATTACCGTTGTAGGACACGAAACTCAGGTCGATATCCGCTTCTTCAGCGAAGTTGAGTGCGGCGAGATGATCATCTCCCCCGACGCCCTCGTGAGAAACAATCACCGATTCAGGATCGTCCTTCACCGCGGCGACCAAGTCATCCAGGGACTTGTAAGGACTATCGGCGGCGACCGCCAGCACGCCCGGGTCGGTTATAACATTGGCCAGAGGTTGGATCTCTTCGAGGGAGTAGCCGACGCTCTCCTCGCGAGTGAAGGGGTATACCTCTACCACGGGTGAGTTGATCAAACCGATGGTGTAACCGTCTGGGTCAGCATTGGCAAGGTGTACCCAGCCCAGTTCGCCACCAGCGCCAGGACGATTGACCACCACTATCCGCTCACCAAGCTCTTCCTCAGCGTACTTGGCGAAGATCCGCGCCATGGTGTCGGTGCTGCCCCCAGCGCCAAAGGAGACAATCATCTGAATCGGCTTAGTGGGGTAGTCCGCTGCTAGTGTTGTTGTGCTCAGGCCGCTCGTCAGCAGCGTCGCCATTGCGCCCAGCATCACCTTACGTACAGAAATGGATTGAACCTTCATCACCTTACTCCTTGTTGCTGTTGTATTGAGTCTTTAGGGCAGGCCACTAGCTAGAGAAACCGCTAGCCTGTCGCTGCATGTACTCATTGATTACTTAATAGCATTTAACTCTTTCAAAAAAGCGAATACATTTCATATATTATCATTCGATTAGTTCATCTATTGGTGATGCCATGTTGACTCTCAAGCAACTCGAGACTTTCGTCCAAGTTGTTGAGCTCGGCACCTTCGAGCGTGCCTCACATCGTCTCAACGCGACGCAGTCCACCGTCTCCAAACGCATCTGCGAGCTGGAGCAGGCCTCCGGACTACGTCTTTTCGACCGCTCACGGCGTAACGCGCGGCTCACAGAAGAGGGTGAACGGTTACTGGAGTTGGCCTATGCGACGCTCGACGGGGCGAAGCGAATCCTTGAGCTCAATGAGCACCATGAGCCCACGCTTCATCGCGTACGTATTGGCTTCACCGAACTGGCCGCTCTAACTTGGGTACCGAGCTTTCTGCGGAATTACACCACCGAAAGACCCGATATCCGGTTGGACGTCACCATCGACATGAGCCGAACCCTTTACCAGCAGCTTCAGGATGGAGAGCTTGATCTGGTGGTGATACCGCAGGTGCCCGAGGCCTTCGCTCAGCCGGGGGTGGAAAGTCAGCTGCTGGAGGAGGTAGAAATGGCCTTCATGGCCAGAGAGGGTTTGGTGGATATCCCCCATCCCATTTCCATTGGGGCGCTTGAGCGTTACCCCCTGATCAGCCAGGGCAAGCGTTCCGGGTTCGCTCAGGACATTAATCGCTGGCTCTCACATCAGGGCATGGCCGTCGCCAACCTGACCGCCGATAATTTATTAGCACTGGTTGGTCTAGTAGCGGCGGGGCGAGGCATCAGCGTATTGCCAAGACTTTGTGTTCAACGGTTCGCCCGTGAGCAGGGGCTAGAGATCCTAGAAACCACTCCCCGTCTCCCTACTATAGGTTACTACGCGCTGTACCACGGTGGAGCGCGCATCTCGTTGTTCGAGGAACTTGCTCTTCGGCTCGCTAATGCAGCTGACTACACCCACCCCTTCTTTATAGCTAAATAATATTCTGCTCTTCGCCGAACACACACTTCCAAAATTAACACTACGACGTCACCCCCTGCTTGAGTAGCACTAAGCTTTAGAGCCTTCCTTTAATCCTGAATGATTTCGATTGGCGACATGAGTAGATCAGCATCTCAATGCGCAAAAACCCGGCACTATGCCGGGCATGGACACTTCGCTGTTAGTTTAATAACGGGTGTTTTTTAACCAACATCTGATGGAGAGTCATCCATGGTTTTTGGCTTCATATGAAAAATCAATCCAGCAGAACTAAACCCGCCTTATTCATGAGTATGCTGATTGAGCGTCGCGAAGCCCCAGGTTGCTGGC
>NZ_JBQDLQ010000105.1:0-10211 GCF_052095695.1 Halomonas sp.
TGCTCGCTGGCGGTGATAGGGGGAGTGTCGGCGCCGGCTTCACGGATTCAGGTATTAATAATCAGGAGGCAGCGTTTGGAGCTATTTCACTTCGCCTTGAATTCAGGTAATGCAGGTCTGCTGCTGTCACGCACAGTCGAGCATATTGCCCTTGTTGGCGTTGCCGTTGGCATTGCCACCTTGACGGGAGTGCCAATCGGCATCGCCATTACTAAAAATGAGCGTGTCGCACAAAGTGTGCTCTATCTAGCGTCCATCATCGTTACCATCCCTTCAATCGCCCTTTTTGGCATCATGATTCCGGTTTTATCGCTCATCGGGCATGGCATCGGCTATGTGCCAGCTGTGATCGCGGTATTGCTGTACTCCCAGCTACCTATCATCCGCAACACGTACACGGCGATTAATAATGTTAATCCGGCATTACGAGAAGCCGCTCGAGGCATTGGCATGAGCCCCAATCAGCGCCTGCGTTTGGTTGAAATTCCACTCGCCATCCCGGTCATCATGGCTGGCGTACGCACGGCCGTAGTGCTCAATATTGGCGTCATGGCGATCGCCGCCTACATCGGCGCCGGTGGATTAGGCACCTTTATTAGCCGGGGCATTTCTCAATCGGATCCACGCCAGCTAATCGTCGGTGCGATTGCTGTGAGTCTGCTGGCCATTATCGTTGACTATTCACTACTGTATTTACAAAAGCGCCTAACCCCTAAAGGAATGAGCCGTGAGGCTGCGGCGACCTAACGCCTCTTTCTTGATGTAATTGCTACTATAAGAGACACCCATATGATTCGACTTGATAGCCTGACCAAGGTGTTCGATACGCCGAAAGGCGCGGTGGTGGCCGCTGACCATATCGATATGGAAGTGCCTGAAGGGGAAATCTGTGTCCTCTTGGGGCCATCGGGCTGCGGCAAAACCACCACGTTGAAGATGATCAACCGGATCGTTAAGCCCACTGCTGGCAAAGTGTTTATCAATGGCGAGGATACAACCGGCCTCGATACTCAGACACTGCGTCGCAATATTGGCTATGTGATCCAGCAAATTGGTCTGTTTCCCAACATGACCATCGAGGAAAACATCACCATTGTGCCCAAGCTTTTGGGCTGGGATAAGGCCAAATACAAAGCACGGG
The DNA here is from genome assembly GCF_052095695.1 of Halomonas sp. GTDB lineage: Bacteria > Pseudomonadota > Gammaproteobacteria > Pseudomonadales > Halomonadaceae > Vreelandella. Next base: position 1,142 of record NZ_JBQDLQ010000105.1, read on the forward strand.
CACGCGAAATGATGGCGATGATCGCGCTGGAGCCGGATGCCTTTCTTAAGCGCTTCCCCAGTGAGTTATCGGGTGGCCAACAGCAACGCATTGGGGTGGCCCGTGCACTCGCCGCCGACCCGCCAGTGATGTTGATGGATGAACCGTTTGGCGCCATCGACCCGATCAACCGAGCCGTCATTCAGGATGAGTTCCTGAAGATGCAGCAGGATCTCAACAAAACCATCATGTTCGTAAGCCACGACATCGATGAAGCTATCAAAATGGGCAACCGCATAGCGGTTTTCCGTGAGGGGAAGCTGGTTCAGTACTCCACGCCCGATGACTTGCTGGCGGCGCCCAAAAACGCTTTTGTGGAATCCTTTCTCGGTGAAGACCGTGCGCTTAAGCGGTTAAACCTGGTAAAAGTGCGTGAGATTGTTACCGACGAAATCGGCACCGTCTTGCCAAGCGATACGTTAGAGACAGCGTTGGCGAAAATTGACGACTACGGTTATCAAAACGCTATTTTGATGGTGAATGAACGGAAGCAGCCCGCCGGGATTATTAGCCGCTCCGTCGCCCGCACTACTAAAGGCTATTGCCGCGATCACTTCCAAGCTGTTCCTGCGGTTGTTGATCTCGACGATGACCTACGCAAAGCCGCCTCTTTGATGTTTGCTCACGACCAAACTTGGCTGCCCTGCGTCAACCAAGAAGGAACGGTGTGCGGCCAAATAACCCAGCGCGCCATGACCAGCCATTTAGGTGCACGCTACCGCGCTCGCCAGGGAGATGATCGCAAGCCATCGGCGGCCATTAAGGAGTAACCATGCCTATTCGATCCATAAAAGGGGCGCTTAAGGCACTGGTGCTGGTGGCAATTTTCCTCGCCGGTGTATGGAGCCAAGCCAGCGGCGTTATTGATGAGTTTGTCTGGTATCTGCCTGACGTTCAGTATTTGATGGTGCAGCATATCTGGCTCACGTTGATGTCGGGTAGCCTGGCGATTATCGTCGCTATCCCGCTGGGTGTTTTGCTCTCCCGACCAAGCATGGCCCGGGTAGCCGAGTCACTGATGCAGGTACTCAACGTCGGTACTACCATCCCGACCCTCGCCGTGCTCGCCCTATCCATGAGTTTTTTGGGCATTGGCACGGTACCAGCGGTGTTTGGCCTTTTTGTGGCGACACTGCTGCCGATTACGCGTAATACCTATGCAGGGTTAAAAGGTGTTAACCCAGCACTGATGGAAGCTGCTGCGGGGATTGGCATGTCACCCATGCAGCGACTTTTCAAAGTCGAGCTGCCCAATGCCCTCTACGTGATTTTTGCGGGGATGCGCACGGCGCTAACCATCAATGTAGGCACGGTTCCCCTGGCGTTTTTGATCGGTGCTGGCGGTCTCGGTGAGCTGATATTTACCGGCATTGATCTTTACGACCCTATCATGATGCTTTCCGGTGCCATTCCCACCGCGCTGTTGGCGATCGTGGTCGATGCGCTAATCGCGGTTATTGCGTTTTTAGTTGTCCCTCGCGGGGTCAATCCCGGTCGCGCTTAAGCCCCGCCACTCATGAAGCTTTTCTAACAAAAGAAGGATTCGATGATGAAAACATTTACGACAGCACTGACTAGTATTGCCTTGGCGAGCAGCGTTTCGCTCGCAAACGCCAACGACATTAGCGTTGGCGGTAAGAACTTCACCGAGCAGCAGATACTGGCCACCATGACGACACAGTATCTGGACAACCTCGGTTACGATGTTGATAGCCGTTCTGGCATGGGCTCGGCCATTCTTCGCCAAGCGCAGGAAAATGGTCAGATTGATCTTTATTGGGAGTACACCGGCACGTCCCTGATCAACTACAACGACATCAGCGAAAGCCTAAGCCCTGAAGAAACCTACCAACGGGTCAAGGAACTCGACGCCGAGAAAGGCCTTACCTGGCTTGAACCGTCGGAGGCCAACAACACTTATGCGCTCGCCATGCGCGAAGCTGCCGCCGAGGAAAGTGGCATTGAAACGCTTTCTGACCTGGCCGACGCGGTCAATAATGAGCAGGGTCTAACCTTTGCGCTCAATGCCGAGTTCTACGCCCGTGAAGATGGTTGGCGCCCGCTAATGGAAGCCTACGACTTTCGTGTTGGTCGCAGCGAAGTGAGCCGCATGGATACAGGCTTAGTCTATCAAGCACTGCGCAATGAAGAAGTCGACGTCGGCCTCGTATTTGCCACCGACGGCCGTATTCCTGCCTTTGACTTTTATGTTCTTGAAGACGATCAAGGCTTTTTCCCGTCTTATGCGCTCGCTCCGGTGGTGCGTACGGAAACCCTGGAAGCTAATCCTGAGCTTGCCGACCAGATGAATAAACTCTCGGCGCTGCTCGATGACGAGACCATGGCCGAACTCAATGCCAGTGTGGATGTCGAGCGCGAGTCAATTGAAGACGTTGCAAAGAGCTTTCTCGAAGAGAACGATCTGCTCTAACACTGCTAGGCGCTAGTGCATGGCACTGGCATAATGCCTGTCACAACATCGCCAAAAAGCCGCTCCAATGGAGCGGCTTTTTCAATGGGGGAGCCAATGCATTATCAAAATAAGCTTCGAGTAGGCGCAGCACAGATTAACACCACGCTTGGCGACGTGGATCATAACCTCGAGCGCCATTTGGCGCTGATTGCCGAGGCTCAGCGTGATGGTGTGGAGCTTCTGGTCTTCCCCGAACTTTCGCTAACGGGCTATCGGCTAGCCAGCCGCGTGATGCAAGTGGCGATGCCGCTCGAAGACCCTCGCCTCAAAGCGTTGGCCGACGTGTGCGGCTCTATGCAGGTAGTGGTCGGCTTTGTGGAAGAGGCGAGCCCCGGTGAGTACTACAATGCGCTGGCCATCTTTCAGCACGGCCAGCTAATGGGCGTGCATCGCAAGCTTAATCTGCCCACCTATGGCGGGTTGGAAGAAGGCAAGTGGTTTACCCATGGCAGTGAACTCACGCATACCGATATTTGCCCTGGCTGGTCGGCCACTCAGCTGATTTGTGCCGACTTATGGAACCCAGCGTTAGTGCACGCCGCCCTGCTCGCCCGCCCGACGGTGCTTTGCGCGCCGATTAACTCAGCTAGCGGCATCGTTAGTGAGGACTTTTCCAATGAAGAAAATTGGGCATTGAATACCCGGTTTTACGCCATGACCTATGGCACACCGGTCATTATGGCGAACCGCTTTGGGCCGGAGGGTGACAGCCACTTCTGGGGCGGCTCGCGCATTCTCGGCCCGGGTGGTGAGACGCTTGCGCAAGCCGACGATGAAGAAGTGCTGATTATGGCGGATCTTTCCCGTACCGCGATTGCCAAAGCACGCTTTGAATTACCCACACATCGTGATGCTGATACACCACTGGTCAGGGAGCTTATGGCAGGTTATCGCTAGCAACGGCCAGCTCACCCGCCAGAGTAAGTATCCGGCGGGCATGGGGAAAGGTAGGTTCAGTGGGAGGGAAAGCTAAACTGTGCCGTCTCTTGGGCACTTTCCGTCGGCCAGCGCTGTGAGACTGCCTTTCGCCGAGTGTAAAAGCGCACAGCGTCGGGCCCATAGGCATGCAAGTCGCCAAACAGTGACTCTTTCCACCCACCAAAGCTATGAAAGGCTACCGGTACGGGTAGCGGCACATTAATACCTACCATGCCGACTTCAACCTCATCGGTGAAGCGGCGTGCTGCTTCACCAGCGCGGGTAAACAAGCAGGTACCATTTCCATACTGGTGAGCATTTATGAGTTCAATGGCTTGATCAAAGTCATCCACGCGAACGACACACAAGACGGGGCCAAAAATCTCGTCTTGGTAAATACGCATCGCTGAAGTGACGTGGTCAAATAGCGTCGCGCCCATAAAGTAGCCAGGGGCGTTTTCCACTAGCGGATGTTTGCGACCATCGAGTCTTAATACTGCTCCAGCTGATTCGCCTTGACCGATATAGTCTGCCACCCGATCACGGTGGGCTTGGTTTACCAACGCGCCCATATCCAACCCCGGCTCTGTTCCGGGTCCAATATTGAGATGCTTCGCTTTTTCAGCCATCTTGTCTACCAACACATCAGCAGTTTGATTTCCCACACAAACAACCACCGAAATCGCCATGCAGCGTTCACCAGCGCTACCATAAGCGGCACCAATCAAGGTATTAGCCGCATTCTCAAGGTCAGCATCAGGCAGTATGACCGCATGATTTTTCGCCCCACCTAATGCTTGCACGCGCTTACCCAGGCTGGCACCACGCTGGTATATTGCTTTGGCTACCGGCGTAGAACCAACGAACGACAGCGCTTTAACCTTTGAATGCTCGATGAGCGCATCGGCGGCTTCGCGGTCTCCTTGTACGACGCTAAACACACCGGCGGGCAGGCCTGCCTCTTCAAGTAGCTCCGCCATTTTGATCGCCACGGAGGGCACTTGCTCTGACGGTTTTAAAATAAAACAGTTGCCACATGCAATCGCTATGGGGAACATCCATAGCGGCACCATCGTGGGAAAATTGAACGGTGTGATGCCCGCGACAATCCCCACCGGCTGATGGTTTGACCACGTATCAATACCCGGTCCAGCGTTATGGGAATACTCGCCCTTTAATAGCTCAGGAATACCGCATGCGTATTCGACGTTTTCAATGCCACGTTTGAGTTCTCCCATGGCATCTTCCAACACTTTGCCATGTTCTTCGCTAATCAGCTTACACAGCGCCTCAGCATCACGCTCTAACAGCATTTTGAAGCGATACATGACCTGTACGCGCTTGCTAGGCGGCATATCACGCCAAGTGGGATACGCCGTTAGCGCCATTTTCACGGCTGAATTGACCGTTTGTGTGTCCGCCATTGCCACTTGGCGCACCGTTTTACCAAAGGCTGGATCTACCACGGGGAAGTAACGAGCTGCTTCTACGGGGCTCCCTCCTATCCAGTGGGGAACAGTCGTCAGCGATGAATCAATCACGGGATTACACTTCCTTATTTTAGCAGCTCGTCGTTGAAGGGGTAGCGTGAGAGCTTTTCGATACCGGTCTCGGTAATCAATACCTCTTCTTCGAGTTTGACACCATCAGCCGCGCCGACCTCGCCAATATAGCTTTCGACCGACACCACCATGCCTGGCTCTAGAACACCGTCCTTGGAGAACTTATCAAAATCCATATGGTGGGCGACCAGCGGCGTTTCACCATGCATCCCCACCCCATGAATGATCGATGGGTAGCGGCGGTCGATAAAGCGATCGGGGATTTTCCAGGCTTTATCAGCAATTTCACGGTAGCTCATGCCCGGTTTAAGCAAGCCCATATTGTGGTGTACCTGGTCGTACGCCATGCGATATATTTCGCGCTGATAGGCCGAAGGTTTGCCTGGACCAACGTGGAACGTGCGCGAGAAATCCGAGTAGTAACCGTGGCAACCGATGGTGTCGGTATCCAGTGCGACCAGCTCGCCAGGGCGAATTTTGCGGTCACTGGCTTCATTAAACCAAGGGTTTGTACGCGGCCCAGAAGAGAGAAGACGGGTTTCGATAAACTCGCCCCCGCCTCTGATCACCTCGCCGTACATGATCGCAAACAGCTCGTTTTCAGTGATGCCCGGTTTAATCGCGGCTTCGACTTCCGCCACGGCGGCTTCACTGGCGGCCATCGACTGAGCCAAACAAGCGATTTCTTCAGGCGTTTTGATGCGACGACAGTGCAACGTATCCTGCATGCAATCGTAGACATCAAGCCCCTGCGCTTCTAATGCACGCGCGAGATTAAGCGCGCAACGGTCAAGGCCCACTTTCTTATTACCCCTGCCGTGTTCCTTAACCAGTTCGGCAATTTCCACACCAAAAGGGTCAGACGACATGCCATCGCGTTGATTCACCGCTGACCACACCACCTTAGAGGTGCGCGCCTCATCGATGGTCTCAAGCCAGGTGGAGACGTGCGCGCTACCGGGATACTCAAATAGAATAATTGGCCCTTCAAGCGGGACATAAACGTATCGCGTGGAGTTACGCAGGAAGTAACCAAACATATTGCGCGACCCTGTCGCATAGCGCTGGTTATTCGGGTCAAACAGCACCAGTGCTGCATACCCTTCTTCCGCCATCATGGCACGCAGACGCTGAAGCCGCCCAGCGCGCAGCTGTTTAGGATCAAAGGCGGTGGGAATGCTATCGCCGTTGCCCATCGGCGCCGACGGCACCACTGGAATCTGATCAGGTTCGTTATCGGTAAGGTTTTCGCTTTCGACAATACTCATGGTATCTCTCGCCTCAGGGTTGGTTGGAGTCGCGGGGAACGTCTAAACGACTCCTAATCTGCTAGGCTATCGCTACGCTGCATGCCGTCTTTAAGGATTTGTTCATGAACTGGTGCCATGCGGCCAAAGATACGCTGAGCACGTTCCGGCCGACCCACAAAGCCTGGCTCTTTGGCGTAGGCAAAAATGACGGTGTGGCGCTCTTTATCTCCCTCAACCGGCGTCACTCGGTGGAGAGAGTAGCGACCAAAGAACACCTGTAAGTCACCCGGTTGAAGATCAAGGGTTTTCAGTTGTGAGCAATCCCCGTCGATGACTTTCTCAACGTCTTCGAAGTTTTCACCTTCAGGGCTACGGATCCCCGGCGCGTACTCGAAACGGCCGCCACCATGAGATTGACGCGTCATCATCGTGACAATGAACTCGTTGGTGTCATAGTGCCAAGGGTGCTGGCAGCCCTCACGCAACACGTTTACCACTAAGTCCGCCAACGGGTCGGCGTACTGGTGAATTTTTTCCATTCTCACCACGGCCCCGATAAAGCGTTGAAATTCTTTATTTTCATACACTTGTCGGATAATAGTGTCACTACCGATACGATCCCCTGCCACAAAACCATTTGTGCGATCGTCAAAGCGATTTTTGGGATGTGTGGCCGGCAGTGAAGGGTCTCCTTCACTGTTATACGGGTTCGTCTCCGTTTGGTTGTAATGAGCATCCGGCGACAGCCGCTCTGTTTCCCGTTCAAGACGTGCTAGAGCCTCCTCAGGAACAAAGTTTTTAAGCACGACGCAGCCATCTTCACCTAGCTGACTGCGACACTGTGCGATTAACGCACGTCCGGTTTCGCTGTCCAACGCATCAATGGGATACGTTTTGAGATCGATAAGGCCATCTAATGTATTCGCCGATGGAGCAACCGCAGTCGCTTGCATGAAAAATACTCCTGTCGAATTAACGAATAATCTGGTGAATAAGGTCACGTTGAATAACGTTTTGGACAGGGTAGTGATGGATGACTCATAATAGAAATGAATAGTTGAGATACGACCCATTTAAAAGACTCATGAATTATGGATACGGATTTACTTCGCGCCTTTGTCACCGTGGCGGAATGCCAAGGGTTTAGCGCCGCCGGTAAGGTGTTGCATCGAACCCAATCGGCGATGAGCCTGCAAATAAAGCGCCTTGAGGATCAGATGCGGCAGTCACTCTTTGAGCGCACTAGCCGTAGCGTGTTGCTAACGGCCGCCGGAGAGCGTTTGCTGCCCTACGCACGCCACATACTCAAGTTAGAAGATGAAGCCAAAGACTTACTTAAAGGAGGGACACATGGCGAAATCATTCGACTAGGCACCTCTGAAGAACAAGCGGCTACCTACTTGCCAGATCTGCTGCCCCGCTTTTCGGCACAGTTTCCCCATATTCAGTTAGAGGTACAGTGTGATATCAGCGACGCGCTGGTGAAGCGCTTTCAGGAAGGGTTGTTGGATGTCGTGCTGTCGGTTAGACATAAGCCCACTCAATCAGGGCAACTACTCGGTTGGGAGCCAATGGTGTGGGTGATTGCTGAACATGTACCGTTGGCGCAATGGCCAATACTTCCATTGGCCTTAAACCCTGAAGGCTGCATTTTTCGTGCGCATGCGTTGTCAGCACTCGGACGTGAGGAAAAACCCTGGGAGCTTCGCTACATTAGCCAATCCCCGACCGGCATTAATGTCCCTGTGCAAAATGGGCTTGCGCTAACCGTTAAGACACCGCGCAGTGTTCCGCCAGGTTGTCGTATCGTGACAGAAGCCGATGGATTACCTGATCTTGGGCATGTGGAAATAGAGCTTCACCAGCGCCCTGGCCATTCCAGTGAAGCCTTTCAAGCATTTTGCCAAGCGCTAGAAGCAGCAGTTACTGACCATAATGGCATTGAATGCCTACATTTAGGCGCGTAGTAAACTTGTTTATATTTCCAGCGTACCCCACCGTTCAGCCCTATTATTTTCATCATACATTTTCGAGCCATTGTTATGGCATTTGTGCGAAGTCGGCGGAAGAAAAGCTAGGTTTTGTACAAAAAGTTGGCTCGCAAGCAACGGTCGATGCACGCAACGCATACCATCGCTCTAAAGCTACTGGCTAATTTTTCATAGCGTGTGGCGATTCGGTGTAACTCTTTCAGCCAACCAAAGCAGCGTCCTACCGCATTGCGTTGCCGATATTTGTTTATCAAACCGCCTTGGTAATCCAGGACGGGCTCTTCGATGCATATTACGCTGAGCTATCACGGGCTTCATACCGTGTCTGTCACAATAGCGGCGTAGCTCATCGCTGTCATAACCTTTATCCGCCACTATGTAACGACTACGCTTACGGGGCCGACCCGTTCTACCTGGCAGGTGGATTCTTTCTAAGGTAGAGATGAAGTGGCGAGACTCTGACTGTTGGCCGGGTGACAAAGTGAAGGTCATCAGATATCTCGTAATGTCCGACCATCGTTTTCCCCTATGCGGCTATTGCATAGGAAAAGTTAGCAGATAAGACTTTTCGTACAAAGCCTAGGAACGTTCGTACAGCACTAGATCAACTGGATTTACGTGGGCTACCCATTCGCCTGAATAAGCTACTGGATGCCCTTGCCCTGGAAGAATGTGAGCAGCACGGTAATCGTCACTCCATCGGCTTTATTTGAGCTAAGAACCGAACGAAAACGTGCAAGAGATACACTACGCATCCATGGTGTAAATGAATAGATTATCCTTAATCAACTCCCAACGCCTTCACGACTGCGTCGATTGGCTCTGCATAGAAGCTGG
>NZ_JBQDLQ010000106.1:0-10105 GCF_052095695.1 Halomonas sp.
TTATCACGTACTTTTACAGAAGGCATTAAGCACTCACCTACCTTAAGGAGTCTTTAGTTCGGATAGTACGTACACCGCCACACAGCGATTGATATTGCTGTTGTAGAGCACAGTGCACGACCCAGTTTTACAGCGCAGAGTAGTCTAGTCGCCGCTGGCTATCTTTGCAAATGCTTACGCCCGCCTGCAGAGACAATGCTAAACTAGCGCTCTCATCATTTTTTACCTTTATACCGACAAAGAGTCCCTTTTTATGCGCGTACTGGGCATTGAAACGTCCTGCGACGAAACTGGCGTCGCACTATATGATACGTCGAAAACAGGTGGCCAGGGGCTGCTCGCGGATGCGCTGTATAGCCAGATCGCCATGCACGCCGAGTTTGGTGGCGTCGTGCCCGAACTCGCGTCGAGAGACCACACGCGCAAACTGCTGCCACTCATTGAGCAAGTGCTGCGCGATGCCCAACTGACGCGCAATGATTTGGACGGCATTACCTATACCGCAGGCCCCGGCCTTGTCGGCGCACTGATGGTCGGTGCCAGCACGGCTCACGGCATGGCGCGCGCCTTAAATATTCCGGTGCTTGGCGTGCATCATATGGAGGGGCACCTGCTGGCACCGATGCTGGAGGAGCACCCGCCCGAGTTTCCATTCGTCGCTCTCTTGGTATCTGGCGGCCATACCCAGTTGGTCGAAGTGCAGGGGCTAGGCTGCTATCAACTGCTTGGCGAATCGGTAGATGATGCGGCCGGTGAAGCCTTTGACAAAGCGGCCAAAATGCTTGGCCTCACCTACCCTGGCGGACCCGCGGTAGCCAAGTTAGCGGAAAAGGGCAACCCCAAACGCCTTCGCTTTCCGCGCCCAATGACAGATCGCCCAGGGCTAGACTTCAGCTTTTCAGGCTTAAAAACGCATACTATGACGGCCATTCGCCAGTTAAACGACGCCGGCGAGCTCGATGATCAAGCGCGCGCTGACGTCGCCCGTGCCTTTGAAGAAGCCGTTGTTGATACGCTGGTCATTAAATGCCGCCGCGCACTGGATCAAACGGGCCTTAAGCGCCTAGTGGTGGCGGGCGGCGTGAGTGCTAATCAGCGGCTGCGTGAACGGCTTCAGGCCGAGTGTGAAAAACGCCAGGCGCGTGCCTATTATCCACGCGGGCAATTCTGCACTGACAATGGCGCCATGATTGCCTACGTCGGTGCTCAGCGGCTGGCGGCTGGCGAGCATGATACTCACGGAATGATGCAGGCAACCCCCCGCTGGCCGCTGGATAAGCTGACACCACCCACGACTTCCGCTAGTCAGCCATAGCGTTAGGAGCCGCGTAAAGGCGGCTCTTCGCCCCGTCGCAGGCGTCGGATATTCAGACCATGACGGGCCAGCACCAACAGGCTAAAACCGCCCACCACCATCACATAGTTAGGCGCCAGCCAGCCGCAGGCGAGCGGCGCGATGAGCGCGCTGATGAGCGACGCCAGCGCGGCTGCTCTTAGCCGCCATGCTAATAATGCCCATAGCACAGCGCTCAATAACGCAACGCTGGGCACCAATACCAGCAGCACGCCAAACGCACTCGCCACGGCCTTTCCGCCGCGAAAACCGTGCCATAACGGAAAGCTGTGGCCCAGCAGTACCGCCAGCCCAACTAATCCTTGCAGCCACACCGGGCAGCTCATTAGCTTCGCGCCCAGCACTGCAGGTATGCCTTTCAGGGCGTCAAGCAGCAACGTAGCGGTTGCTAAACGAGGGCCGTAAAGACGCAGTACGTTGGAGAACCCAGGGTTAAACGAGCCGTGTCGGCGGGGATCGCCCACGCCCGCCCAGCGGCAAACGCTTAGTGCTGCCAACCAACTACCGCTTAAGTAGCCCACCACAATCCACCCCATCGCTCTGTGCTCGCTTTATGGCCTGGCTCGCTGTCGTTAAACCCCATCCTAACGTACAATCGCTCGCTTGTTGCAGCAGGGGATCGTGAGATGGACCGCATTTTAATTGAAGCGTTAACGGTCGACACCGTCATTGGCGCCTACGACTGGGAACGCTTTATTCAGCAAACGCTGAGCCTAGACCTGACGCTGGCGACCGATATTCGCGCTGCAGCAGCCACCGATGATCTGCAGCTTACGCTAGATTACGCGGCTATCTGCCAGCGTATTCAGCAGTTTGCCGATGCGCATCAGTTCGCCCTGGTCGAAACGTTCGCCGAACGTTTGTCAGAGTGCCTGCGAACGGAGTTTTCGATCACCTGGCTACGTTTAAGGGTACGTAAACCCGGCGCCGTTCCCAACGCTGCCAGCGTCGGCTTGGAAATTACTCGCGGCAGCCTGCCAGAGGTAACGCAGGAGCCACGCGCATGAACTTGGTGACCGTCAGCTTAGGCAGCAACATTAGCCCGACTCGGCATATTCGCTGCTGCCTTGACGCACTGACTGACACCTTCGGCCCGCTTAACATCTCGCGTGTATTTGAAAGTGAACCGGTCGGCTTTACCGACAACCGCCATTTCTATAACGCGGTAGTGGCCTTTTACAGCGACTGGACACCAGGCAGGCTGCAAGCGTGGGGCAAACAGCTTGAAACTGAGCATGGCCGCCTGCCTAGCACCGTTAAACTGAGCCCTCGCACGCTAGACATTGATCTGCTGACCGTTGGTGACGCCTGCGGCATTATCGATAGCGTGCCGCTCCCACGAAGCGAGATCACCAATCGCGCCTTTGTTTTGCAGCCGCTTGCTGAGCTACTTCCGAATGAATGCCACCCTCTCTGCGGCACCCCTTATGCAGCGCTATGGAAAGCCTTTGAGCTAGGTGGTGAACAGCGCCTGTGGCCGATCAACTTCACCTGGCGAGGCCGGGTCATATCACGCAGTGATGGCTAGCGACACAGCCTGGCCGCGGTGCTCGCGCAAGGCGCCACCAAGCGCCGCCCCCTGATAGCCCTGGGCGATGAGCGACTGCGGGCTCACCTTGCAAGCGGCTTGCCAAGCGCGCTCAAGCCGCGCCTGATGCTCTGGCGCTAGCAATGAAACCAGCGCCAGCTGTTCTTCAACCTGAGAAGGCTTGCGCCAAGCGTCCAAGCGCTCCAGCCAGTGCAGCACCCCCGGGCCATCCAATCTATCGCCAAGCATTCCATGGGTAAGCGCCGTATGGCGGGCCAGCTGGGCCACCGCGTTAGGCAGCTTTAGCCGTACGGCCAGAGCCTCACGATCATTGACACTAAGGGGCGACACCAGCTGGGCATAGCGCCAGTGGGCCACGGCTAATGCACCACCTACGGGAGTATGAGCCAACGCTGCAAGACCCTTCTCTAACGCTTGGCCGGATAGTTCGGGCCACCAAACAGCTAGCGCTGCGCTGCGCTCAAGCGCCGTGAAATAAACTTCAGGGCTTGACTCACCCAGCGCTTTTTCGGTTTCCACCCATACGCGCTCGGCGGCAAGGTGTTCAAGCTCGCCACTTAGGCTCACTTGACGCATCAGCGCCTGCGTATCGGGGGCAATAGTGAAGCCAAGCAAGAAATAGCGGGCCAAAAAGCGCGCCGTGCGCAGCACTCTCAACGGGTCTTCACTAAACGCTGGCGAAACATGCCGCAGTAGCCGCCGCTTAATATCGCCTTGACCATTAAACGGATCGGTCAATTCACCTTGGCGACTTTGCGCGATGGCATTAAGCGTTAAATCACGCCGCAACAGATCCTCTTCCAGCGTAACATCGGGGCTTGCATGCACCTCAAAACCAGCATAGCCATGACCAGACTTACGCTCGGTGCGCGCCAGGGCGTACTCTTCAGCGCTTTCTGGGTGTAAGAACACTGGAAAGTCTCGCCCCACCGGCTTAAAGCCGCGATTGCGCATGTCATCGGGCGTTGCGCCGACAACCACCCAGTCATTATCAACCACCGGCCAGCCCAACAGCGCATCGCGCACTGCGCCCCCGACGCGATATACGTTTAGGCCCGCCAAACGCGGGTCAGCATACTGCTCTTTCATCACCGCCTCGGCTGGCTCTGTGCACGGACTGAGCATACGAGGGCTTCGGCGCACGCCACGCTAGTTCGCTCGCCGCTGTCTAGATTGAGTGCGGTTAAGCGCCCTCCCCAAACGCAGCCGGTATCAAGCGCCTCAACGGAAATCTTCGCCTGTGGCGTTTTACCTTCTAGCGCGGCCCAATGGCCAAATAATAGCTGCGCATCATCGTCCCTCGGATACTGAAACCAGGGTAAAAACCCTGTCGGGGCACTGTCTAGCCCTTCTTTGGCGGCGAAGTCCAAACGTCCCTGGGCATCGATAAAGCGCATTCTTGTTAACACATTAACAATCACGCGAAGTCGATCGATGCCGTCAATGTCGTCTTGCCACGTATCCGGCTGATTGCCAAATAGCGCCGCCAAGAACTGGCCAGATGTTTCACTCGCCAGCGCGGCCTGAACCTCGCGACCTCGCAACTCGGTTTGTGCCACGCTCCATTGGGGCAGCACGCCGGCGTGCGTCATCAGCGTATTGTTTTCACAAACGCTAAGCGGCAGGCTTTGTAGCCAGTCCAACAGTGCCTCGCGATCAGGGGCGTCCAGCAATTGGCTAAAGGTGTCGTTTTTTTTAAGCTTACCACCACCGCGAGCTAGCACTAGCAAATGAAAGTCGTGATTACCCAATACGCTTCGCGCAGCATTGCCCAGTGCCCGCACTTCACGCAGGCATTCTAGTGATCCGGGGCCACGATTAATCAAATCACCCACTAACCAAAGTGTATCGCGCGCGGGATTAAAGCTGATGCGTTCTAGTAGCGTCACGAATTCAACGTGACAGCCGTGTAAATCGCCGATCGCATAGGTGCTCATGCGCGAGGCCTTTTATGAAATAAGTGGGCTAAATACTATCCTAAATACTACCATCTCATCTGCTGCTTGCGCGCGCTGCTTACTCACTCTATTGGCTAAGCATTGGTCAAATGAACTGGTGAAAAAGCGGCACCTGCGCCACTATAACCATAGTAAACTGATCGTCATTACACGCATCACGCTGACGCCTTTAACGACTCACGGCCAGCGAAGCGACTATCCTGCGACCGTTAAGGAAAACGATACTCACATGACCATGGACTATACCCGCCGCGGATTACTACGCGCTGCCACCCTGGCTGGCATTGGCGCAGCGCTGCTACCCGGTACAACGCTACTGCCTGCCGCCAACGCTGCCGCTAAAACGTCTGCGCCCCCCACGAGTGTGATGGTGAAAGGCTGGCTTCTTAATGAAAGTGATCGCTAATGTATATTGATTTTGAGCACATTAGCGAGCACGGTGATGCCATCGACGTGTGCATTATTGGCGCTGGCGCGGCGGGCATTTCAATGGCGATCACGCTGGCTGAGCGCGGGCACCGAGTATTACTCTGCGAGGGTGGCGATGCCGACTACAGCGAACGCTCCCAGGACAGCTATCGTGGCGAAACGGTCGGCGACCCTTATATTCCTCTGTATGGCGCGCGCTTACGCTATTTAGGCGGGTCGACCAACCACTGGGGAGGCATTTGTCGCCCACTTGATCGCTACGACTTTACTGCTAAATCGGCATCCAGTGAGACTGCCTGGCCAATGGCGCGCGACGCAATCTCGTCTTATTACAGCACTGCTGCCAGCATACTGGATTTAGCGCCAACGCCTGCCGACCAGCCCATCGCTGGCTCAGGATTTAAGCGCATCTACTTTTCACTCGGCAATCCAACGCGCCTAAAAGAAAAATATGCCGACACGCTTAGCGAATCAGACACGCTTCTGTGCTGCGTAACGGCCAACTTGGTAGCGTTGGAAACGCTTGACGGCGAAGTCACTAGCGCAACGTTTAAAAACTACGCCGGCGACTCTCGCCAAGTGCGGGCGCGCTATTTTGTACTGGCCTGCGGCGGCATCGAAAATTCCCGCCTACTGCTGTGGTGCAATCAACAGGCAAGCGGGCAACTGGTCCCTCAAGATGCCACGCTAGGCCGCTACTGGATGGAGCACCCGCATGCCACGGTGGGCAAGGCACTCATGTTCGAGCCTGCGGCCCTGGGCCTGGAAGACGATTACAATGTGTTTCTTTCTCCGGATGCACAGGCCATCGCCTCACGCCAGATACTAAACTGTGGGCTGCGCTTGCACCGTATGAACGCCGAGGCCACCCAAACATTAGTGGATGAGCTTGCTGAGCAAGCACCAACGCTAGCTGGGCGGCTACATACCTGGCAAGCTCAGGGGCGCGTGATGCACGGCGCAGTGTTAAGAGCCGCCTGGGAACAAGAACCTCGCCATGACAATCATATCGAGCTGAGCGATGACGTTGATAGTTTGGGCGTGCCACGCACCCGGTTGGTATGGCAACAGTCGGATCTTGATCGCCACACTATTCGCGAAAGTATGCTGATGCTGGGGGAATATCTGCGGGAGAATGATCTTGGCCGGCTGCAATTGGCAGATTGGCTAGCAGAGACGCCAGTACAAATCCCCTCAGATGGGGAGCTCGCTGGACGCCACCACATGGGCGGCACACGCATGAGCCTGGATGCAGAGCAAGGGATCGTCAATCCTGACTGTCGCCTGTTTGCTCAGGATAACGTCTATGTCGCGGGGTCCAGCGTGTTTGCCAGTGTCGGCCACGCCAACCCTACGCTGACGCTGGTTCAACTGGCACTACGCCTTTGCGATCATCTAGACAACCGATTGACGAGCGCTTAAAGCGCTCGCAGCGGCAAGTGACGATTAATGCAGCTTAAGCGGCACTGCCAGCCTAAAAGGCGTAATCGCCACTTCAAAGGCTCGCTGAGTGGAGGTGTCTAACAATGTGTAAGCACCTTCCATCACCCCAACCGGGGTTTGCAAAATAGCGCGACTGGTATAGCGAAAACTTTGCCCAGGGCCTATTAACGGCTGCTGGCCTACCACGCCTTTGCCGCGCACTTCTTGGCAGTCTCCGCCGCCCTGAGTAATCTTCCAGTAGCGCGCCATAAGCTGAACGCTGTGAGGACTTTGGTTATGCACCGTGACGGTATAACTAAAGACGTAGCGCAGCTCCGCATCACTAGACTCACCGGCGCAATAGCTCGGATCAACGCCCACCTCAATCGCTAGACCACTCACTCTTCGCTGCCCTGGTCGCCGCTCGCGTACTCATCCGCAGCCACACGATTGGCAATGGCAACGTACTCGGCCACCGTTAAGGTCTGCGGCCGGCGCACCGGATCAATACCAAGATCTTCCAGCGTCGCGGGGCTGACGCGCCCTTTGAAGTTATTGCGCAGTGTTTTGCGCCGCTGGCCAAAGGCAAGCTTAACCAACTCAAATAATAGCGCCGGATCATCAGCGGTGTGAGGAAGCGCCTCGTGAGGCGTTAAGCGCACAATCGCCGAATCAACCTTAGGCTGCGGAACAAATGCTTCAGGCGGAACAATAAATAGCTGTTCAACGTGGCAATAGTATTGCGCCATAACCGAAAGGCGCCCCCAATCGGTGCCGCCTGGCTCTGCTGCTAAACGCTCAACCACTTCTTTTTGTAGCATAAAGTGCATGTCGGCAATGGCACCACCAGCTGCCAGCAGGTGCACAATCAATGGCGTGGAAATATTGTAAGGAAGATTACCCACCACCCGCAGCGCAGGCCCATCGCCTTTTAGCGCCGCAAAATCAAACTTGAGCGCATCGCCTTCATGGATAACAAAATCGGGATAGTTAAAAAACTGTACGCGCAAACCGGGAATTAGATCACGGTCAAGCTCAATGACCTCCAGGTGCCCAGCGGCTTCAAGTAGCGGGTCGGTCAGCGCGCCCTGCCCTGGGCCAATTTCAACTAAACGGTCCGTCGAGCGAGGGCCAACGGCGCGCACAATCCGCGAAATAATCCCAAGGTCACGTAAAAAATTTTGACCAAAGCGTTTACGAGCGCGGTGCTGGGGCACATGAGACATCAAACGGTGTTCCTTGGAAAGCGGTTTCAATCAGGAGTATGGGTAGCAGTCGAGGCCAAATCTTAACGATCTTCCCCGCTGCGCTGCGCGGCTAAACGGCACGCCAGCGTAATCGCCACCTTTAAGCTGCTGGGATCTGCCAAGCCTTTGCCTGCCAGCCCTAACGCAGTGCCATGATCAACAGAGGTACGCACTAGCGGCAAACCCAAGGTGATGTTGGCAGCTTGGCCAAAGCCTGCGTATTTGAGCACGGTCAGCCCTTGGTCATGATACATCGCCAGTACTGCGTCAACATCTGCCAAATGTCTGGGCGTAAATAACGTATCGGCAGGCAGCGGGCCGTGTATATCCATTCCCTCTGCGCGCAGCGCATCAAGCGCCGGAATAATAATATCGAGCTCTTCGCGCCCTAAGTGCCCATCCTCACCGGCATGGGGATTTAAGCCGCACACCGCGATACGCGGTTTAGCAATTTTAAACTGACGCTGCAAATCCGCCGCGAGCAAATGACTGATGCGAATCACTCGCTCATAGGTGATGGCATCGGCAACGTTGCGTAAAGGCAAATGCGTGGTCACTAACGCAACGCGTAGATCACCACTGCCCTGCCAGCTTGGCGACGCTGTATGTAGCGCCGCGTCAGTAGCGAGCATCATGACGACTTCATCAACACCGCAGGCATCGCGCAGCCATTCGGTATGGCCGGTAAAACCGGCGTGGCCACCTTCAATGATTACGCCTTTGTGCAGCGGCGCCGTTACCATTGCCAACGCCTGGCCTTGCTGGCAGGCCTCGACTGCAAGCGCCAAGGTGGCTAATACGTAGTCAGCATTGGCAGGATTGAGTACGCCAGGCGCTACAGGCGCGCCAAGTGCCACCGGCCAAACGGGCAAGCGATGATTGCCCGTCAGACATTCACCGGGCGAACACTCAACGATCGGGATATCCAACCCCAGCGAGGCGGCCCGCTGACGCAGCATTTCCGGATCGCCAATGGCCACGGCATTCTCGGGCAGCAGACCTTGCGCCGCCAGCATTAGCGTTAACTCGGGGCCAATGCCCGCCGGCTCGCCGGTGGTGATGACCACCGGCGCAGCGCTAGCTTGCATCCACGCGCTAGCAGGCATCAGAGACGAATATCGACAAAGGCCTGCGAGCGAATTTCCTGCTGCCACGTTTCCAGCTCTTCATTCGCACGGCGCTGGAAAATCGCTTGGCGCACCTGCTCACGCTGGCTTTCTTGGGTAACGTCCTGACGGCGACGTTCCTCAACCTGGATCACGTGATAACCAAACTGTGAACGCACAGGCGCAGATACTTGATCAACTTCAAGGCCGCGCATGGCTTCTTCAAACGCGGGCACCGTCTGACCAGGGCGTACCCAGCCAAGCTCTCCGCCATTAAGGGCACTGCCGCTGTCGTCACTATATTCGCGCGCTAATGAAGCAAAATCAGCACCGCGTGACAAGCGCTCACGAACGTCTTCAGCCCGTGCACGCGCCTGGTTCTCATCGCGCGTTGGGGTAAGCGCAACAAGCACGTGGCGAGCACGGCTTTCCTCAATAAAGTTCTGGCAGCCTGACTGACCAGGCTGCTGGCTTAAGAAGCGGTCAACGTCGCGATCACTTACCGTTACGCGGTTGCTGATTTGACGCTGCTGAACTTGGCGCATCAACATTTCACGGCGAACCTCATCGCGCACGCTAGCCAGAGTAATGCCATCGGCCTCTACCGCATCGGCAAACTCATCCAGGGTCATGTTGTTAGATTCAGCAATCGAACGTACCTGCGCATTCAGCTCGGTATCGTTGACGCTGAGATTGGCATCTTCCGCCATCTGCATCTGAATCTCTTCCATCACCATGCGCTCAAGCACCTGCCTCTCTAACTGAGAACGCGGAGGAAGATTGCCACCGCGTGCCTGGGCCTGCTGCTCAACTTGCGCCATCCGTCCGTTTAAATTGCTGCGCATAATGACGTCGTCATTTACCACCGCGACCACGCTATCTAACGCTTGACGCTGTGTAGACTGGAAATTTTGCGCACTCGCCGTAAGCGGGGCTAGCGCAACGCCTGCACCCACACACAGCGCCAGCAGGCTACCGGCAGAGAGCTGTTTCATACGGCCTAGCAGGGGCTTTCTCATTTTCATAACAAACGTCTCTTT
>NZ_JBQDLQ010000107.1:0-9925 GCF_052095695.1 Halomonas sp.
CCTACGACCTCTGCCTCCCGAAGGCAGCGCTCTACCAAGCTGAGCTATATTCCGAGAGCTACCGAGCACTGCTCAACAGCGGGAATGGATCATACTGATTCAGGGCCGTTTTTTCAAGTCCTTGATAGCGTGATCGAGCAATTTTTATGCTTTACGATCAACGGCTAAACGGGCTAGCTGCGCCATGCTGTCGCGATAAGCACTGGGCGGTAGAGCGTCCAGTTGCTCAAGGGCTTTGTCGGCCATTTCTTCGGCGCACTGGCGGGTGTAGTCAAGCGCGCCGGTGGCATGAACAATTTCCAGTACGGCGTCTAGCTGCTCAAGCCCGCCTTGGCGAATCACCTGGCGAATGAGCTTGGCCTGCTCTGGGGTGCCTTGTTCCATGGCGTGAATCAGCGGTAGCGTCGGCTTGCCTTCGGCCAGGTCGTCGCCAACGTTCTTGCCCATGGCGTCAGCGTCACCCTGATAATCCAGTAGGTCATCAATCAGCTGAAACGCGAGACCCAGATAGCGGCCATAATACTGAAGCGCGTGTTCTTGTTCGGGGGTGGCTTGGGCCAGCACGGCACCGCTGTGGGAAGCCGCCTCAAACAGCATGGCGGTTTTACCCAAAATGGTTTCGAAGTAGTCCGCCTCAGAAATACTGGGATTGCCAATATTAGTGAGCTGCAGCACTTCTCCTTCGGCAATGATGCAGGTGGCGCCGGAAAGAATCGCCATGATGCGCATAGAGCCCACGTCGACCATCATCTGAAAGGAGCGAGCATAGAGAAAGTCACCCACCAACACCGACGGCGCATTGCCCCAGGCATCGTTAGCAGTTTTCTTGCCCCGGCGCATGTGTGATTCATCAACCACGTCATCATGCAGCAGCGTCGAGGTATGCATAAACTCAATCAGCGTTGCCAACGGGATGTGTTTTTCGCCGGTGTAGTTGAGCGCGCGCGCGGCTAAAAGCGCCAATAGAGGGCGCAGGCGCTTACCGCCACTTTCAATGATGTACTGGCCGATGGTTTCGACCAGCGGCACTTTAGACGTGAGCTGCTCAATAATTGTCCGATTGACGGCTGCGAAGTCATCGGCCACCACGGCGTGCAGCGGTGAAGGCGTTGGGCTGACGGGTTGGGCTGAGGAGACGTTAGCGGTCATTGGATCCGTTCATCGCGGCAGGTGGAGGCGGTAAGTGCCGCCCGTAATTATGTCATTCGTTATGGTGATGCGTTGGGCTCATGCTATGGCGCTGCCTGTTGGGCGTCAAGGCGCGCTCAGCCGTGACGGCTTCTCCCTACCATTGACGAGTACAGGTAGTCTTGTGGTAAGAGGCGATAGTCGTTATAATCCGCGACCCACTCATCATGCTCCCTGTCAGATGGCTCCAGAAGGGGCGCCACTCGCAGCAGGTCGATAAGAGCGGAAGGCGATGAGCGCTGGTTACGCGGGGCGTAACTGGCATTAACGACAAGTCCGGAGAGTGACATGTACGCAATTATTAAAAGCGGTGGCAAACAGTACCGCGTTCAAGAAGGTCAGACCCTCAAGCTCGAAAAAATCGAAGTCGCTACCGGCGAAACGATTGAGTTTGATGAAGTGCTGATGGTTGCAGACGGCGATGACTTCAACATTGGCGCGCCAATGATTGGCGGCGCTAAAGTCTCTGCCGAAGTGGTTTCCCACGGCCGTGGCGAAAAAGTGACGATCATCAAGTTCCGTCGCCGTAAGCACAGCATGAAGCGTCAGGGCCACCGTCAGTGGTTCACTGAAGTCAAAATTACCGGAATTTCCGCGTAAGCGGTTAGTCCCTTTAGGAGGTTTTTGCAATGGCTCATAAGAAGGCAGCTGGCTCCACGCGTAACGGTCGCGATTCCGAGTCTAAACGCTTAGGTGTGAAACTGTTCGGTGGCCAATCGGCGACTGCGGGTAACATCATCGTGCGTCAGCGCGGCACGCGCTTCCACGCTGGCACAGGCGTAGGCCTAGGCCGCGATCACACGCTGTTCGCGCTGAGCGACGGTTTTGTGAAATTTGAGACCAAAGGTCCCAAAAACCGTAAGTTCGTTAGCATTGTTTCTGCATAAACGAAAAACGCAGCGCTAGATAGATGCTGCGTAAAAAAGCCCCGCTATGGCGGGGCTTTTTTGTCGGTTAAAACTCTTTTCGCATACGCTTTTCTGCCACGAGGGTGGATGAAAGCGCCGGTGAAAAAAAGTATTGCATATTAGGGCGGCGGAAGCGGCCGGGAGAATCCAATGCAGTTCGTCGATGAAGCCTCGATTATTGTTGAGGCGGGCAAAGGCGGCAATGGCTGTCTGAGCTTTCGCCGCGAAAAATATGTGCCCAGGGGTGGCCCCGATGGGGGCGATGGCGGCCACGGTGGTAGCGTTTACCTGATTGGTGACGATGCGCTTAACACCTTGATCGACTTCAAATTCCAGCGTTTTTATAAAGCGCAAAACGGCCAGGGCGGCATGGGCCGTCAAATGAGCGGCAAGGCCGGCGAAGATCTGCACGTAAAAGTGCCGGTCGGCACCACGGTGATTGACGAAGATACCTTGGAAGTCATCGCGGATGTGACCGAGATCGGCCAGGTGGTATTGGTTGGTGAAGGCGGTCGGCGTGGATTGGGTAACATCCACTTTAAGTCTTCGACCAACCGCGCGCCGCGTCGTACCACAACCGGTACCGACGGTGATCGCCGTAACCTGCGTTTGGAAATGAAGGTAATGGCTGATGTGGGTCTGCTGGGTATGCCTAATGCGGGCAAGTCCACGCTGATTCGCTCCGTGTCTGCCGCCAAGCCCAAGGTCGCTAACTATCCGTTCACTACGCTAGTGCCTAATTTAGGCGTGGTGAAGCTGGGCATGCATGAACACTTCGTAATGGCCGATGTGCCGGGTCTGATCGAAGGGGCTTCTGACGGTGCCGGCTTAGGGCTGCGCTTCTTGAAGCACCTGACGCGTACGCGGTTGCTGTTTCACGTCGTCGACGTAGCGCCGTTTGATGAGTCTGATCCGGTCGCGGCATCGAAGGCGATTGTGCGCGAGCTGGGACAGTTCTCACCGGCGCTGTCTGAGCGTCCGCGCTGGCTGGTCTTGAATAAGTTTGACCTACTGCCGGAAGACGAGCGCGAAGAGCGCGCTCAGGCGATTATTCAGGCGCTTAACTGGGAAGGCCCGGTGTTTCGTATCTCGGCCATTAGTAGCGATGGCACCGATAAGCTGGTTCAGGCGGCGTATCGCTGGCTGACCGAACAGCGTCGCCTTGAGTACGAAGATGAAGAAGCGCTGATTCGTGAGCAAGAAATGCGACGTCGCATGGAAGAAGAGTCGGTCGCACGTACTGAAGCGCGTCTGGGTCGTCGGCGTAAGCGTGACGATGAAGACGACGAAGATTTCGACGACGATGATTATGATGTTGAAGTTGAATACGCCCCATAGCATTTCGAAATCGCGTGACCCTGCTAGGGGGTAAGATAGTAAGCTAAAAGGGCTGCGTTCGCGCGGCCCTTATTGTGTCTGATAAAGGTGGGGCGGATGGAAAGTAACGAGCAAATTCTCGGACGCAGCGCATTGAGTCGGGCGCGTCGAGTCGTGGTAAAGATCGGCAGTGCGCTACTGACTAACGATGGCCGCGGCCTGGACGAACCGGCCATTGGCGGCTGGGTGGATCAAATCGCAGCCTTGCATCAGCGCGGTATTGAGGTGGTGCTGGTTTCCTCTGGCGCCGTGGCTGCTGGCATGGCGCGCCTTGGCTGGCAGGTGCGGCCCAGCGCGGTGCATGAGCTTCAGGCCGCTGCGGCGGTGGGTCAAAACGGACTCACTCAGTGCT
Organism: Halomonas sp.; assembly: GCF_052095695.1. GTDB lineage: Bacteria > Pseudomonadota > Gammaproteobacteria > Pseudomonadales > Halomonadaceae > Vreelandella. Next base: position 3,826 of record NZ_JBQDLQ010000107.1, read on the forward strand.
ATGAGCAGCATTTTGCGCGCCACAATATGCTCACGGCGCAGGTGCTGCTCACCCACGACGATCTGTCTAATCGCAAGCGCTACCTTAATGCGCTGTCGGCGCTGCGCACGTTGGTGGAAATGCGCGTGGTGCCGGTGATCAATGAAAACGATACCGTGGTCACCGATGAAATTCGCTTTGGCGATAACGATACGCTCGGAGCGCTGGTTGCAAATCTTTTGGAAGCCGATGCGCTGCTGCTGTTGACCGATCAGGAAGGTCTGTTTGATGCCGACCCGCGGCATAATCCGAATGCTCAGATGATTGCCGAAGGGCGCGCCGACGACCCGCGCTTAGCGGCTGTGGCAGGCAGCGGCGGTGCGCTAGGGCGTGGTGGGATGAGTACCAAAGTGCGTGCGGCGCAGCTGGCGGCGCGCTCCGGAGCGGTCACGGTGATTGCGAGCGGGCGCCAGCCTGACGTTATCAATCGAATAATGGCGGGTGAGTCGCTGGGCACGCTGCTGCGGCCTGATCAGGTGCCGATCGCGGCGCGTAAGCGGTGGTTAGCGGGGCAGTTGCAGGTGCGCGGCACGCTGGTGCTGGATGCCGGCGCGGTGAAAGTGCTGCGCGATAAAGGCTCTAGCCTATTAGCCGTTGGGGTGCGCAATGTGCAGGGCAGCTTTAAGCGTGGCGATATGGTGGTCTGCGTGGACGAGCAAGGCGCGTCAGTAGCCAAAGGCTTAGTGAACTACGGCGCTGATGAGGCGCATCAGCTAGCGGGGCAGCCCAGCCATCAGATTGAAGCAATCCTTGGCTATGTGGAAGCCCACGAGTTGATTCACCGCGATAATCTTGTGGTCTTATAAGCAAGCAGGTGGCGGTAAAGGCACTTGGCGCGGCCAGTCGTCAGGCACCAAAAAAACGCGCTCATAGCGCCGTTCATTCTGGTAATACAGCATGACCTGCTGGGGCGAGCACCATGCGTGCACTCTATCGATGACGCCGGGCAGCACTTCATCAATGGGGCGAAAAACGCTGGGTAGCGGTGGTGCCAGCCAGTGCGGTTTTTCCAGCCAGGCTACCGTGGGTACTGCCGCTGAGCTGGCGACAAACGCAGGCCAATCGCGACAGTAGCACCAGCGGCCACGGCGGTGATTCAGCGTGGCGCCTGCTGGCGGCGGCATTTCTGTGTGCCAGGGCGTTTGCCAGGGATAGTACAGAACGCCCGGTATGGCTAGCCGTTGCGTTAACTGCTCACCCAACGTCAGTTTAGAGGCGCCCAGGTCGCGCGGTGCCAGCCAATGCTTCAGGGTTGCCAGCGCAGGCAGCGTTGTGGAAAGCGGCAACTGGTGGCGCTGTAGATGGGCACACTTAAGCGCTAGGCTGTCTGCTCCGCCAGGGCCAATCCAGCGGCTTTGGCTACGCAAGTCCCCAGGCCCTTCCGGCAAACCCAGATAGAACTTAATCGCCACCTCCAAATGTATCGGTGCCGGGTTGTCGCGAGTGCGATAAAGCATATCCAGCTCACCCAGCGTAATGCGCTGACGCGTAATGCGTACGTTGTGCGCTAGCATGCGTGTGTTGGGGGCGTGATCAAGCAGCGTGTGCCAAAGGCGTTCGTGATAATGCCCCATGCGACTGGCCCGCGAACCCGTTAAAGCTGTTAGCGAAGGTGTTGGGAGTTGGCGCAGCCAGGGCAACAGCGAGTTTTCCAGCCCTAGTTCTTTAAGCGTCGGGCGGCCTGCGCAGGGAATCGGTGGCGCCATCTCAATAAGATCCGGCGTGGCGGCTAGCCAGGCTAAGTCACGCAGCGCCGCGGTGGGTAGTGTGTCGCCGGGGGGGCCATCAATGTCTTCGTTATGCACGGCGTTCTCCTCAGTCTGCGGCTATATTCGCTTCCTGCTGAGGCCATTATGACGCTTGGCTATTGCTAGGGCTATAACACAGCGGGCTCCCTTCAAGGGAGCCCGCAGGGCGGCTTAAAACACCGCTAGTAGAGATGATGCGATAGATTAGTCGCGGTCAATCTCGCTGACTTGATCAGCGCCTTGGCGCACGCTGATTTCCAGCTCACGGCCATTTTCGTCGCGGCCTTCAACATCGATCATGCCGCTTTTATCCATGTCGAGGTCTTCAAACTCAACCATGCCTTCCTGGCTGGCAACATTCAGCGCTTGGCGAATATCGTCTTCGCTCATACCCCAGGCACCGGTGACTAGGCGCTCGCGTTGCTCTTGCAGCGTTTCGCCGTCATCTAGTGAGAAATCAATATCGGCATACCACTCATCGTCCAGCCAGCCTTCCACTTCCACACGGCCACGGCTTTTAATGCTAATTTCTTCGTAATGGGTGAAACCGTAGTCGCTTGCGTGGGTCAATACGTCATCAATACGATCCATTGGCAGTGAATCAGCCTGAGCACTGCCAGCCGCAGCGGCAAGTAGTAGGGCAGAGGTCGGGATCAGCAGCATTTTTTTCATGGTGTTCATAGCAAATTCCTTCTTTACGTGACGAATCATTTACGTGAATCAATGGCACTCAGCCAATGCGACAGGGAATTTATACCACTGGGATACTTTCCTTAAGCTGACAAAACCGTTCATCTAACGTTCATGTTTCCTTAGGCATTCTGGCACTATGAGTAATGTCGTACGTCACCTTATAACGCCACTAGGCCGCTTCCAAAAAAGCGCTTGCCGCAGTGTTGCCAGTTTAGCCTTAGCGCTATTACTGGTCAGTAGCGCAGTGGGCGATCAGCCCTGGGAATCTCTGCATGGCGAGGTGAATCGTGGTGAAGTGGTGCCGCTGGACACTATTTTAGATTGGCTTGAAGCTCACTACATTGGTGAGGTGCTCGAAGTTGAAGTGGAGCGTGAGCGCGGGTTTGTAGAGTATGAAATTAAGCTGCTCGGACCCCAAGGCCAGATCGTTGAATTTGAATTTGACGGCCAAAGCGGTGAGCTAATGTCTATCGAAGGTGTACGCATTAACGATATGCGTCGTTAGCTTTTTTATATAAGAAAAGGGTAGTCAGTCATGAAGTGTTTGCTGGTAGAAGACGACCACGCGCTCGCCCGCGAGCTAAGTCAGGCGCTGCGCGACGGCGACTGGCTTGTAGAGCATGCGGCCACGGGCCAAGACGCTGATTTCCTGGTGCGCACGGAAGCTTATGACACGCTCATTTTGGATGTAGGCCTGCCCGACGGTGACGGTACTCGCTGGCTAGCGGCTTGGCGCGAAGATGGTATTGACCTGCCCGTGCTCATTCTTACCGCCCGTGAGCGCTGGGCTGATAAAGCGGCAGGCTTTACCGCTGGTGCCGATGACTATGTCACTAAGCCCTTTGAACCGGCGGAAGTGCTTTTTCGCCTGCGCGCCCTGGTTCGCCGCAGCCACGGCCATGCCCACCCGATATTGAAAGCCGGCGAGCTAAGCTTGGATACGCATACGCAGCACGTCGCGTTGGCGGGACGTCCGGTGGGATTAACCGCCCAAGAGACGCGCCTACTCGGTTATTTAATGCATGCCGCCCCGCGCGTGGTGAGTCGTACCGAGCTTTCAGAGCACGTATACGACCGTGACCATGAGCCGGACTCTAACGTGATCGACGTGCAGGTCAGCCGCCTGCGCCGTAAGTTGGGCAGCTGGCGCATTGCCACGCTGCGGGGGCAGGGGTATCGGCTCTTAGAAGAAGAGCCTGCCAGCGAATGAGTCACCCCCGTTCTGCGTGGCGTAATCAATGGAAAAAGCGTTGGGCCGGGCGCTCCATCGGCGTGCGGCTACTATTGGCGGTGCTGCTGATGGTCGGGCTGGCCCTCCCAGTTGCCGGTACGTTGCTTTCTCACCATTACCATTTAGCGGCGACCCAGGCCTTTGACGAGCGCCTGGAGGCCACGCTCAATGTGATTATCGCCGGTGCCACCTATGACCCCGCCGCCCAGCAGCTTGTCCACGACCGGGCGCTGGGTGACCCACGGTTTGATAACGTTTACTCCGGCTGGTACTGGCAAATAACCGATGCTGGCCAGCATACGTTGGCTTCCCGCTCGCTGTGGGATCAACGCCTGCCGGTTATTGCCAATGACACTCTCAGCGCGCGCTCATTGTCAGGCCCGCGCGGGCAATCGTTGCGCGTTGTTGAGCGTGATATTTATTTAGCGCCCTTGGAAAGACCCCTGCATATTAGCGTTGCCGCGCGGGACGATGTATTAGCCGCGGATATTCGCGAATTCCAGCGTCTTCTTTGGGGCGGTTTGGCGGGCCTAGGCATTTTGCTATTAGGCGTTCTGGCGCTGCAGGTTCGCTGGGGGTTAGCGCCGCTGCGGCGTATGCGGGCCAATCTGCATGAGGTAGAGCAGGGGCATGTAGAACAGCTGGATACTCGTTTGCCCGACGAGCTGGCGACCCTGGCCGCCTCAATGAATGCGGTGCTGGCGAGGGACCAACGCTTAATTGAGCGCGGGCGTCACACGGCCGGTAATCTGGCCCACGCGCTGAAAACACCGCTGAGCGTGATACGTCTACAGCTTCGCCAGCTGCCGGAAGACAGCCGTGCTACCTGGGAAGTGGAGTTAACGCGCTTAGACAGCGCGGTACGCCATCATTTAGCGCGTGCATCGGCGGCGGGCGAGGGCGCTCGCTTTGCACCCATTGATCTGCATGCCACGTTAGCGCCGCTGCTAAACGGGCTGGCCAAGCTTGGCCAGCGGCGCGGCATTACGCTGCGCCAAACATGGCAGCGTGACGTGAACGTGCATATGGATGGGCAAGATATTCAGGAGCTGGTAGGTAACTTAATGGATAATGCGCTGCGCTGGGCTCATAGCGATGTTCAGCTGCAGGTCCAGGTTAACGAGCAACAGCTCACTATTATCGTGAGTGATAATGGCCCCGGCATGTCTGACGCGCAGTGCCAGCAGGCGGTGCAGCGAGGCAAGCGCCTGGATGAGCAGCGTTCTGGTAGTGGTTTGGGGCTGGCTATCGTCACCGACCTTGTCGCTTTGTACAGCGGCCATATGCAGCTTTCCCGCGGCAGCGAAGGCGGCCTAAACGTCGAGGTTGGGCTGCCCGTGGTGGCGAACGGATAACGGAGATTTCATTGGATGCATGGCACGGATACGTTGCCCGATATTTTAGTTGGTCCTTTATTACGGCGCATCAGCACGACCCGGCTAGTAATGTGGATTGTCGCCACTCGGCCACTGACCATGACGCTGGTGCTACGGCCTGGCCAGCATGACGCCGAGTCCATTGGTTTGGCGCACCACCATCAGTGCGTTGCCATCGGTAAGCGCGCTTTTATCCATCTGATTGATATTGAGCTTGATACGCCGCTGCCTTGCGACGAGCGTATCGAATACGACCTGCAGATTGAAACGATGCAGGGTAGCGTGCAGTCGTTGCCTGAGTGGGCGCCCTGGTTGTGCTACGAAGGCGCCGATTACCCTGCCTTTGTAATTGCCTCGAGCCATCACCGGCTGATGCATGGGTCTTGCCGTAAGCCACATCACGATAGCCCCGATGGTTTGGTGCGTGCCGACAGCTGGCTTGGCGATCAGCAGGCAGCGCCTACCGAGTGGCCTGCTTGGTTACTGATGACCGGTGATCAAGTCTACGCCGATGACGTTGCTGGGCCGATGCTGCGCGCCGTACATGCGTTGATTGAACGCCTGGGATTAGTCGACGAACAGTTAGAAGGCGCCACGGTAAATGATAGCCAGGCGCTGTACGACTCGCCTGACAGCTATTATTGCCGCGCGGCGCTGCTGCCGGATTTCACCAGTAACGCCGCGCTGCGTGAGCGCTTTTTCGGCGGTGTCAAAAAGCCGGTGTTTACGTCATCCAATGCTCACAACCATTTAATGACGCTGGCGGAAATGCTCGCCATGTACTGTTTGGTGTGGTCGCCGGTGGCCTGGCAAGTGATTGCCCCCACGCCGCCCGCATTAGATGAAAAAGATGCCGAGCTTTATCGCCAAGAGCAGAAGGTGATCGATACCTTTGTTGAGGGCTTGCCCCAGTGTGCGCGGCTGATGGCGCACTTGCCGAGCCTGATGATCTTTGATGATAATCCGAATGTAGCTGCGTAGACTCTTAAATCCGAACTTAGTAGTCTATGGAC
>NZ_JBQDLQ010000108.1:0-9827 GCF_052095695.1 Halomonas sp.
CCTGGCGCCCCTGCGATGCGGTCGAAACCGCCGCCTCTTGGGATGCGGCGATCAAGCGCCACTCCGGCCCGACCGCGCTGGTACTCTCACGCCAGAACCTGCCGCACCAGCAGCGCACCCAAGCGCAGCTAGCGGCAATTCAAAACGGAGCTTATGTTCTTAAAGACCCGACGAGTAAAACCAGCCAAGGCACGCCAAAAATGCCGGAGCTGATTCTGATAGCCACAGGCTCAGAAGTATCGCTCGCGATGGACGCTGCTGCCGAGCTTGAGCAACAGGGTAAAGCCGTTCGCGTCGTGTCCATGCCCTCGGCGTACCGTTTCAACGGCCAGGACGCGGACTACCGTGAAAGCGTGCTACCCCAAGCGGTCACCAAGCGGATCGCTATTGAAGCGGCGCATGCCGACTACTGGTACAAATATGTGGGTCTGGAAGGCCGTGTAATTGGCATGACGACCTACGGCGAATCTGCACCCGCGGACGATCTGTTCAAACACTTCGGCTTCACGGTCGACAACATCGTCAAGCAAGCTCACGAACTGCTCGAATAGACCATGCCGGCACTCAGTGGCTTTTTATGGCTGATTAGCTACTGGCAGATCGGTGAAGTGGTCATCTACTTCACCGGTCTGCCGGTCTCTTCAGGCGTGATCGGCATGCTGCTGCTGTGTGCCACGCTTGCGATGTATGGTCGCGTACCTAGCAGTATTGCCGCGGCCGCACAGCCGCTCATCGCGCTGCTCGCTATGCTGATTATGCCCGGTGTCGTCGGTGTATTTTTCATCATTGGCGAATTAGCCGGGCAGTGGACAGCTATTCTTATCGCCTTAGTGGCGGGTACACTTCTTAGCGTTGTCACCACCCTGTGGTTGCTTAAGCGACTGATCGGGCAATCTTATGACCGCTGACCTATCGCTATTAGAGCTGCTAACCGCCACGCCGCTATTTGCTGTCGGGCTAACGCTGGTTGCTTATTTGATTGGTAACCGGCTATTTCAGCGCCTTAAGCGCCCTTCCTGGCTACCCGCTATTTTAATTGCGGCGCTGCTACTCGCCGGGGCGCTCGCGCTGATAGGGCTGCCTTATCCGACCTATCAAGAGGACGCGATATGGCTAACGGTGTTGTTGGGGCCCGCGACGGTGGCGCTAGGTATGCCGCTTTATCAACAGCTGCCGCGCATCGTTGAACTCTGGCGGCCGCTGGCAATTTGTTTGCCCATTGCCGCCACGCTAGCGGCTTTCTATGCACTTGCTATTGCTTGGCTGCTGGGCAGCTCCGAAACCATACTTGCCTCCATTGCAGCCAAGTCTGTGACGGCGCCGATTGCTATCGGCATTACCGAACAGCTTGGCGGTAAGGTAGCGCTGCTAATGGGGTCGCTGCTGATAACCGGTGTTATCACCATCCCATGCGTCAGCATTGCTGCACGTTTGCTGCATATCAGCGATGAACGCTTGATCGGTTTCGCCCTTGGCCTGAATGGGCATGCCATTGGTACCGTCAGAGCATTCGAAATCAGCCCCGCGGCGGGGGCATTCGCCTCACTAGGAATGAGCCTTACAGGCATTTTCACTGCGGTACTCCTGCCGCTTGCTTGGCGACTGCTAGGCATGAGCAGCGGATACGCATAGCTGACTGAAATACGCTACTATCGCGGGGTTTGCTATCCCACTTTTGATCATCGATTTACTTTTAAGAGCCGCCTTTGTGTATGGCTAATTCCGCCTCTACGTATCGCATCGCTATTAACGGTTACGGACGCATTGGCCAATGCGTGCTGCGGGCCCTCGTCGAGCGGCAACCTCCGGGCATTGAGATCGTTGCGATCAACGAACTCTCTGATCTCGCTACGATTACGTACCTGACGCGCTACGACACAACACATGGCCGCTTTCCAGGTGAGGTCGATAACGATGGCCAGGATCTCATCGTTAACGGCCAGCGCATCCAGATACTGTGCGAACAGGATCCGCGCAATCTACCCTGGAAAGCACTCGATGTAGACCTAGTGTTGGAGTGCTCGGGAAGCTTTAAAGACCGCGCCTCGGCCGAACTGCATTTAGCCGCGGGCGCCAAGCGGCTGCTGTTTTCTCAGCCCGCAGAGAATGATGTTGATGCCACCATTGTATGGGGCATTAATGAAGACCAGATGACGCTGTCTCAGCGCATTCTTTCCGCTGCATCGTGCACAACCAACTGCCTGGTGCCGCTGTTAACCGTTTTAGATGAAGCGCTAGGGCTTGAACACGGCGTGACGACGACGATCCACTCGGCGATGAACGATCAGCCAGTGATTGATGCCTACCATCAAACGGATCTGCGCCTCACTCGCTCGGCGATGCAGTCGATTGTTCCCGTCGACACCGGCTTGGCGCTCGGCATTAGCCGCTTAATGCCTCACCTAGCGGGCCGCTTTGAGTGCTTACACGTCCGCGTGCCGACGATTAACGTCTCTGCGATGGACGTGGCCCTCACGGTTCGTAGCGATACTCACCGTGATGCGGTAAATGCGCTACTCCTGACAGCCAGCCAACAGCGTTTAAAAGGCGTTCTTGGCTATACGGAAGCACCCATGGCGTCGATTGATTTTAATCACGACCCGCGCTCAGGCATTCTAGATGCTACCCAAACGCGGGTTGCTGGCAAACGCCTCATCAAGCTGCTGTGCTGGTTCGACAACGAGTGGGGGTTCGCGAATCGTATGCTCGATATTAGTCATCGACTGGCCAGACTTTCGACAGAAACGTAATCTGAACACGAGGAAACCGCTCACATGAATGTGAAGAAAATGACTGACCTTCCCTTGGAAGGACAACGCGTGCTGATCCGTGAAGATTTGAATGTGCCTATTAAACATGGTCGGGTCTCAAGCGACGCCCGCCTGCGCGCAGCGTTGCCCACCATTCAGACAGCGGTGGACGCTGGCGCAAAAGTCATGCTGATGAGCCATTTAGGACGCCCCACTGAAGGCGAACCTGCCGATGAGTTTTCTCTTGCCCCCGTTGCTGAGCATCTAAGCGACCTACTGGGTCGCCCGGTGCCTCTAGTGACCGCGTATCTAGGCGAAACGCTGGCACTTGAAAATGGTGATGTCGTCCTTCTTGAGAACGTACGCTTCAACAGCGGCGAGAAGAAAGATGACGAGCAACTGGCAAAACAGTACGCCGCGCTGTGCGATATTTTTGTTATGGATGCTTTCGGTACGGCCCATCGGGCACAGGCATCAACCCACGGCGTCGCCCGCTTTGCACCAAGCGCCTGCGCTGGGCCGCTGCTGGCCCAAGAGCTCGACGCGTTACAGCAAGCGCTGGCGAATCCAGCTCGTCCCATGGCCGCAATTGTCGGCGGCTCAAAAGTATCAACAAAGCTAGATGTGCTCACGACGTTAGCTGATAAGTGCGATCAACTGATTGTTGGGGGAGGAATCGCCAATACCTTTATTGCCGCGGCGGGCTACAATGTCGGCAAATCACTGTATGAAGCCGACCTGATCGATCAGGCTAAGGCGTTGATGGAAAAGGTCTCGATCCCGCTACCTACCGATGTAGTCGTGGCCACCGAATTTTCTGAATCAGCGCAAGCGGTTGTCAAACCCGTCGATAAAGTAGCCGACAATGAAATGATTTTAGATATCGGCCCTGACACGGCGGCTCACTTAGCCACCATGCTCAAAGACGCTGGCACCATTTTATGGAACGGGCCGGTCGGCGTGTTTGAAATAGATCAATTTGGTAATGGTACTCAGGTTATTGCCCAGGCCATTGCCGATAGCGCGGCTTTCTCTATTGCCGGTGGTGGTGATACGTTAGCGGCCATTGATAAATATGCCATTGCGGATCGCATTTCCTATATTTCTACCGGTGGCGGTGCCTTTCTTGAATATGTTGAAGGCAAACAGCTACCGGCCGTGGCGGCCCTCGAAGCGGCTGCCAAACGCGGCTAATTTGTTTTACAAATGCATTAGACAACGTGACCCCATGCGCTTGCAGCACGGGTTCAGATAACCAGTTTTTCACAACGTCCACAGATAAGGTGACTTCATGGCTCTGATCAGCATGCGCCAGATGCTCGACCACGCTGCCGAATACGGCTACGGCATTCCGGCTTTTAACGTCAATAACCTTGAGCAGATGCGCGCTATTATGGAAGCCGCCGATGCCACCGACTCGCCGGTCATCGTGCAAGCATCTGCGGGTGCACGTAAATATGCAGGGGCGCCATTCCTGCGTCATTTGATTTTAGCCGCGGTTGAAGAGTTTCCTCATATTCCGGTGGTCATGCACCAAGATCACGGCACCAGCCCTTCAGTCTGCCAGCGCTCTATTCAGCTTGGCTTTTCTTCGGTGATGATGGATGGCTCGCTGGGCGAAGATGGCAAAACACCGACTGACTATGAATATAATGTTGACGTTACCCGTCGTACGGTAGAAATGGCACATGCCTGTGGCGTCTCCGTTGAAGGTGAGCTGGGCTGCTTGGGTAGCCTGGAAACCGGTATGGCCGGTGAAGAAGACGGCATTGGCGCTGAAGGCAAGCTGGATATGGAGCAGATGCTCACAGATCCTGAGGAAGCCGCCGAATTTGTTAAAGCCACGCAGGTCGATGCACTGGCGATCGCCATTGGCACCAGCCACGGTGCTTACAAATTTACCAAGCCGCCCACGGGCGATACGCTTTCAATCCAGCGCATCAAAGAAATCCATGCGCGTATTCCAGATACTCATCTAGTCATGCATGGCTCGTCCTCTGTACCGCAAGAATGGCTGGAAATCATTAACCAGTACGGCGGCCAGATCCCCGAAACTTACGGCGTACCGGTGGAAGAAATTATCGAAGGGATTAAACACGGTGTTCGTAAGGTCAATATCGACACTGATCTACGCCTAGCCTCTACCGGCGCAGTGCGTCGTTTTATGGCTGAGAACCCCGCTGAATTCGATCCGCGTAAGTTCTTGAAGGAAACCGTCACTGCGATGCGCGACCTATGTATCGCCCGCTACGAAGCGTTCGGTACTGCCGGCAATGCCAGCAAAATCAAGCCGATTAACTTAGAAGAGATGTTCCTGCGCTATGAGCGCGGCGAACTGGTACCTAAGATCAAATGATCGCTTAGCTAAGCCTGTTCCAAAAGACGATCTCTTGGTCGTCTTTTTTATGCCGCTCTCTTTTTATCACTTGGCTGTTCATAACTGGGTTTTTCATAACCTATGCTATAGCTCGCAAAACACATATTGCAATGCAGCATTAATGCGCTAACACTGTCTATTGGGCCACGAGGTTTCGCGGCCCAACACAGAGGCAAGCCGCTTATGAAACGCTCATCAACCCTGCCATTGGTCCCCACCACGCCAGTGGCGATGTTCGATATATGGAAAGTCGGCCTAATGGCGTGCGAGCTATGGTCTACCTCTCTGTCCACCATCACGATGCGCAATCACTTATGGCAAACGCAGCCGTTCTTCAGTCCTAAAATGATGCAAGAGAATCAGCGCATGGTTACCGAAAAACTCGAGGCCAACATGGAAGCTGGCCTCGTCATGCAAAAAGCACTGTTTAGTTCAATGAATGGTCAGCTCGCTCCTTGGTGGGTCACTAGCAAGCGCACGATGAAGCCTTACCACCAGCGTAGTAGCGCTAACTCGCGCCGACTTGCCCAGTAGTGTATTAGGCACTGACGTTACTCGTTGGCGTCAGTGCCATCATCGTTTGCGCTGTTTTCTTCTTCGCTACTATGTATCGCATCGTCTGGACTGCCGGTGCCTCCGGTGCCAGCGCCCGGACTTTCTTCTTCCCCCGTTGAAGGCTCAAGCTCTACGTCATCCTCGCCTGCGCGAGTTCGATCACTCGCCTCACCAACATCGCTAGACGAAAGCTCGCCATCGCGCTTTACCGACCCTGCTTTTATGCCATACTCCTCCTCCAGGGCTTTATCATCTAGTGGCGCGTGCTGCTCGTTTTCTGGTGCGTGATTATCGGCAAAAACATAGCCTGTCGTCGCGATTAAAGCAGCGCTCAGCGTGAAAGAAATAACCCAGGTAACTAATCGCATGGCACGATCTCCATTGGTGATGACAGGGGATATTACATGCTATCTCGTCAACGCAGTCGCCGTAAAATTGAGCATGACTGTTGTAAGCTGGCTCAAGAGCCACACACTGGCAAGCAAAAAATAACAAAACAGTGTTCACAAAAGGCAAAAAATCCCGTTCAATAGAGGGCGATTGGCTTAACTAACACTGGCAGCGCTTGAGCCGCTGCAAGGAAATGCAATGCCGCTCCCACTTTTGCTGTTTGACTGTGATGGCACGCTCGTTGACAGCGAACCCCTTCTCGCGGAAGAAATGACCTTAGGCCTCAATGCAGTAGGGCTGCCTTTTGCTGCTACTGACTACCTTGGCGAATTTCGTGGCGCGCGCTTTCGGCGGATTGTTGCCGAACTGCAAAAAAGACACGGCGACGTCGATCCAGACAAGCTCGACAGCATGGAAACTGACATGCGGGCTAACTTAGCCACGCGACTTTCCCAGGAACTAACGACGATACCCGGTGCCCATGAAGCACTGGATATATTGGCTGGCTATCCCAGCGCAGTGGTATCCAATGGCCCAGAAAGTAAAATTCACACCGCGTTAAGTGTTACGGGCCTTGGCGATTATTTTGGGAATCGTTTGTTCAGTGGTTATACCGCCAATTGCTGGAAGCCTGAACCCTGTTTACATTTACATGCAGCGAGTATCATGGGCTACTTGGCACGTGACTGTATTGCCATTGATGACGCACTAGTGGGTGTTCACGCGGCCCTGCAAGCCGGAATGACGGTCATCCATTTAAATCGTTTTCCCGATGCCGAGACAACGCCTGAAAACGCTATTATGATCAGCAATATGTATCAGTTACCTGCAGTAGTGGAGCGACTCACTCGTGAACATTGGCAAACCCCAGTGCCTCAACACTCGGCAGGGGGGCGATAATGGCGTCATTGCGTGATCAATTAGGTGGGCTGGTTTACTCCACCGAGCACGGCAAAACTTGCCCGGCCTGTAGAGAAGCTCTTGATGCATGTAACTGCGATAATGCAAGTGAGCAGGAGCGGCTAGTGGCTCTCGATGGCGTGGTTCGTATTCGACGCGAAACCAGCGGCCGCAAAGGTAAAGGCGTGACTACCGTTAGCGGCATTCCTTTGCCAAGCGACGATCTCAAACGTTTGGCCAAAACGCTTAAACAGCGTTGTGGAACGGGTGGCGCGGTTAAAGAGGGTATTATCGAAATCCAAGGCGATCATCGAGACACCCTACACCAGGCGCTAAGCGCTCTCGGATACCAGGTCAAATTCGCTGGAGGTTAACACCTCTATAATACGATGACTTATCGCTAGGTAAGTCGCAGAGCAAGGCACTGCAATGGCTTGGCTGGAATATTTGCTACCGCTAATTTTTTTATTCCCGATGGCGGCAATGGGCAGCATCGTGTTGGCGCTACGTAGCTTACATGATGCCCGTGTTCACTCTCCTTTCAATGCGCCCCTTCATGAACCAGGCCAAGCATTGCGTTACCGCCTTGACCAAGCGTTTTCTAGCCTGTTTTTAAACGGCGCGCTGGGGCCCATCATCAGCCTGGCGCCACTCGTTTACGGCATGGGACGCATGCTGTTTGTCGAACGACAGGACTGGGTTGAATGGGCACTGTATGGCCTGCTCAGCACATTGCTCGTTCTAATATATTCATTGCTATTAGTACGTGACTACCAGCGCATACGGCGATTAAAGCTTGGCTTGGCTTGCGAGCTTGCCGTTGGGCAAGAGCTTGCGCGCCTAGTTCGCCCCGACGCACACCCCTACTACGTCTTCCACGATGTGCCCACCGATAGCTTTACCATCGATCACGTCGTAGTGACGCCTCACGGCATTTTTGTGGTCGAAACACGCGCTAGAACGCTGGCCATTGGTACCGACGGCCATGAGCTCAATACAGTGGCCGTAGAACGAGAGCGTTTGCGCTTTCCTCACTGGCAGGAGCGTAGGCCGCTACATAAAACACGTCAGGGCGTCTGCTGGCTCTCTCACTGGTTAGAGCGCCGCTGTGGCGTTCCTGTTCCGGTGCGCGGTGTATTGGTACTACCTGGATGGAAAATAGATAACAGTGATGCGGCTACCGATATTCTGGTGGTGAGCGGTGATACCCTCGCCAAGCAGCTGACCGAGCTAAACACCGGCGCGCTCAACGATGCCATACATGATAAGGTCATCAACGTTTTGCTTGAGCGCGCCAGACTGTTGGAATTAAAGCACCTAAGTCAGCCATCGGTGTAGAGGCAGGATGCTTAGTCGCCGCGTAAACGACCGCCCATTTCTTGAGCTAAGTCAACCGCGTAGTGGTCGGTCATCCCGCCGATAAAGTCCAGCATCCGCCGGTAGCTATCATAGAGCGACCAAGACGGCAGCGGAGTATTTTCACCAATAAGAGCCAGCACACGCTGATGCTTAAACGATGAACGCCCCGTATGGTACAGCTCGTGAGCCGCCCCAATAAATGCCTCGAGAAGAATCCCTAGCGTTGTATAAGCGCCAATTTCTAACTTTGCCTTACGCTCGTTTTGGAAAATACGCTCGCGGGCTAGCTGCTTGGCGGCCTGCACACCCCAGCCTAAATCCGGGTGGCACAGCTCTAACAGATCATCGCTGAGCGTACCGCTCAACAGCGCCTGCTCATGCTGCACAAACACCGCCCCCACATCATTGACGGCGCGCTCCATGGCGGCACCACGTAGCAATGCGATACGGCGCCGCTGGGATACGTTTCGGTCTTGCATATCGGTATATTCGAGTGGAAACTCTCCGGCAATCTGGCGCAGAATCTCGACGACTTCTTCGTAACGCAGAATGCCCATTTCTAAACCATCTTCAAGATCCAGCAGCGCATAGCAGATATCATCAGCGGCCTCAACGAGCCAAGCGAGTGGATGACGGCACCACCGTTGCTCACCCTGGGGCAGCAATCCTACCGCTTCGGCGACCTCTTTGAGCAGTGCCTGCTCCGATTGATAAGCGCCGAACTTACCTGCCCGCCCACTATAACGGACAGTCCACGGATATTTAAGAAGGGTTCCAAGCGTGGCCGACGTGAGCCGCATACCGCCATTGAACTGATTATATTCAATCTGAGTAATAATGCGAAAGCCTTGAGCATTACCTTCGTAAGTCAGCAGATCTTCTCGTTCAGCATCGGATAGACCCTCAAGCAGGCCACTGCTCTGGGCACGCTGAAACCAATCGCGGATGGCATACTCACCGGCGTGTCCAAACGGCGGGTTGCCAATATCGTGGCCAAGGCATGCCGTTTGCACTATCACACCCAGGTCTGCTGGGGTAATCCATTCGGGCAACTGATCACGCAACAGCTCACCGACGATCATTCCCAGTGAGCGACCGACGCAGCCCACTTCTAACGAGTGAGTCAAGCGGGTATGAATATGATCGTTTTCTGTCAGCGGATGAACCTGGGTCTTGCGCCCGAGGCGTCTAAAAGAACCAGAGAAAACAATTCGATCATGATCTTTATGAAAAGGGCTACGGCCTATTTCTCGAGTGCTTTCTGAGCGTTGGTCGTGAAGACGACGTGGGGAAAGTAGCTGTTCCCAGCGCATCTGTGTCATAAGCATTCCTCCTGAAGGAGTGCATTCTGCCATAAAAATAGCCGCAGGCAGACGCGCGCCTCAACATTAAGATGCTTTAACCCTTATTGGTTAAAGATAACGCAAAAAAAATCCCCCGAGGCATGTGCCCTGGGGGATTTTTAGTATAAGTGCCTGACGATGACCTACTCTCGC
>NZ_JBQDLQ010000109.1:0-9826 GCF_052095695.1 Halomonas sp.
GGCAAACCGGAGCAGGGAAGGAGTCGACGCAATTAACCGCCAAGCTTTACCCAAATCCGTTATTCAACCCAAGTTTAAAGGTGGCACTTTATACCAGAGCACTTGATTAGCAGCAAGCGAAACCGACCCGAAAGGCTAAAAAACAGCCTTTTTACTCATCAAACTTAGCAAAATAAGGATACCGCCATTTTCTACACGGCGAATTCTCAGAGACTAAGAACGATGTATCAATTGAGCTTATAGCCAGCCACGCTCGGCAAAAGAGACCACGTCTCCATCCCCCACCACGAAATGATCCAGCACGCGCACGTCAAACAGTGCGAGAGCATATTTTAAACGTTCTGTGATACGTCGGTCAGCATCGCTTGGCTCTGCCACGCCAGAAGGGTGGTTGTGAGCCAGGATAACGGCGCCAGCGCTAAGGTCTAATGCGCGCTTGGCAACTTCGCGGGGGTAAACAGATGCGCTGTCTAGAGTACCGCGAAACAGCGATTCATAGCGAATAATTCGGTGCTGAGTATCTAAAAAAAGCACCGCAAATTCCTCATGCCCTAAATGGCGCAGCTGTGAAGTCAAATAGTGACGTACCAAGGCCGGTGACGTTAGCGCATTGCCGCGTGCCAACTGGCTAGCTAAATGGCGTCGCGACAACTCAAGCGTCGCTTGAAGCTGGGCATACTTAGCACTGCCCAATCCATGCGCGGCGCAAAAGCTTGCCTGATTAGCCTCTAGCAGCGGCCGCAAGCCGCCAAAGCTGCTGAGCAGGTCTCGCGCCAAATCAACCGCCGAGCGCCCCTGCACGCCAACGCGCAGGAAAATCGCCAGTAGCTCTGCGTCTGAAAGCGCCTGAGCGCCGTTAGTTAATAATTTTTCTCTGGGCCGCTCACCTTCCGGCCAGTGATTGATTCCCATTGAATCTTCCCGCATTACTGATTGTTGTGCGTATTAATGCTTTGTACATTGAAAACAGCTTGCGCGTGGCTGGCCTCATTAAACCTAGCTTAACCTTGTTTACCCCTAACATGCCAAATCGCGATGCCAATGGTATGGTAAGCCTCCTCTCGAACGCTGACGTGGATCACTGCTCATGGCTTCTGGTACTTCAATAAGCACGCCTGACAAGGCGTCGACGCTCACGGGAAAGCGCGTGCTGCTAGGGGTTAGCGCGGGTATCGCGGCCTATAAAAGCGCTCTTTTGGTGCGCTTGCTTAAGCAGGCAGGCTGCGAGGTACGCGTGGTGATGACCAGCGGGGCACAAGCATTTATTACGCCACTAACGCTGCAGGCGCTTTCTGGCGAGCCTGTGCGCACCTCCTTGCTCGACCCTGAGGCCGAAGCGGGCATGGGGCATATTGAGCTAGCACGCTGGGCAGATGTCGTGCTGATTGCACCAGCAACCGCCGACTTGATCGCACGCCTAGTACACGGCATGGCTGACGACTTGCTCACTACGCTGTGCTTAGCATCTGATGCGCCTAAACTCATAGCCCCGGCGATGAACCAAGCCATGTGGCACCACCCCGCCACACAGCGCAACGTAGCGCAGCTGGAAAGCGATAACTGGCAGCTGATAGGCCCCGCTGCCGGCGACCAAGCCTGTGGCGATGTCGGTCCTGGCCGCATGAGCGAGCCTGACGCGATTTTCAGCGCGATTGTCGAACTATTTATGGCATCTCGCGCCGCGCCGCGCCCTGCAGCTAGCGCTCCTCATATCGTCATTACGGCGGGCCCTACCCGTGAGCCGCTCGACCCCGTGCGCTACCTCTCCAATCACAGCTCGGGGAAAATGGGCTTCGCGCTGGCCGCCGCGGCGGCGCTTGAAGGCGCCAACGTGACGTTAATCAGCGGGCCCGTTGCGCTACCCACACCGAAAGGCGTCACTCGCATTGACGTAGAGTCTGCCGAACAGATGCACGCTGAGGCCGAGCGACTAGCGCCCCAGGCCGCGCTGTTTATCGGCTGTGCCGCCGTCGCTGACTATCGCGCTGCGGCCCCTGCCGAGCACAAGCTCAAGAAACAGGAAACGGGTGATACGCTTACCCTGACCCTGGTGAAAAATCCTGACATTATCGCCAGCGTCGCGACCCTGCCCGCTGAGCAGCGTCCGCTTGTGGTCGGCTTTGCTGCCGAAACCCAGGACATCGAGCGCTACGCACGCGACAAGCTACAGCGCAAAGGGCTGGACATGATCGTCGCTAATGACGTTTCTTTAGCCGATCTTGGCTTTGGCAGCGACCAGAACGCTGCCTGGATACTGTGGCGCACGCCGCAAGGCGTTGAAAGTCGATCAGAAGCGCCGCAGCCAAAAACACAGCTGGCTGGCACCATTATTCGCCAAGCGCTCGCCCTGCTCGCGGCAAAAATAGCCGAAACCCCATCTAATACCGCCCCTGGAGACACCTTATGACCGCCCGCCCTCGGCTACAGTGCAAACTACTGGATGAGCGACTCAACGACTATTTGCCAACGTATGCCACGGAAGGCTCCGCAGGCATGGATCTTCGAGCCCTGCTGGATGAGCCGCTAACGTTAGTCCCCGGCGAATGTCAGCTCGTGCGCACCGGCATTGCCATCTATATTGAAGACCCTTCCCTTGCGGGCATGATTCTGCCGCGCTCGGGGCTAGGGCATAAGCACGGCATCGTACTGGGTAATTTGGTCGGCTTAATCGACTCTGATTATCAGGGTGAGCTGATGATATCTGTCTGGAACCGTGGCCAAAGTGCATTTACGCTAGCGCCCTTTGATCGCTTGGCACAGTATGTGCTCGTGCCCGTTGTGCAAGCCGAGCTCTCTCTTGTAGACGCTTTTGAAGATTCATCACGCGGCAGCGCAGGGTTTGGCAGCACCGGCAGCCAGTAGCCGCTGACGGATAACGTCGCGATGAGCAACGCATGTTGGTTTAGCTGGGAAGCCTAATGAACACACAGACCGTACCCGCCTCGATTTTTCGCGCCTACGACATTCGCGGCATTGTTGACGACACGCTGACAGAAAGCACGGTCGAGATGATTGGCCGTGCCGTGGGCTCTGAAGCGGCCGCATGCGGAGAGTCGACGGTGGTGGTGGCTCGCGACGGGCGTCTTTCCGGCGCGCGGCTGCAAGCGGCCTTAATACGCGGCCTAAACGCTGCAGGGCGCAACGTCATCGACATCGGCATGGTGCCCACCCCGGTGCTTTACTTTGCTACCCACCTGCTAGAGGGTACCCAGTCGGGCGTCATGGTGACCGGCAGCCACAATCCGCCGGACTATAATGGCTTTAAAATTGTGCTGGGCGGCGAGACGCTTTCCGGCGATGCCATCACTGCCTTGTTCGAGCGCATCCAGTCGGGCGCACTAGTAGAGGGCCAAGGCAGTCTCACGCAGCAAGATATTCGCGAAACGTACTTAGCGCGTATTTTAGGCGATGTTCGCCTCAGCAGGCCGCTAAAAGCCGTTGTCGACTGCGGCAACGGCGTCGCCGGAGAGCTGGGGCCACAGCTGCTGTCGCGCCTAGGCGTGGAGACGATTCCATTGTTTGCCGAGATCGACGGCAACTTTCCCAATCACCACCCCGACCCTGGCAAGCCGGAAAACATGCAAGACCTGATACGCAAGGTTCGCGAAACCAACGCGGATATTGGCCTTGCCTTCGATGGTGACGGTGATCGTCTAGGCGTTGTGACGCCTCACGGCCAGCTTGTTTTTCCCGATCATCTACTGATGCTATTTGCCACCGACATGCTCACTCGCCAGCCCGGCGCCAAGGTCATTTTTGACATTAAGTCCACGGGCAACCTGGTGAAAGTGATCAGCGAAGCAGGCGGCGAACCGGAAATGTGGCGCACCGGCCACTCGCTGATCAAGGCGCGCATGAAAGCAACGGGCGCGCTGCTGGCAGGTGAAATGAGTGGGCATATTTTTTTCCAAGAGCGCTGGTATGGTTTTGACGATGGTCTTTATGCCGCCGCTCGACTGGTTGAGATTTTAGCTAACCAATCCAACGACGCTGATACGCTCTTCGCACAATTCCCCCAGGACGTGAGCACCCCGGAAATTAACATTGCGGTGACCGACGCTAACAAATTTTCTATCGTGGATAAGCTTGCTCGAGAGGGCGACTTCGGCGAAGGTATCAAAACCACGCTGGACGGCATCCGCGTCGACTATGCCGATGGCTGGGGGCTGTGCCGTGCCTCTAACACCACGCCTGCACTGGTGATGCGCTTTGAAGGCAAAGACGATGCCGCCCTAGCGCGCATTAAAACTGTTTTTAACACTGCGTTATTACGCGCCGCGCCAGAGCTCAAGCTCGCCATTGAGGAACACTAGGCGCCGAAGGGATCGTGTGCACCAAGAAAGCATGACCCTTATCACTACATCAGCACACATGTGATCAGCATAAAAACGTTCGCAAGGGACAACATAATGAGTTCAGCCAGTAGCGACCCCCAGGTCGTTGTGGAAGTGCTTTCCGAAGCGCTTCCCTATATCCAGCAGTTTTCCGGCAAAACCGTCGTGGTCAAATACGGCGGTAATGCGATGACTGAAAGCACCCTGATTGACTCCTTCGCACGCGATATCGTGTTAATGAAGGAGGTTGGCATCAATCCTGTGGTGGTACACGGTGGCGGCCCGCAAATTGGCGATCTGCTGAAAAAGCTCAACATTGAGTCACGCTTTGTGAACGGCATGCGTGTCACCGACTCGCAAACCATGGACGTCGTTGAGATGGTTCTAGGCGGCCTGGTCAATAAAAGCATCGTCAACCTCATCAACCAGAGCGGCGGCAAGGCGATAGGCTTAACGGGTAAAGACGGCGCACAAATTCGTGCCCGCCAGCTCAAAGTTGAGCACCAAAGCCCCGAAATGACCGTACCTGAAATTATCGACATTGGTCACGTAGGGGAAGTCGAGTCGATCTCAACCGAGCTAATCGAGATGCTCGCGGCTCGCGACTTTATTCCGGTGATTGCCCCCATCGGCGTTGATGCAAAAGGCCACAGCTACAACATTAATGCCGACTTAGTGGCCGGCAAGATTGCCGAAGCCCTTAATGCCGAAAAATTAATGCTGCTCACCAATGTGGCCGGTTTAATGAACACCGAAGGCGAAGTACTTACTGGATTAACCACTTCCCAGGTAGATGCCCTAATCGCCGATGGCACGATTTATGGCGGCATGCTGCCCAAAATCCGCTGCGCTCTTGATGCCGTTAAAGGCGGCGTGAACAGCGCGCATATTATTGATGGCCGCGTTCCCCACGCAGTGTTGCTAGAAATCTTCACCAATGCTGGGGTAGGCACTCAAATAATGGACGCGTACTAATCGCGACGGAGAGCACTTTATGAGTGATGACCAAAAGCCTCGCCGTCGCGAGCAAATTCTTCAGGCGCTGGCATTGATGCTTGAAGAGGACAGCGGAAAACGTATTACCACGGCGGCCCTGGCGCGCCAGGTGGGAGTATCCGAAGCGGCACTCTATCGGCACTTTCCTAGCAAAGCGCGCATGTTTGAGGGGCTAATCGACTTTATTGAAGAAAGTATTTTTGCCCGGATTACGCGCATTTTAGAAGACGCACCCGATGCCACCACGCGCTGCGGCACCATCCTTGCGCTGCTACTAGGCTTTGCTGAAAAGAACCCTGGTCTTGCTCGCGTGATGGGAGGCGACGTGCTTACTGGCGAAACCGCGCGGCTGCGCCAGCGCGTCAATCAGCTGTTTGAGCGCCTAGAGACGCAGCTAAAGCAGATTCTACGCGAGGCAGAGCTTCGCGAAGGACTGCGGCCCACCATTCCAGCCCCGGCCGCCGCGAACTTGCTAACAGCCCAGGCAGAAGGACGCATTTCACAGTACGTGCGCAGTGACTTTAAACGCCTGCCGACCGAGCACTGGGAAGATCAGTGGTCATTGCTTTCGGCTCATTTGCTACGCGCCGTCGCACTCCCCGCCTAAACCCACGGGGGCGCGGGCCTTGACCCATAAAGCTTACCCATAAAAAAACCGGCCCTGCTTTTAAACAGGGCCGGTTTTTGTATTACACATACCATACTGCAACTTACGATATAACTGCGTACGGTATTTAAACTTACGTTATTGAAACCTAACTATGCAGCAATGGAATCTTCACCCATTTTCAAGCGTAGCTTTTTCATGGCATTTTTCTCAAGCTGACGAATACGCTCTGCACTCACGCCGTAAACGTCGGCCAAATCATGCAGCGTTTCTTTATTCTCAGCTAACCAGCGGCGCTGCAAGATGTCTCGCGAGCGCTCGTCCAGCCCTTCCAACGCCAGCTGCAAACGACGCGTGGAGTCTTCTTCGAAATTGCTATCTTCCAGCTGTGTTGCCGGGTCTGACGCAGCATCATCTAAAAAATGCACCGGCGCTTGGTAAGAACTGTCATCATCGTCGCTCGGCGAGCCGTCAAACCCTGCATCGTAAGAAGAAAGGCGGCCTTCCATATCGCGCACAATTTCAGGCTTAACGTCGAGATCTTTAGCGATAGCGGCAACTTCGTCGTTGTTCAACCACGCCAGGCGCTTCTTGGCGCTGCGCAAATTGAAAAACAGCTTACGCTGAGCCTTCGTCGTGGCGATTTTCACAATGCGCCAGTTACGCAGTACAAATTCATGTATTTCAGCTTTAATCCAGTGCACCGCAAAAGAAACCAGCCGAACACCGTGGTTGGGATCAAAGCGCTTGACGGCTTTCATCAAGCCAACGTTACCTTCTTGAATTAAATCCGCTTGCGGCAACCCATAACCTGAATAACTGCGCGCAATGTGTACAACAAAGCGCAAATGCGACATAACTAAACGCCGAGCGGCTTCCAAATCGCCTTCATCGTGCAAACGATAGGCAAGCTCACGCTCTTCATCAGCCGTTAATACCGAAATACCATTGACCGCGCGGATATAGCCGCCAAGGTCGCCGCCGGGTGAAAGCTGCCCCACCGGTAGAAGACTAGTGCTCATGTGCAGGTGGTCTCCCCTGTAAAACATCGTGGTTGACGTAGCACGCCTTAATTAACTTATACATTCAGACACGATTGTGTGGATAAGGTTCAAAGCCTTTACCACCCAACGGCATCATCTTGGGCGAATACTTGAGAGATGGCGAGTCACCGCCAGCCAAGCGCCCAACCAGCCTAGTAGTGTACTGCAGGATAGCAGAATTGTAGAGCCCATCACATCAAGTTGAGGCAATGAGAAACTCGCGCCGTAGCTTGCGGCCAGTGCCGCCACCGGCAGTGATAGCCAATGATTGCCCACGCCGAGTAGCCCCAGTGCTAACAGCCCGCCACCGACACCGTACCAAGCACCACTATATAAAAATGGCCGCCGAACAAAAGCATGAGTAGCGCCAATCAGCATGACAACTTCAATTTCTCGGCGGCGGCTTTCTACTGACAAGCGAATAGTATTACCCACCACCAGCAGCACCCCTAGACCGAACAGCGCACCTAGCGCCAGGGCTACTCGCCGGCCAAGCTCGGCTAAGTTTCTGAGCCGCTCGACCCAGGCTAAATCGACCCGCACCTCATCAACACCCGAAAGCGCTTCAAGCGTGTTAGCCAACTGCTGCATGGCCGCTGGGTCAACGCTTTCTGGTCGCACTACAATGCTAATCGGCAGCGGATTATCGTCCAGGCCAGCCAGCGCATCATCAAGCCCCAGCGCCTGCTGAAATTCCACCATGCCCTGGTCCGCACTGATCAACTGCGTCTCAAGCACGCTACCTTCTGCGTTGACAGCTTCCTCAATCCGCAAAGCCTGCGCGTCATCCGCGGCCAACGCTAGATACATCGTTAGCGTTGCGCTCTCATCAAGCTCCGCATCTAACAGGCGCGCGCTATCTAAGGTTAGCCAGAGTGCGGCCGGCAGCACCAGCGCAATGGCAATGGCCAGCATGGTCAGAAGATTACCAACCGGATAGCGCACCAGGCGATAGAAGCTGTCTCCTGCCATGCTGCGATGGTGGCGACCCCAGGCCCTCAGGCGGCTTGAAAACCGCGCCTGATGCGATCTGGCACCTCGCTGCGAAGGTTTATTACCAGGCGCTTTAGTGGGTGGCCTGCGCGGCTTTTTTAACGCCGCTCCTTGGCGGCGCCTGGGAGTAGCCGATGGCTTCATAGCGCCCCCTCGTCGCCTACGAGACGACCGTCACTCAAGCGCAGAATGCGATGCCGCAGCCGGGCAATCAGAGCCAGGTCGTGGCTAGCAATCATGACGGTGGTGCCGATGCGATTAAAATCCTCGAACAGCGCCATGATATCCGCCGAAAGTTGGGGGTCTAAATTACCCGTTGGCTCGTCCGCTAGCAGCAGCGCGGGCTTATTTACCACGGCGCGGGCAATGCCTACCCGCTGCTGCTCACCGCCAGACAGCTCTATCGGCAACGCTTTTTCACGGTGTAATAGACCCACCTTATCGAGCGCCGCACGCACGCGACGCGCGGTTTCTCGGGATTCAATCCCTTGGATATCCAGCGGCAGCGAGACGTTGTGAAAAATACTGCGGTCAAAAAGCAGCTGATGGTCTTGAAAGACGACGCCAATTTGGCGGCGATAAAACGGCACCTGGCTGGCATGCAGCTGGGCAATATCGTGACCGGCCACGATGACACGCCCGCGACTGGGCTTTTCAAGACGCATGATTAAGCGCAACAGCGAGCTCTTACCCGCGCCGGAATGGCCGGTAAGAAATACCATTTCACCTCGACCGACACGAAAATTGAGGTGCGCTAGCGCTTCAAAACGGCCGCCATAACGCTTTCCCACATGCTCAAAAGCAATCATGCGCTGGCATCATCCTCTTGACGATCAAACAGCGCATACACAAAATCACTGGCCTCAAAGGGGCGAAGATCATCAATGCCCTCCCCCACGCCAATAAAACGAATCGGCGTCCCTAACTGCTTAGCCAGCGCAAAAATAATGCCGCCCTTCGCGGTGCCATCCAGCTTGGTCAAGGTGATACCGCTGATAGGCACGGCATCGTTAAAGGTACTGGCCTGAGAAATAGCGTTTTGCCCGGTTCCCGCATCGAGTACTAGCATCACCTCATGAGGGGCGCTGGTATCTAGCTTCTGCATCACCCGGTGGACTTTTTTCAGCTCTTCCATCAGGTGGCTTTTGTTATGTAGCCGGCCGGCGGTGTCGGCAATCAGCACATCGACACCGCGTGCTTTGGCAGCAGCTACCGCGTCATAAATAACCGAGGCGCTATCGGCACCGGTATGCTGAGCAATCACCGGCACGCGATTACGGCCGCCCCATACTTTTAGCTGTTCAACGGCGGCGGCGCGGAAGGTATCGCCAGCCGCCAGCATGACGCTTTTACCTTCACGCTGAAAACGCTGAGTCAGCTTACCTATAGTGGTCGTTTTACCCACGCCGTTAACGCCGACGACTAAAATAACAAACGGCCCGTTGCCCTCTTGATCGCGCGAGCGCTTTTCAATCACAAGAGGTTTGGCGACTGGCTCCAGCATAGTGGTCAGCTCTTCTTGCAAACCACGGTAGAGTGCTTCTGGATTATTAAGCTCTTTGCGCGAGACGCGCGTTTCCAGACGCCCAATGATCTCCGTCGTTGCTTCAATGCCGACATCGGCCAGCAACAGCTGCGTTTCTAAGTCTTCTAATAGCTCGTCATCAATCTGTTTTTTACCTAAGAACAGATCGGCGATGCCGTCGGTCAAATTGGCGCGGGTTTTGCCCAGACCTGATTTAATCCGCGCAAACCAGCCTTTTTTGTCACTTTTCTCCGCCCCTGGCTTTTCCTGCAAAACAGCAGGGGGAGCAATTGGCGCGGGCGTCGGCTCTGGCTCTGGCTCTGGCTCT
>NZ_JBQDLQ010000110.1:0-6528 GCF_052095695.1 Halomonas sp.
CATCAAGATCGAAGGCATCAACGAAGAGATTATGGAGCTCGCGCTGCAGCAAGCACTGGCTGCGCGGCTAAGTATTCTTGAACAAATGAATGTCGTGATCAGCCAGAGCCGCACCGATGTCTCTGACAACGCACCGTCCATGGCGACGATCAAAATCGATCCTGACAAAATCCGTGACGTCATTGGTAAAGGTGGTGCGACTATTCGCAAAATTTGCGAAGACACCGGCGCCTCGATCGATCTTGACGATGATGGCACCGTACGTATTTACGCGGAAGATAAAGCCGCCGCGAAGCGAGCCATTGATACCGTATTGGCGATTACCGCTGAAGCGGAAATTGGCAAGCTGTACAACGGCAAGGTCGTACGTATTGCTGACTTCGGCGCCTTTGTGAACATCATGCCGGGTACCGATGGTCTGGTGCACATCTCGCAGATCGTTGCCGAGCGTGTTAATAACGTGCGCGACTTCTTGAACGAAGGCGATGACGTGATCGTGAAAGTGCTCGATATTGACAACCGCAATCGCGTGAAGCTGTCGATGAAAGAGATCACCGAAGAAGAGAAGACTGCGTTCGCAGAGCAAGAAGCGGAAACTGATACCACGATTTAACATGCAGGTCGTTAAATCGTCATTCGGTTTCTGATACCGCCCTCGTAGCCTCTGGTTACGAGGGCGGTGTTGTTTGATAGGCACGTTTATATTGTCAGCAGCAGTAAGAGAGAGTCGCTATGGAGCAGGAACAAGCGCCGCGGTGGAGAGCGGTGGTGGCCGTGATGATCGGCATTTTTTTATTGGTGACCGCTGAGCAGTTGCCTATTGGGTTATTGTCTCAAGTGGCCTCGGCGATGGGTGTGACGCCAGGCATGGCGGGGTTAATGGTGACCGTACCCGGCGTCATTGCGGCGTTTTCAGCCCCGCTACTGCCGGTAGCCGTGGGGCGCTTGGATCGGCGTATTATGCTCACGCTGCTGATGATGGTGATGGTGCTGGGCAGTGTATTGACGGCACTGGCGAGCAGCTTTGCATTGCTGCTTGCTGCGCGCGTGCTGGTCGGGCTGAGTATTGGTGGGTTCTGGGCGGTAGCCGGTAGCATTGCGCCACGCCTAGTGCCAGAAGCAAAGGTGCCGAAGGCTATGACGCTTATTTTTGGTGGCGTAGCGGCGGCGTCAGTGCTTGGTGTACCGCTTGGCACGCTGTTGGGAGATCTCAGCAACTGGCGAGTTGCCTTTGGTGCGCTAGGTGGGTTCAGCCTGCTAACGGCCATCGCGCTATGGTGCTGGCTACCCCCTTTACCACCAAGAGAGCCGGTGCGTTTGCGCGTGCTAGCGCAGCAGCTGAGTAATCGCGGCGTGCGGGTGGCCGTGCTCACAACGGGGTTTGTGGTAGTGGGGCACTTCGCTGCTTATACCTTTATTAGCCCTATCCTGCAGGAAATAAGCGGTATTTCTCAGCGCCATGTAGGCAGCCTGCTGCTGCTTTACGGCGCGGCGGGTATCTTGGGCAATGTAGCAGCAGGCGTATTTGCCGGGCGCCACCCGTACCGTGCCGTGCTGGCCATTCCTAGTTTGCTACTACTGGTTGTCGCGGCTTTCCCATTGCTGGGCATTCAACCGCAAAGCGGCGTTATCCTGCTGATGATTTGGGGGGCGGTGTTCGGCAGTGTATCGGTGAGTATTCAGACCTGGATCCTGCGCACTGCGCCGAATACGGAAGCCGCCACGGCGTTGATGGCCTTTGCGTTTAATATGTCGATCGGCCTGGGGGCGATGTTGGGCGGGCGAATCGTCGATGGCACTAGCTTGCCCATTGCCATGTGGGCCGCATCGATATTCTTTCTGATGGGCGCGCTGCTGGTGTTGAGCACGCCACCTAAGGTGGTGGGTGTAAAGGCCCGCTGAAGGCACGGCGTTAGAAAAGCCCTCATCTACTGATGGGGGCTTGAGACTAGCTAAATAACGCTGGCACTGGCTCATGCTAAGGTGTTAAGGACGCTCAATGGCAAGCGCTACACCCTGGCCGCCGCCGATACACAGCGTCGCCAGGCCTTTCTTGGCATCACGGGCGATCATTTCGTGTAGCAGTGTGACTAACACACGACAGCCAGAGGCACCGATGGGGTGGCCGATAGCAATGGCGCCGCCGTTAACGTTTACCTTGCTGACATCCCAGCCTAGCTCTTTATTAACAGACAGGGCTTGAGCCGCGAAGGCCTCGTTGGCCTCGATAAGATCAAGGTCATCCAGGCTCCAGCCAGCTTTTTCTAAACAGCGGCGGGTGGCCGGTGCCGGGCCGATGCCCATAATCGCAGGGTCTACCCCGGCGTTGGCATAGGCTGCAATGCGCGCCAGCGGCTTAAGGCCTAACTGCTTGGCTTTTTCAGCGGAGCAGAGCATAACCACCGCCGCACCGTCGTTTAGCCCCGACGCGTTACCAGCGGTGATCGTACCGTCTTTCTTAAACGCAGGGCGCATGCCGCTGAGCTTGTCGACCGTGACTTCTCGAGGATTTTCATCGGTATCAAAGACCAGCGGATCGCCTTTACGCTGGGGAATTTCCACCGGCACGACCTGGTCCTTAAACTTACCTTCTTTGATCGCCGCTGCGGCTTTCTGCTGAGATGACGCCGCGAATTCATCCATGGCTTCACGGGTGATGCTGTATTTTGCGGCTAAATTCTCAGCGGTAATGCCCATGTGATAGTCATTGAACGCATCCCACAGGCCATCGTGGACCATGGAATCAATGGCTTTCCAGTCACCCATGCGCTGTCCGGTGCGTGAGTTGGGTAGCACGTGAGGTGATGCGGACATGTTCTCCTGGCCGCCTGCCAAAATGATGTCAGCGTCGCCACAGCGAATGGCCTGAGCTGCTAGGTGCAGCGCTTTAAGACCTGAGCCGCAGACTTTATTGATGGTCATGGCCGGCACCGAGCCTGGCAGGCCTCCTTTAATCGCCGCTTGGCGGGCCGGGTTCTGGCCTACGCCGGCGGTGAGCACTTGTCCTAGCAGCACTTCGTCAACTTGGTCAGGGGAAACGCCAGTAGATGCGAGGATATCTTTGATCACCAGCGCACCAAGGTCGCTGGCTGGAATGCCCGCGAGAGAGCCTCCGAATGCGCCCACGGCGGTGCGGCGTGCCGCAACAATGACTACTTCTTGCATAAAATGACTCCTGGAGTAAATAACAGACAGTCTGATGCCAGATGCCCGGTAGGCGTACTCTGTCAGCCGACACTCTCAGCCATCCTTTCAGAATAGAGGAAGGGTATGCGTCGCGGCAATACGCATTTATAAGCAAATAAAAGCGGGCCACGTCAGGGCCCGCTGCTTAATCTGTCTAGCAACTTCTAGTTATGCTAACTGCACCGGAATAATGTTGCTGGTGTGGCTAACGTCATTACCTTCTTGCAGGTAGACCAACGCGGGCTGATGGCTGGCCAGTTCGGCTTGTGAGTAGTGAGCATAGCTGCAAATAATGATGCGGTGGCCGGGAGCCGCCAGGTGGGCAGCGGCACCGTTGATTGAGATCAGCTTGGAGCCTTCCTCTCCGCGAATGGCGTAGGTCGTGAAGCGCTCGCCATTTTCGACGTTATAAATCTGTATCTGCTCATTTTCACGAATGCCGGCCAGATCCAGCAGGTCGCCGTCGATGGCGCAGGAGCCTTCGTAATTAAGTACCGCATGGGTGACGCGGGCCATGTGCAGCTTGGCTTTGAGCATGATGGTATGCATATGAGCTCCTTTATTTCCCTGTATTTGTTTATTTTGTAGCGGTGTTGATGGCGCTAGCCGGTAGCTCAACGCGGAGATTGTCGATTAAACGTGCCGGGCCGAGCTTGGCGGCCGCCAGCAGCACCGAATGATGAGTGCCACCGCTGATCGGGCCGAGCATGAGCTCACGTAGTTCAAGATAGTCCGGCGTAAAACCAGCGTCGCTGAGCGCGGCCGTGCCTTGCCGCAAGGCGGCCTCTATCGGGTCGCCGCGCTCAAGGGCATCGCGCAGTGAACACAGAGTGCGATAAAGCGCCGGTGCTGCGGCGCGCTCTTGCTCACTCAAGTAGCCATTGCGCGAGGAGAGCGCTAAGCCATCATCGGCGCGCACAATCGGCACACCGATGATGTCGATCGGCATGTGAAGGTCGCGGACCATTTTACGGATCACCGCGAGCTGCTGATAATCTTTTTCTCCAAAGCAGGCAATGTCGGGCTGTACGAGGCTAAACAGCATGCTGACTACGGTGGAAACACCGTCAAAATGCCCGGGGCGTGAGCCGCCACACAGCCCTTCGCCCACGACGGGCACATGGACACGCGTCTGGGCATCTAAGCCGTTTGGGTACAACGCGCTGACTGTCGGCGCAAATAGGACGTCACAGCCTGCATCGCTCAGCTGCGTTTGATCAGCGCTAAAGGTCCGGGGATAGCCGTCTAAATCCTCACCTGGGCCAAACTGCATTGGGTTTACAAATAGGCTCGCAACCACAATGTCGGCGTGCTGTCGGGCACAGGCGATCAGCGCTAGGTGGCCAGCATGAAGGTTACCCATTGTGGGTACCAGAGCGATTCGCTGGCCATTTAAGCGATGCTCTCGCAGGATGCTGCGTAACTGATCAATGTCTCGCAAAGTGCGCATAGTCGTTTCGCGTTATTAACAAAATAAAGGGGATGGAGGGCTAGTCGAGCAGGCTTCTAAAAATGTTATTTTAAAAACATGTTTTAAAAACAATTCTCTGGCGCTGGAAAGGTGCGGTTTTTAACGGCCTCATGATAGTGCTGGAAAGCCGTTTGAATGCTATCGGCCTCTGCCATAAAGTTCTTCACAAAGCGTGGCGTACGGCCATGAGTCACGCCAAGTACATCGTGCATGACGAGAATCTGGCCATCGGTGTCCGGCCCTGCGCCAATGCCAATGACTGGTACATCCAGTGCATCTGTCACTGCTTTGCCTAGGCTGGCGGGCACACACTCAAGCAAAATGACCGAAGCGCCCGCATCCGCAAGCACCTTGGCATCACTGATGATTCGCTCAGCGTTAGCGGCGTCGCGCCCCTGTACTTTATAGCCGCCGAGCTGGTGAACGGTTTGCGGTGTTAAGCCAAGGTGCGCGCATACCGGCACGCCGCGGCGAGTCAGTTCACGAATGCCTTCGGCCATCCACGCTTCGCCTTCAAGCTTCACTAGCTCTGCTCCCGCGCGCATCAGAGCGCCGGCATCTACCAGTAGGCGCTCGGTTGAAATGTTGCTCATAAAGGGCAGGTCAACCATTAGCAGGCTATGGCCCTTGCCGCGAGCGGCACAGCGCGTGTGATAAAGGATGTCTTCCATGGTGACAGGCAAGGTGCTGTTGTGGCCCTGTAGCACCATGCCTAGCGAATCACCGACCAAAAGCACGTCAATACCGGCTTGGCTTGCCGCATGGGCAAAGGAGGCATCGTAAGCAGTCAGGCAGCTAAACGTTTCACCCGCCTGCTTATAGGCTTGCAGCGTGTTTAGGGTAACGGTTTTCATGGCATGCTCTCATCGTGTGCGTGAGGTCCGCGCTGCATAGGCGCCCGACCATTATTAGCGCAGCCTTAAATAGGTGCGTGCTGCGATACCGTGATTGTTACCTGATTGCGCACGCGCTGTCGAGATTTGGGTAAGAAAGTAACAGTTTACGAGGGCGCGTCTTCCACTAACCGCTGAATGCCGGGGTTGGATATTTGGCCAAGCCACGCAGCGAGCGGCTTATGATGCAGTAGGAGTGCAGGCGCAATTTCTGCTAGCGGAGCCAGCACAAATGCTCGCTGGGTCATCTGTAGGTGTGGGACGCATAGGCGCGGGGTTTTGATGTGCTGATCGCCGTAGACTAGCAGATCAAGATCCAGCGTGCGTGGGCCCCAATGACGCTGGCGACGGCGTCGGTGCTGCTGTTCTAACGCTTGGAGCTGATCAAGCAGCGCCAGTGGCGAGAGGCTGGTTTCCAGCGCCGCCACGGCGTTGATAAAGTTCGGTTGATCTTGCGGTCCAACGGGATGGCTGGCGTAGAGCGATGATGCTATCACTAACCGGCTCAACGGCAGCCCAGCGAGCCCGCTGAGCGCCTGGCGAACCTGTTCAACGGGCGACGCTAGATTGCTGCCTAGGCCAATATAGGCAAGTTGGATCTGCATTGCTGGCTACTCTGGATCTTGGCTGCGCGGTTTCCGCCGTTTTTTACGGCGACGATCACCCTGGCTGGCCGGATCGCCACCCACTTTTTGCAGTAAGCGGCGCTGTTCATGTTCATCACCGCGCTGGAAAGCCGTCCACCAGTCGCCTAGGTCACGCGGTATTTCGCCAGCCTGTTCGCGTAGCAATAGCAGGTCGTAACCCGCCCTAAAGCGCGGATGCTCGCGGGTTTGAAAGGCTTTCTTACCGCGTCGTTGAGGCAGACGCTGCTGTAGCTCCCAAATTTCGCGCATGGGTATACCGAAGCGCTTGGGAATCGAGGTGTGCTCTAACTGACGAGATACCACCTGTTGAGCGGCCGCCTGTAGTGCGGGA
>NZ_JBQDLQ010000110.1:6538-9826 GCF_052095695.1 Halomonas sp.
GCGGGAATGGCCGCCATGCCCTCTTGCTCTAGCTCTTCCATGCGATGCTTAACAGGTGCCCAAAGGAAGGCCGCCAGCAGAAATGCAGGCGTAACCGGGCGCTCTTCAGCAATCCGTTTGTCGGTATTGGTGAGCGCTTGCTCAATCAGCTCTTCTGCCCAGGCTGCATCGACCATTGCTTCTTCAGCTTCGGGGAACAGCATGCCGAACAGGCCGTAATGACTGAGCAGGCGAAACGCAACCAGGCCGTAGCCCGACATAAACAGCTTGAGCACTTCATCGAACAAGCGTGCGGGAGGAATCTGTAGTAGCAGCGATGCCTGATCATACATCGGGGCTTCGGTGGCCGGATCTATCGTGAAGTCCAGCTTGGCCGCAAACCGTACTGCGCGTAGCATCCGCACCGGGTCTTCACGGTAGCGTGTAGCCGGGTCGCCAATCAGGCGCAGGGTGCGGGTTTCAATGTCACGCACGCCGTTGGCAAAATCGGTGATGCTGAAGTCGGCAATGTTGTAGTAGAGCGCGTTCACGGTGAGGTCGCGGCGCACTGCATCCTCTTCGATATTGCCCCATACGTTGTCGCGAAGCAGCAAGCCCTCATCGGACTGATGGGCAATATGATCGCTATGCTCGTCTTGGGGTTTGCCACGGAAGGTGGTGACTTCAATGACCTCGCGGCCAAAGCGCACATGGACAATCCGAAAACGGCGGCCGATCAGGCGCGAGTTACGAAACAGATCGCGTACCTGTTCGGGCGTAGCGTTGGTGGCCACATCGAAGTCTTTGGGCATCTTGCCCAGCAGCGCATCGCGAATGCATCCACCTACCAGATAGGCGTCATAACCCGCGCCGCTCAGGCGATAAAGCACTTTTAGTGCGGCATCGCTAATTTGCTGGCGAGAAACAGGATGCTCGGACCGAGGAATATGGCGTGGAGAGAGGGCGGTGGTAGAACTCTCTTGGGGATCGAGCAAGGTTTTCAATTGCTCCCCCGGACTGTGTAGGAAACGGGTAAATCCTTTAAACATGCGATGATTTCAACTCGCAGGGTACGAAGAAATGGTCGTCAATAGTTGCTACAAAGCACTTCAAATCAGTACTCAATAAAAACAGTTAGTGGATGAGTGTAGCCGACCCCTTTGAGCTTGCAAAGCACTTGACGCTAGCGTGTGATAACTCAATCCTCAAATACGGAAAGGGGAGGCTAAGAGAGCCTCCCCTATAAAGCAGTCAATCAGCGTCCATGCTGCTGTTTTTATTCATGATGGCACATCGCTCTGAATACGCACCGCAGTCGGTAGGCGTAAGGATCACGTTAGTTCCGACCGCCTCGTATTCAAAACAATAATCCAACCGCGAACTTTTTCTTACCCCGGGGAATTATTGTTGGCACCGGGGTGTACACCTGACTGCTATTGTTATTATTAGTATGCAAGTTGCTGTGTACGTCGCGTCCTTTCGGGCTACTTACTGTGTTTATTATTGTTCTCAGCGCCTGTCTTGCCTGCGCTAGCAAGTGATGAGATTTAAGCCTGTTGTTATTATTAGTACCGTTATTCTCTACTTGGCCCTGTTGTATTTGTTATGGCTCAGGTGGTGGCAAGGTCATGTTGTTTTTGTTGGTGACCTACCGCTATGCCCAGTTTGTTTTTCTTACTCAGTAATATTGCAGTCGCTGTGCCACCTCTTAGATAAATGATAAATTTCAGAAGGTTGGCATTTTTTAAATTGTCGCGGAACTTTTTCTAGCAAGAAGTGTTACCCCTTTTGCTCCCGTTTGTGGGTGGCATTGTGTGGGAAGGTAACAGTGTTAGAAGCCTAGAGAGGTAGATATTTCTTATTTAAATCAGCATATTAGACGATAGTCTTAAGTGCTTGGCGTCAAGCCAATGCCCAGGCGGTTAGCCTGGGCGACGAGCGGTCTTTTTGCGAGGAATGCCAAGCCTTTGGCGCCGCTCCCAAAGGTTTTTCCGGCTAATGCCAAGTTTTTGCGCCAGCTCGGTTTCGCTCATTTGGTCCTGGTGCTCTAGCACAAAGTGCTGAAAATAGTCCTCTAAAGACAGATCGTCTTCATTCTCTTCAACGCTTTTATCTACCTCACCGTTGGCCGCTGAGGCAATTGCTGATGGTGCATGGGCGCGTGCGGAGGTAGGCGCCAGCCCAAGGTCATCAGGATGAATAAGGTGCCCTTCAGCGAGAATAACGCCGCGTTCAAGCGCATTTTCTAGCTCGCGCACGTTGCCGGGCCATGGATAGTCGCGTAGATCTTGGCGGGCAGCGCGAGACAGCCGCAGGCCGGTGCGCTCATGGCGTTTACATGCCTTATCGAGCAGGATATCGGCGATTTCGAGAACGTCATCTTCTCGCTCGCGCAGCGGCGGCAGCTCTATCTGCATGACGTTCAATCGGTAGTAAAGATCGAGGCGAAACTCACCGGTTTTTGACAGCGCCCGCAGGTCGCGGTGAGTGGCGGCGATTAAACGGACGTTAACGTGGCGGGTTTCCACCGAGCCAATTTTGCGGATTTCACCCTCTTGAAGCACGCGCAGTAAACGTGCTTGAGCGTCAAGCGGCAGCTCTCCAATTTCATCCAGAAATAGGGTCCCGCCGTCGGCAGCTTCTACCAGGCCGGTGCGCGCAGCGCTGGCGCCGGTAAAGGCGCCTTTTTCATGCCCGAACAGCTCCGATTCGATCAGCGTTTCTGGAATCGCTGCACAATTAACGCTGATCAGCGGTGCTTTGGCACGTTTGCTTTGTTGATGAATGGCTCGCGCTACCAGTTCTTTACCAGTGCCTGACTCGCCTAAAATCAGCACGGTGACATCGGCGGGCGCAGTTTTACGAATGCGGGTATACACCTGCTGCATGGCAATGCAGTTGCCAATCATGGCTTGTCGGCCGCCGCCCGCATCAGTGATGTCGGGTGGAGGGCTCTGCTGCATCGCCTGCTGATGGAGGATGCGCTCGACGGTTTCAAGTAGCTCTGCGTGGTCAAACGGCTTAGCGAAGTAGTCGATGGCACCCAGTTTTAGCGACTCTACCGCTGAGCGCATGCTTGCGTAGCTGGTCATGATCAATACTGGCACAGGCGCCGCTTTGGCAATCAGAGAGATGCCCTGCTCGCCGGGCAGACGCAGGTCGCTGATGATGAGATCGAACCCTGTGAGCTCAAGCTTGCAGGCTTCCTCAGCGCTGCCTGCTTCGCTGACCGTATAGTCGTTGCGTTCTAGCAACCGCTTTAACGCGCTGCGGATAATCGCTTCATCTTCAACAATCAGAATCCTGGGC
>NZ_JBQDLQ010000111.1:0-9726 GCF_052095695.1 Halomonas sp.
ATTTGCACTGGATGCAGTTCTCGGTAACGACAAACGTCATCTTGCTATCCCTCTCGCGGGACCGGATATATCCCGGTCATGATTAATCGTGAATGGTTATAAATCAGCCGTTTTTTATAAGCTAAAAGTTTGACGACATTCTAGAGGTGCGCATACCATGCGGCAAGCGCCGCATGGTCTTCTATTGCAGCTATTAGAGCAAGTCCCGCCATTGATAAAGCAGCGCGAGGGCTTCCCGCGGCGATAAATCATCCATATCCGTCTTTTCAAGTGCCTCGATTACCGGGTGAGGTATTGCGGCAAATAAGTCGTTTTGCTGCGGCGCAGTGCGTGGCACCTGTGTACTGTTGTCCACATCGCGATGCTCTAAGCTGATCAGCTTTTCACGGGCGCGTTTAATTACATGATTAGGAACGCCGGCTAACTGAGCCACCTGCAAACCATAGCTCTGGCTCGCCGGGCCTGCCTCTATGCGGTGCATAAACACAATGCTGTCGCCATGCTCGGTGGCCGTTAAATGGATGTTGGCAACGCCGTCCATATGCTCAGGCAGGGCGGTCATTTCAAAGTAATGGGTGGCGAACAGCGTTAGTGCACGCCCTTTAGCCAAATGTTCGGCGCTGGCCCAGGCAAGTGACAGGCCATCAAAGGTGCTGGTGCCACGGCCAATTTCATCCATCAAAATCAGGCTTTGCTGGGTAGCATTATGCAGAATGTTGGCAGTTTCGGTCATTTCGACCATAAAGGTAGAGCGCCCGCCAGCAAGATCATCCGACGAGCCAATGCGGGTGAAAATGCGGTCAAGCGGGCCGATTTCAGCGGCACCGGCGGGCACAAAGCTGCCGCAGTGAGCCAACAGCGCAATCAGCGCGGTCTGGCGCATATAGGTCGATTTACCGCCCATGTTGGGGCCGGTAATGATCAGCATGTGCTGATCAGGCGTGAGCGTGACGTCGTTAGGTACAAAAGGCGTTTCGCTAACGTGCTCAACAACAGGGTGGCGCCCAGCTTCAATGCGTATGCCGGTGGCCTCGCTGAGCATTGGGCGAACCCAGCCAAGTGCTTCTGCGCGTTCAGCAAAGGCACACAGTACATCTAGCTCAGCGACGGCTTGAGAGGTACTTTGCAGCGCATGTAGGCTGGCATTGAGATCACCCAGCAGGTGGTCATAAAGACATTTTTCACGCGTCAGCGCGCGCGATTTGGCCGACAGCGCTTTATCTTCAAACTCTTTGAGTTCTGGAATGATAAACCGCTCGGCATTTTTCAGCGTTTGGCGGCGGATATAGTCGGCTGGCGCCTGCTGTGCCTGGGAGCGGGGTAACTCAATAAAGTAGCCATGCACCCGGTTATAACCGACTTTAAGGTGCGCCAAGCCAGTGCGTTCGCGCTCGCGAAGTTCGAGCTGGATCAGATAGTCGCCAGCGTTTTCGGCCATGCCGCGATGCTCGTCGAGCTCAGCGTCAAAACCATCAGCAATCACGCCACCATCGCGGATTACTACGGGCGGGTTCTCGACCAGCGCACGGCTTAGCATATCGGCCATTTCTGGGTAGGGGCGAATATGCGGGCGCAGGGTGTCCAGCGCACTGCCGCTCTCTACCTCACTCAACTGCTGTTCAAGCGTGGGCAGCGTTACCAGTGCGTCTCTAAGGCGTGCTAAATCTCGTGGGCGGGCGCTATACAGTGCCACGCGAGCCAGAATGCGTTCGACGTCGCCGACGGCGCTCAAGGTATCGCGAAGCGGCATGTAGGCGGCATCTAAGCTGAGCAGTGCCACGCCTGCATGACGAGCCTGGACAATCTCCCGCTGGCGCAGGGGACGGTTGAGCCAGCGTTTTAGCAGTCGCGAGCCCATGGCAGTGGTGCAGGTATCCAGTACGCTGGCCAGGGTGTTGTCGCTATTGCCGCCGAGGTTGATGTCAATTTCCAAATTGCGCCGGCTGGCCGCGTCAATGACCACGGCATCATCACGATTTTCGACGCTGATCGCAGTGACATGAGGCAGCCGCGAGCGCTGGGTGTCGCGAGCGTAATCGATCAATACGCCTGCGGCAATCAGTGCGGTAGTTAAGTGCGCGCAGCCAAAACCACGTAAATCCTGAACTTCAAACTGATCACACAGGCTGCGGGTAGCGCTGTCTATATCAAATAGCCATTCACCCTGACGGCGCAGGCTGCGCTTTTGTGACCAGGCATCCGGCAGCGTTAAGCTTTCCGGCACGAGCAGCTCTGCGGGCGATAGCCGCGTGAGCTCGGCGAGCATTTCGGCTTCGCTCTCTACTTCCAGTACGTTGAAACGGCCGCTGGAAAGCTCAAGCCATGCCAGGCCCCAGCTATCTTTGCCGGGGGAGACGGACACCAGTACGTTGTCGCGACGCGCATCGAGCAGCGCTTCGTCGTGGAGCGTGCCGGGGGTGACGATGCGAACCACCTGGCGGTCAACGGGGCCTTTGCTGGTCGCTGGGTCGCCAATTTGCTCGCAAATAGCCACTGACTCGCCGCCTGCGACTAAGCGGGCTAGATAGCCTTCAGCGCTGTGGTAGGGTACGCCAGCCATCGGAATAGGTTTGCCGCCTGACTGCCCGCGCTGGGTAAGCGTGATATCCAGTAACGCGGAGGCACGTTTCGCATCGTCGAAAAATAGCTCGTAAAAATCCCCCATTCGGTAGAACAGCAGTACTTCGGGATGTTCACGTTTGATCTTTAAGTATTGCGTGATCATTGGCGTATTAGCGGGGATGGCCTGTGACATGGGCGTCCTGGTTAAGCGTGGCGTAGGCCGTCTCGACCGACGGCATGTTCTTTGGATCAGTTCTTTAAGAAAGCTAAACGCAGTATTCTACGCTGAACTGACGACTCACTTGAAGGAGCGACGATAGTGGCCAGCGTATCTAGTCTGAAAAATCTTGATTTAACACTGCTTGCTCAGCGTCTGGGGCGGCTTTGCCAGCAGCTAAATGTCGAAGTCACCGCCGCTGAGTCGTGCACGGGCGGCGGCATCGCCAGCGCGATTACCGCCGTGGCGGGTAGCTCGGCCTATTTTACAACCGGCTATGTGGCGTATGCGAACGCGGTGAAGAGCCGCTTATTGGGCGTGCCCGACGCTATGCTGGCAGCGCACGGTGCGGTGAGTGAAGAAGTGGTGAACGCCATGGTACTTGGCGCCTGCCGGGAAAGTGGTGCAAGCTTGGGCGTTGCAGTCAGCGGTGTCGCCGGGCCAGACGGTGGCAGTGAAGGCAAGCCGGTAGGCACGGTATGGCTGGCCTGGGGCGATGCCAATGCCCAGCAGGCGGAATGTTTTCATTTTCCAGGTGACCGTTCGGCCGTGCGTGAACAGGCCGTACGTCAGGCGCTCGCAGGGCTAGTGGCGCGTTTGGATGCTCAGGTAAATGTGGGCGATACGAAATAATTGTGAGAAAGCGTTGTTGAGGATTTGTTTACGACGGAATCTTTGGCATACTACTGGCTAATTATACAGCTTGTTATGAGGAATCACTGAATGGCTCAGGATGACAACCGTACTAAAGCGTTAAACGCTGCACTCAGTCAAATCGACCGTCAGTTCGGCAAAGGCACCGTCATGCGTCTCGGAGACGCTCCGCGTGTAGTCATGCCGTCGGTTTCCACCGGCTCATTGGGGCTGGATATCGCGCTCGGCATCGGCGGTCTGCCGTTTGGTCGGGTGTGCGAAATCTTTGGTCCAGAATCGTCGGGTAAAACCACGCTGACCCTTTCAGTGATTGCCCAGGCGCAAAAGCAGGGCAAAGTGTGTGCCTTTGTAGATGCCGAGCACGCGCTTGACCCAAGCTACGCTGAAAAACTGGGCGTTAATCTGGATGACCTGCTGGTTTCCCAACCGGACACCGGCGAGCAAGCGCTAGAAATTACCGACATGCTGGTGCGTTCTGGCGGTGTTGATGTGATTGTTATCGACTCGGTCGCAGCGCTGACGCCGCGTGCGGAAATCGAAGGCGAGATGGGCGATACGCACGTTGGCCTACAGGCGCGTTTGATGTCACAGGCGCTGCGTAAAATTACCGGTAATATCAAAAATGCCAACTGCTTAGTTATCTTCATTAACCAAATCCGTATGAAGATCGGCGTTATGTTTGGTAGTCCTGAAACAACGACCGGCGGTAATGCACTCAAGTTTTACGCCAGCGTGCGCCTCGACATCCGCCGCACAGGCTCGGTTAAAGTCGGTGATGAGGTCACCGGTAACGAAACCCGCGTCAAAGTGGTCAAGAACAAAGTGGCGCCGCCGTTCCGCCAGGCTGAGTTCCAGATTCTTTATGGCAAAGGTATCTATCACGCGGGCGAAGTTATTGACCTAGGCGTGCAGTGTAACCTTGTCGACAAAGCCGGCGCTTGGTACAGCTACAAGGGTAAGAAAATAGGTCAGGGTAAAGCGAATTCAGCGCTGTATCTGGAAGAGCACCCTGAGATTATGATTGAAATTGAAACGCAAATCCGCGAGCAGTTGCTGGCCAAGCCGGACCCCAAGAAAGAAGAGGCAGCTGTAGATGCATTGGTTGATGCAAATGCTGACGATGACGATCTGCTATAAGGCCCCCTAATGGCGTTTTCCTCACAGCGTGATGCTACGCCACGGGTGGTCGCCATTGGCTTGCTGGCTCGGCGCGAATATTCGCGCGCTGAGCTGGCACAGCGATTGGCGAAAAAGTCTTTTGAACCCTCTGCTATCGATGAGTGTTTGGATACGCTAATCGAGCAAGGGTTTCAGTCGGACGAGCGCTTCGCTGCAAGCTTCGTGCGCTCATGTATTTTGCGTGGCCAGGGCATAATCCGCATTAAGGGGGCGTTACGCCAGCGTGGCGTTGACCAAGAAACGCTTAACGCTGCCTTTGAGTCAGTGGTGGCGAGCGAGCAGGTTGACTGGTTTGAGTTGGCGCGCGAGACCTTGGCTCGGCGCTTTACGTCTGCTGGCGAAACACCCAAAGAGCGCGCCAAGCGAGAGCGCTTTTTAGCTAGCCGTGGCTTCGATTTTGAACAAATACGTTACGCACTTTCCTGCCTTTAACGCCTTCTTGGGCGCCTAAAATATCTTCGTTTCATATCGTCTCTTACATTTCTAATGGCGCTCTAATAGGCTTGTGCATCTTTTTGATTGCATTCCTGTCACTAAGTGCGGCTTTAGTCGTTTGACAACTGCGCTATAATGGCTGCTTTGCGACCCCTGAGGGTAGCGGTGACAGCGCCCTGGGACACCACGCTTTCTTGTTACGGATACCCTATGAAAAGCGCAGAGATAAGACAGGCCTTTCTTTCCTTCTTTGCAGAGCAGGGGCACGCCATTGTGCCAACCAGCTCGCTGGTGCCGGGTAACGACCCGACACTGCTGTTTACCAATGCCGGTATGGTGCCGTTTAAAGATGTGTTTCTGGGTCGCGATCCGCGTCCGTATGTACGCGCCACTTCTGCGCAACGCTGCGTGCGCGCGGGTGGAAAGCACAATGATTTAGACAACGTCGGCTATACCGCTCGTCACCATACTTTCTTTGAAATGATGGGTAACTTCAGTTTCGGTGACTACTTCAAGCGTGATGCTATCCGCTTTGCCTGGGTGTTTCTAACCGAAACGTTGGGGCTGCCCAAAGAAAAACTGTGGGTAACGGTGCACATCAGTGACGACGAAGCCGAGCGCATCTGGAAAGATGAAATCGGCATTGATCCTGAGCGCTTTTCCAAGCTGGATGAAGACAATTTCTGGCAAATGGGCGACACCGGGCCCTGCGGCCCCAGTTCGGAAATTTTCTTTGATCATGGCCCAGACGTCTGGGGTGGCCCGCCGGGCAGCCCGGAAGAAGATGGCGACCGCTATATTGAAATCTGGAATTTAGTGTTCATGCAGTTTGATCGCGATGCTCAGGGCACGCTCAATCCGCTGCCTAAGCCTTCTATTGATACCGGCATGGGCCTGGAGCGTGTGGCTGCTGTCATGCAAGGCGTTCACTCCAACTATGAGATCGATCTGTTTCAACGCCTACTGCAAGCAGCTTCAAAGGCAACCGGCCATGTAGACACGGCGACGCCATCGCTGCGCGTGATTGCCGATCACATTCGCTCCTGCGCCTTTTTAATTGCCGATGGGGTGCTGCCTTCCAGCGAAGGGCGCGGCTACGTGCTGCGGCGTATTATTCGCCGTGCGATTCGCCATGGCCATAAGCTAGGGGCGGTCGATCCGTTCTTCCACAAGCTGGTCGGTGCGCTTGACGCTGAAATGGGTGATGCCTATCCAGAATTGCGCGAAGCCAGCGGTCAAATCGAGCGCGTGCTGCTGAAAGAAGAGGAGCAGTTTGCCCGTACGCTGGATAACGGTATGGGGCTATTGAATGCGGCGCTGGCTGAGCTGGAGGGCAACGTGCTGTCGGGTGAAACTGTGTTTAAGCTGTATGACACTTATGGTTTCCCCTTTGACCTGACGGCGGATGTTTGCCGGGAGCGTGGCGTCACCCTAGATGAAGACGGTTTTCAGCGTGAGCTGGAAGCGCAGCGCGAACGCGCCCGAGCGGCCAGCCAGTTTGGTGCTGATTACAGCGCATCCATTGAAGTGGATGGCGAGACAGCCTTTACCGGGTACGACCGCTTAGAAGATCAGGCCAAAGTGACGGCACTGGTCGACAGCGAAGGCAATGCACTGGCGACACTTGAGGCCGGTCAGAAAGGTACCGTAGTGCTGGATCGTACGCCGTTTTACGGCGAGTCGGGCGGCCAGGTAGGCGACACCGGCTATCTATACGTAGACGGTGGGCGCTTCCAGGTAATGGATACCCAAAAGCAGAGCGGTCATCACCTGCATCAAGGTGTAATGGTGGAGGGTGTGTTGAGCGTTGGTGCTAGCGTGCGCGGCGAAGTAGACGCCAGTCTGCGCGTTGCAACTATTCGCAACCATTCGGCCACCCACTTGCTGCATAAAGCGCTGCGCATGGTGCTGGGTGATCACGTGCAGCAGAAAGGGTCGCTGGTTAACGCTGAACGCCTGCGCTTTGACTTTAGCCACTTTGAACCGATGACGGCTGAACAGCTGGCGGAAGTCGAGCGGCTGGTCAACGAGCAGATTCTAGCTAACGCTGTGACCAAAACCGAGCAAATGAGCTTGGATCAGGCCAAAGCCAAAGGCGCTGCAGCATTATTTGAAGCCAAGTATGCAGAGAACGTGCGCGTACTGACTATCGGTGCTGACGACTTCTCTATTGAGCTTTGTGGCGGTACCCACGTGGCGCGCAGTGGCGATATCGGCTGCTGTCACGTGATGAGCGAAGTGGGCATCGCTTCGGGCGTACGCCGCATTGAAGCGATTACCGGCGAAAACGCGCTGGCCTACTTCCGCGAGCAGGAAGCCTGCCTGGGGCGCTTGGGTGATCGCTTAAAAACCAAGCCAGAGCAGGTTGAGGCGCGGGTAGAGTCGCTGGTTGAGCGTAACCGTAGCCTGGAGAAAGAGCTTGAGCAGCTCAAAGCTAAGCTTGCCAGCGCCACGGGCAGCGACATGCTTAGCCAGGTCCAAGAGATCAAAGGTGTTAAGCTGTTGGCGACCCAGCTAGAGGGTGTATCCGGCAAAGATCTGCGTGGCATGCTTGATCAGATTAAGAACAAACTAGGTTCCGGCGTGGTTATTCTTGGCGTTGCCGATCAGGCGGCGGGCAAAGTGAGTCTCATTGCCGGCGTGACTCAGGATCTGACTGGCCGCGTGAAAGCCGGTGAGCTGGTCAATCATGTTGCCTCGCTTGTGGGTGGAAAGGGCGGTGGTCGCCCCGATATGGCTCAGGCTGGAGGTAGCCAGCCCGACGCGCTGCCGGATGCGCTCAAGAGCGTACCTCTATGGCTAGAAAACACGCTTAACTAAACGACAAGGCCGGTAGCATGAATTGCTACCGGCCTTGTCGTTAGATATTTACGACAAATTTCATCCTCCATTTCCGAACGCATAGGAAAAACGGCATATGGCACTATACGTACAGAAGTTCGGCGGCACCTCGGTGGGCTCTGTCGATCGCATCAAGGCCGTGGCTGAAAAGGTCAAAGGTTTCCGTGATCAAGGCCATCAAGTGGTGGTCGTGGTTTCTGCCATGAGTGGCGAAACGAATCGACTAACGGACATGGCACAGGCGCTGAATGAAGAGCCCGCCCCGCGCGAGATGGACATGCTGCTGTCTACCGGCGAGCAGGTGACGATTTCACTACTCGCCATGGCACTTCAGCAGATTGGCGTGCCAGCAACGTCGCATACCGGCGCGCAAGTGGGTATTTATACGGATAGCGCCTATACCAAGGCCCGCATTCAGCGCATTGAGACCGATGACCTAAAAGCGGACTTAGATGCCGGCCAGGTCGTTGTGGTGGCTGGTTTTCAAGGTGTCGATGAAAACGGCAATATTACCACGCTGGGGCGCGGTGGCTCGGATACCACTGGGGTTGCATTGGCCGCGGCGCTAGGTGCCGATGAATGCCAAATCTACACCGATGTCGACGGCGTCTATACCACTGATCCGCGCGTATGCTCTAAGGCCCAGCGTCTAGAAAGCATCACGGTGGAAGAGATGCTAGAGCTTGCCAGTCTGGGCTCTAAAGTGTTGCAAATTCGTGCAGTAGAGTTTGCCGGTAAGTACAACGTACCCCTGCGGGTGCTGTCGAGCTTTGAAGACGGCCCCGGTACCCTAATTGTTGCAGAAGCAGACAAAGACGAGGACGCAATGGAAGAACCCCTAATCTCCGGTATCGCTTTCACCAAAAATGAAGCCAAACTGACCTTGCTGAACACGCCTGATGTGCCCGGCGTAGCATCGCGTATTCTTGGTCCCATTGCCGATGCCAATATCGAAGTCGATATGATCGTGCAGAACGTGGCCCCTGCCGGTGACTATACCGATTTCACCTTTACAGTTGCGAAAGGTGACTACAAGGCGACCAAAAAGCTGCTTGAAGAGACGGTGATTCCTGATTTGGGAGGCGGTGAGCTGCGCGGTGATGATAATATCGCTAAAGTATCGCTCGTCGGTGTCGGTATGCGCTCTCATGCGGGCGTA
Source organism: Halomonas sp. (assembly GCF_052095695.1). GTDB lineage: Bacteria > Pseudomonadota > Gammaproteobacteria > Pseudomonadales > Halomonadaceae > Vreelandella. The sequence goes on from NZ_JBQDLQ010000111.1 coordinate 9,048, forward strand.
GCATCGAAAATGTTTCGCGTGCTGGCCGATGAAAATGTCAATATTCGTATGGTCTCAACCTCCGAGATTAAAATTTCGGTAGTGATTGATGAAAAACATATGGAACTTGCCGTCAATGCGTTACACAAGGCGTTTGGCTTAGATAAAACAGATGTCGAGTCTGAGTAACACTTATCTCTTAACTCTTCTACGCTAAAGAAGTACTTACTGCCGTGTGGTGGTGAGCTTTCTTTCAGCGGGAGGTTTAAGGTATCAAGGAGCCGTGGTAGGCAATACCGTGTAGCCATCGTGGTATTGCCTTCGGTTGATATACCCCGCTGTAAAACGTCTGAAAGGAGATCAGCCATGCTCATCCTAACTCGCCGTGTTGGCGAAACCCTGATGATCGGTGATGAAATGACCGTCACGGTGCTAGGTGTGAAAGGTAATCAAGTGCGTATCGGCGTTAACGCGCCGAAAGATGTATCGGTTCATCGTGAAGAGATTTACCAGCGCATTCAGCGTGAAAAGAACAGCGAAAACGAAGTGGAATGACGCCTACGCTCGCGCATCAGTATGTGATGCTTTCAGCGTAAGGTAAGGCCAGCGCGAAAAAAAACGGCCAAGGGCTGGACAGAAGTAACCTGAATCGGTAATATTCGCGCCGTGCCGTTAAGGAGAGGTGGCCGAGTGGCTGAAG
>NZ_JBQDLQ010000112.1:0-9649 GCF_052095695.1 Halomonas sp.
TGGCAAGGTTATTTTTCAATTATTGATTATGAAAGCTTGAGAAACTTAAATATAATAATTATGATAGTTGAGATCATAGGCATTCTAGGAATGTGTTTTAAGCCACGTTTTTTCCGTAATGTGCTTCTTATTAGCATGATACTATGGGTTATAGAAGGCTTAGTAGGGGGTTATTTCGTAGCAACACCATTGGTAACTGCATTCTCTGAAATCCAAAAAATATTCATATCATTGACACTAGGGTTCGCTTATTTTTCGGATAAGGACTTGTGGCGAAGGATATGAGCAAAAATCTTCAACGCCTTAATTCAACTAATAAGCACAGCATCCAAAGCATCAATTATAGTAAAATCAATCACTTATTTGCATAAAACATTCAAAACATCTGTTGACCGAAAAGAAAAATCTCTCGTGACAACCTTTATCGACAGTGTGGCCTTGATTTTTCGGGACTTATCTTTTAGACAACATCTTAAACACTAAGGAAATTGCATGTTTGCAAAATTCACTCTAGGTTCACTGTATCTTATGATCCAACATAGGAGCGCTATATTAAAAGGCGTCATCTTGCCTTTAATTTTGTATATCTTGCTTCAATTGGTGCGCTACGGATCAGCTTATACAGGATTTTCATATGGCAGTGCCAGCTCACTTTTATATATACTTTTCTTTGTTGCTGACATGGCCATTCTGACGATCATCTCAATAAATACAACACGGACAATTTTACTCGACGAACAGCCAGAGCCTTTTAAATTGAAATTCAAAAATCGCGAAATAAAATATCTTTTGTACAGCATTGGATTCTTGGCTTTATGGATAGTACCAAGCATGTTTATCGGAGCTTCATTAACCCTTATCATGCACAACATCTTGATGGGCGTTATTCCCTTAACTTTTTTCTTAGTCACTTTATTTTTCACATTAAGGCTGTCGCTTATTTTTGTAGGTGTAGCGCTTGACAGAAGCATATCGTTGAGAGAATCTTTGAGCATGACTAAAAATTGCCAATGGTCGCTATTCTTTTCACTTGCCTTATTGATCGCTCTGCTATTTATTTTTGAATATTGCATTGGACTTTTTTCTAGCTTGATTGGTGGTCAATTCTTTAGCCTGATATCCTTTGCTTTGATAACCCCACTAGTAAACACATTCATATATGTATTCACTGCTATCATCCTGACCATCTTATATTCCAATGCATATCAACCAACTGACAGCCCCCAAGCGGAATCGGCTGGGGATGCCCAGTAGCATCGAAGAACTGACAATCCGCTGGCAGCCGAAAACAACGACGATGGCTGGCTAGATCACCTCACGCTGGCGGTGCCAAAAGCGCCGCCAGCGTAATGGTCTAAAGCGCCACCAGCACCAGCCCTGCCAACATCACCAGAGTGCCGAATGCTTTTGCCCTGGATGCGGGCTCCTTCAGCCATAACACACCCATTAGCACGCCGACTGGAATAGAGAGCTGGCGCAGCGCTACCACATAACTCACCTCGTCGGTAAGCGCCATGGCGATTAATACCAGGCCATAGGTGCAGGTCATCATCAGCCCGGTAACGACCAGCATGGTCAGCCCCTGCTGGCGGAGTGCAGGCAGGCGGCGGCGCTCTGCCGGTAGCAACGCCAGTAGCGGTACCGACCAGCTTAGCGTCATCAGCGCTTGCAGCACCATAAACACCGCCCCGGCGGTTAACCCGCTGTGCCCTGCCCCCTGCATTAGCCCGAGGGCCTGCTTGTCGATCAACGAGTAGCCTACGGTGCCCGCCGCTGCCAGCAACGCAAACCCCATGGCAGGCGTGAGATAGGTGGATAACCTGCGCGCCTGCGGATGGCTAAGCGGTAGGCAGAGCGCGCCTGCCACGACTAGCACCATGCCAAGGCCGTCCCAGCGATCCAGCACCCGACTACCCAACAGCACAATGGACACCAGCGGCACTAACACTACCGGCAATGCCCGGGCAATGGGGTAGAGTACGCTAACGTCCCCTCTCGCGTAGGCCCAGGCTAAGCCACCCATGTAGAGCATTTGGCATAATCCCGAAAGCGCCAACCAGCCCCAGAATGCACTTGGTAATGCAGTGAGTGACGGCCCAAGCAACACCAGCGGCAGCATCACCGCCCCACCCGCGCCGTAAGCCAGGGTAAAAGAGGCTAACGACGGCGCATTGCGTTTGCCCAACACGTTCCATCCGGCGTGCATGCATACCGAGACCAGTACCAGAGCAAGCGCGGCTGGGCTCAAGGACGCTCTCCCTGTTGAAGACGTGTATTGATGGCATCGACCACGCTGGGTAGCTCGGCAATGGACTCAATGCAATAGTGCGGTGCTGAGGGGGCAAACTGCGCGGCCACCCGCTCGTGGGCGGCGTGGTGCTCGGCATCACTCAACGCTTGATATTGCGCATAGGTTAGCCCCAGCGCATTGCCCGAGCAGGTAAGCGCCACTGTCCACATCCCCGCGCTGCGCCCTTCAAGAATGCCCGGCGTGGTGTCGTCCACTTTAATACACGCTGCCACATCGCTGATGCCTAACGCGATCACATTGGCCAGCGCCTGAGCAGGATACGGACGGCCATTGGGCACCTCATCCGTCGCCACTACGTGATCAACTTGCAGGCCGTTATCCGCAGCCAAAGCGACGACTTTTTCCATCACCACCGCCGGGTAGCCAGAGCAGGAACCGATTTTCAGCCCCTGGGCGCGCAGCGTAGTTAAGGTGTCGAGCGCGCCGGGAATCACCGCCGAGTGGTCGGCAATTTTGGCAATCTGCAGCGGCATAAAGCGCTCATAAAGCGCCGTTACATCGTCATCAGAAGGCGCGTGGCCTACCGCCTGTACAAAGCGTTCGGCGATGTCCGGATGGTTGCAGAGTGTCCGAATATGATCCCACTTACCCATACCCATGGGGCCGCGAGCTTCTTCCAAGCTAATCGCCACGCCCAGTTCGGCAAACGCTTCGACAAATATCTGGGTAGGCGCAAAGGAGCCAAAGTCGACCAGCGTGCCTGCCCAGTCACAGATAACCGCTTGCAAGCATTGGGGAGATTGATACTGCATTAGGCGCTCCCTGATTGTGAAGATAGGCCTGGAAAAAGGCTAACGCCCATCTCGGCAAGTGTGTTTTGAATGGCGCTTAGCAGTTCCGCGATCACCGTGGTGCCTAGCTGACCAATGCAGCCGATACGAAAACTCTCCACTTCAGTCAACTTGCCGGGATAGATCAAAAACCCGCGCGCCTTTAGCGCCGCGTAGAAAGCGTTAAACTCAAACGCTGGATCGGTTGGGCTTAAGAAGGTAGTGATGATCGGCGATAGCCATTCGTCTTCTAACAGCGTGCTGAAGCCTAGCGCTCGCATGCCTTTTACCAGCGCATCACGATTGCGGGTATAGCGCGCGCAGCGCCCTGGCACACCGCCTTCTTCCCGGTGCTGGGCAAGTGCGGCCTGAAAGGCCACCACGGTGTGAGTGGGCGGCGTAAAGCGCCACTGACCAGTGCGTTCCATATACGACCACTGGTCGTGCAGATCCAGGCTCAGTGAGTGGGCGCGCCCCTTGCCTGCTTCAAGCAGCGCTTTGCGAATAATCACAAAACCAAATCCAGGCACGCCCTCGATGCACTTGTTGGCAGAGGAAACCAGCACATCGATGGGTGTTTTCGCGAGGCTGTTGGGTACGCCGCCAAAGGAACTCATCGCATCGACGATGAGCGTTTTACCATGAGCGTTCACCACCTCTGCAATCGCCTCTAACGGGTTCAAAATGCCCGAGCTGGTTTCACAGTGCACTAAAAATACCGCTGTAATATCAGGATATTGCTCCAGCAGCGCCGCCACCTCATTGGGCTGGGGTGGCAGATAGTCGCCTTTATCCAAGGTGATATAGACGCGCCCTATGGTATCCAGCAGTTGGCCGGCTCGCTTGCCGTAAGCACCATTCATCAGCACCAGTACTTTACCGTTGGGATCAGTGGCGCAAGCCAGCGCACTCTCAACAGCAAAGGTGCCGCTGCCCTGCATAGGCACGCAGGCGTACTCGTCGCTTGCTGCCTCGGCCATGGCAAGCAGCTGGGTGCGAATGCCGGCAGTCACTTGGTTAAAGTCGTCATCCCAGGAGCCCCAATCACGCAGCATGGCGGCTTTGGTCGCATGGGAAGTAGTCAGCGGCCCGGGGGTTAGTAAATAGGGGTCTTTTATGTCCTTGCTCACGTTATCGGTCATTTTGGTATATACCAGATTTTTAAAACACTTTAATAGTAAGCACAGCGGCTGTCTAGGTGTCAGCTAGCACGCATGGCGCCAGCGCTGGGCGTTATTTAATAAAACATGGGTGAGTGCGGTGTGGAGCAGCTTCACCACCAGCGAGGTAAGGAAAATCAGCACGGCCATGGCCGCAGCGCTGGCGAAGTAGCCCGCTTCATCCAGGTGCAGCACCGCCACCGAGGCCAGCCGCGTGTCACTGTTATAGAGAAACACCACCGCTGAGACCGTGGTCATCGCATTGACGAACAGATACACCGATATATCCAGCACCGCGGGCAGCGACACCGGCAGCGTCACCCGGCTGAACGTGATCCAAAACGGTACTTTCAGTGAAGCCCCCACGGCTTCAAACTCAGGGTCGAGCTGTTTAAGCGCGGTTACCGAGGTGAGGTGACACACCGTATAAAAGTGCACCAACGTGTTGAGCACCAGAATCATCAAAGTGCCGTACAGCCAGTTAAATGGGTTGCCCGCCTGATTGAAAAAGAAGATATAGGCAAGCCCCAGCACCATGCCAGGCACCGCCATGGGCAGCATGGCCATAAAGTGCAGCCCTTGGCGCAGCGGGCGAAAGCCTTCACTCTTTTCGATTAGCCAGGCGTTAAAGAAGATCACTAACGTGCCCACCAAGGCCACGCTAAACGCTAACTTGAGCGAGTTAAACCACGCCCCCCAACCACCATCGGCCATGCCTTGGAAGGTATAATGCTCAAAGGTTATCGATAAGTTGTAGGGCCAGAACTGCACCAGAGACGCATACACCGCCGTGCCGATCACCAGCACAATGGCCCCCGCCACCGCGTAGCACAGCAGTGTAAATATCCAATCCCGCAGCGGGCTGGGGCTAGGCTGCCACGGCACGGCCCGTGCCGAGAGTTGCGCCACTTGGCGCCGCTGTATCCAGCGGTCAACGATAAACGAGAGCACTGCAGGCAGCAGCAGAATCACGCTCACCACAGCCCCCATCTGAAAGTTCTGTTGCCCCACCACTTGGCGGTAGACGTCGGTAGCCAGCACACTGAACTGACCGCCGATGATTTTGGGCACGCCGAAGTCGGTAATCGCCAGGGTAAACACCACAAACAGGCAGGAAATCAGCCCGTAGCGCACGCCGGGCAAGGTAATAGTCAAAAATGTACGCCACTTAGGGGTTCCCAGCGCTTCAGCCGCTTCGTAGAGCCGCGCGTCGCTGTTGGTCAGCGCGGTGGTCAGCAGCATTAGCGCGTGGGGAAATATCCAGAAACTCATGCCCATGACAATGCCGATGGGTCCATAAACCGATTGGCCGGCCAGTAAATCGCGCAGAAATCCCTGATTGCCAAACAGATAGACCAGGCTAATCGCGGGCAGCAGCGATGGCGCCAAAATGGGCAGAATCGCCAACATGCGAAACAGCCGCTTGCCCGGCATGCAGGTACGGGTAATCCCGTAGGCGCATAGAAACGCTAATCCGACCACCACACCGGTGGTCATCAACGCCACCCGCAACGAGTTGGCAATCGAATTGACCAGCGCCGGGGTTTGAAAATAGTGCGCGAAGTTAGCCAGGCCGATAAAGTCGCCGGCGCGGTCTTGCAGGCTCTTGATCAGCATGGTCACGAGTGGGAACAGCAGCCCCACCACCAGCAATGCAACGCCAGCGAGTAACGCCAACAAGCGGATCAGCGACTCTAGCGACGGCTTGGTCGCCGATTTTACAAAGCTCTCGGCGATCATTGCTGGCTGCTCCCGGCGGGATAAAGACGGGCGGCTTCGGCGGGCAGGTGAATGCCTAGAACCTGCCCCTGGTAAAGGTTTAAGTCGGTACTATCGCGGCTAGGCACATCGGCAATTAGCGTTTGGTCAACGTCCGTTAGGCGCAAAGTGACCCTCTGAAAGGGACCTAAAAACTCGATGCCGATCACCTCACCGTTCAGCGCTCCCGCTTGACGGCTAAGTGCCACTGCTTCGGGCCGAATAGCCAGTTGGGCGGCTTGACCCACTTTTAAGGTATGCGATAGGCAGGCGCAGGGCATGGTACCCAGCAGCGCTTGGTTATCGCCCTGAGCGGTCACTTCCAGGAAGTTCATGCTGCCGATAAACGAGGCCACAAAGGCGCTGGCAGGCTGATGGTAGATCTCCGCCGGGGTACCCACTTGCTCGATCACGCCGTGGTTCATCACCACGATGCGGTCGGCCATGGTCAGCGCTTCTTCCTGGTCGTGGGTCACCATGATGGTGGTCACCCCGAGGCGCGCCTGCAGGGCTTTAATCTGGCTGCGCAGGTGGCCCCGCACCCGGGCGTCCAACGCCGAAAGCGGCTCGTCCAGCAGCAGCAGGCCAGGCTCGGTGGCCAATGCCCGCGCCAGCGCCACGCGCTGTTGCTGCCCGCCGGAAAGCGCCGCCGGGTACTTGTTTTCGCTGCCCGTCAAGTTCACCAGCGCGAGCAGCTCACCCACCCGTGCTTGGATGCGTGACCGCTCTACCCGCCGGTTGCGCAACCCATAGGCCACGTTGTTGAACACCGTGAGGTTGGGAAACAGCGCATAGGACTGGAACACAATGCCGAAATCCCGCGCCTGGGTGGGCAGCGTGGAGATATCCTTGTCACGCTGAATAAGCGTGCCCGTCGTTTGCTGGGTCAGCCCTGCAATCGTGCGTAACAGGGTGGTTTTGCCGCATCCGGAGGGGCCCAAAAAGCAGACAAATTCGCCCTCGTTTATGGTTAGGGAAATACCATCCAGCGCGGTAAAACTACCAAAACGCTTAGTGACTGCTTCAATGGTTAAATGGGGAGTAGTGGGAGTCATCACCGTTGGTGTGTCGGCCGCCAGCAGCGATGTCATTGTCGTGTGCATAACCTCTCCAAGCCCCGGCAAACCGGCCGGGGCAACTGATCGCGGCTTATTGTTCGGTTTTACCATCGTAGCGACGCTGCCATTCGGCTAGCACGCGCTCGCGATTGACGGCAGCCCACTGGAAGTCGGCGTCGATCATGCGATCAGTAATATCGGAGGGGTAGTTTTCAATCGGCTGTGCCACACCTGGGTAGGCAACCACTGCATAGCCTTCGTTATACAGTTCGTTGGCCTCGCGGGAGATTGCCCAGTCCATGAGCGTTTGCGCGGCTTCCAGCTTGTCGGTACCGGCCATAATAGCGGCGGCTTCCATATCCCAGCCCAGCCCTTCTTCAGGGAAGATAACTTCAATAGGCGCACCCTGGGACTTCAAGCGCGCACCGCGGAAAGCAAATGACACGCCCACCACGGTTTCACCGGTGGCCGCCAGGCTGCAGGGAGCAGAGCCAGAATGAGTGTAACGGGCAATGTTGTTATGTAGGCGATCCATATAATCCCAGCCCTGATCCTCTTCCCATAGCTGCAGCCAGCTGGCCACATCCAGGTAGCCGGTACCCGACGAGTTGGGGTTAGGCATAATCACATGGCCTTCAAACTCTGGCTGGGTGAGATCTTCCCAAGAGGTCGGCATCGGCACGCCCTGGCGCTCGCCCTCAATGGTGTTGTAGCAAATAGCAGCGACCCAGGCGTCCATACCCACCCAAGCCGGGTCTTCACCATCACGATAGGCCACATCGACAAATTTGGGGTCGAGATTCTCAACGCCAGCGGGAGCGTAGCGCTCCAGCATGCCCTCCTCTTCCAACACCAGCAGGCTGGTAGCGGCCAGGCCCCAGATCACGTCAGCCTGGGGATTGTCTTTCTCGGCCAGCAGGCGGGCGGTAATCACGCCGGTGGAGTCGCGCACCCAGTTAATCTCGATATCCGGGTGCGCCGCGCTGAAGCGTTCGGCGTATTTTTGCAGGTCATCTGACTCAACGGCGGTATACACGGTTAATTCAGTGGCCTGGGCGTTTGAAGCAAGTGCAACGGCTGCGGCACCTGCAAGCAAGGTGGAGGGGAATAAACGGCGTGACATCATGATGGTGGGCTCCTGGCTAATTGGTATAGACCAGAAGTCTGCAGGCTTTAAATGACACTGCGATGACGCTTGTTTGACCGTTTTTTTAACTGATGATGACCACGACTAGGTCGTTTCCGCTAGCGCTGACCGGATAGCTCCACACTGATACACAGCGAATCGTGCAGCCAGTGCTCTTCATCAAACTCAATAGGGCGCTGCTGGTCGTCTAAAATGGCACGGTTAATATTTAACCCGGCAGTGCCGGGCGCAACGAATAGCTCTTCGGCATCCATTGGCGAAAGCGCTTCTGAGACCATGCGAATAGAGCGATTGGCCAGGTAGTGCCCCCAGCGCTCGCGCAACAGCCCCCAAAGCGATTGCCCACTATAGATATCTAGCAACTCTGGGGCACGCTCGGGCACCACCCACAGCGACTCCACCAGCACCGCGCGGTCATCCACGTAGCGGCGGCGGCGAATATGCTGAAACGGCTGGTCATCCGGCAGATTCAGTGCCCGCGCGGCAGGCAGATGGGCACGGGTTTCCAGCTTCAATACTGCCGTGCGTGGCTGCCGCCCCTGTGCACGTACATAGTCGTTAAAGCCCGCGTCACGGGTGGGGTCGTAAACTAAACGGGCAGGAGAAATAAACCAGCCGCGCCGGTTGCTGCGGTGGATTAAGCCCTCCATTTCCAACTGTGAAAGCGCTTGGCGCAGGGTCACACGAGTGGTGGCAAAACGCTCGGCCAATGACCGCTCTGCGGGAAGCTTGCCTTCCCACAGGGCAGCATTTTGGTCGATCAAGGTACGAAGCTGTTCGGTTAACTTTAGATAGTAGGCATCAGACATGCGCCGATTTTCCTGGCAGAGCATTAGGTGACGAAGCGCTTGAGGGCGCCCGCCAGTCTAAGCGCCGCCAACCTTCAACGCTAGCCACCTCAGCGAGCACTGGATCGGGATTGACCGCTACAGGGCAATCCACGTACTGCAACAGCGGGAGGTCGTTGCGGGAGTCTGAGTAGAAAGTAGTGTGGCTAGGGGTGAACTGCTGCTCGGCCAACCACTGTTTTAAGCGCAGCACCTTACCGCCACGATAAGAAAAAATACCCTCGCTGCCGCCGGTATAGCGCGCGTCTTCATTGATACCGTGTTCCACGCTTAGTTCTACCGCCAGCACATGCTCAATGCCTAGCGTGGTCGCTATCGGCTCAACCAGATGCCGCGACGAGGCGGAAATCAGTACCAGGGTATCGCCTGCCTGGCGGTGCGCTTCAAGGCAGGCCCAGGCTTGTTCAAAAATACGCGGTTGTAGGTGCGTGGCCACAAAGCGCTCGACCTCTTTTTGCACATCTTTCACCCTGCGCCCTCGCAGCGGTGCTAGGGTCATGGCCAAATACTCTTCAAGCTTTAGCTTCCCCGCATGATAGGCCTGGTGCATTTGCTCCGCTCTCGCCATAAAAGCGTCGGCATCGCTGATCCAACCTT
>NZ_JBQDLQ010000113.1:0-9500 GCF_052095695.1 Halomonas sp.
AATGGCCTTAACCCATTTGTGAAGGCTGTGGGCAGAGACGCCCAGTCGCTCCGATTCCGACCGGATCGTGCGGTATCAGAATGTCGCTCTTGCGCGCCAGATGCAGCAGGCCCGCGCCACTTTCAAATATTTCGATCCTTCCGTCTGTCAGGAAAGGCACCTGCCCGAAAGGTTGACGATCAAGATGATTGGGGTCAGGTTCTTCGAACGGGACAGTCCGCACGTCATACGAAAGCCCGGCTTCCTCGCAGGCCCATCTCAGTCTCATATCACGCACAAATCCAGCGGGGCCATTGGGCATCGGCACCCAATCTAATGTCCAGATAATTACTTTCTGTGCCATGGTCTTAACTCCTTACAGAAGATTAATCTTGGCAAACCTTCATCTACCTGTGCGATCCACAGACGAGCATAGGTGTCACTTTGAAGAATCACTCTCGTGGATCACTCTTGCGGCGCGAGCCTGAACAAAGACGTAAACCATGCGGCTGCCTCGGTGTCGCCCGTGGCCGTGACATAACCGTCGGATAACAGCGCCGAAAGGGGCACGGGGCCATAGACCGCTGCGGCCAACGTGTTGCCTGTTCCATGCAAGACGAAGTGACTGTCGGGACTGCGTACAGAGGTGGTGTTCAACGTACCCTCGGCCAAATGCATTTCAAATGCCTCGCGACCACAATCGAACCCGGCGGTGAGGTTTTGTCCTCTGGCAAAATCTACCACCAGATTGACACCCATCGAAATCATCAAGGCTGACGGGCTGATAAAGCGCGATGGATCATGGCCCGGCACCGACAGTGCCCAACGACAGAGCGACTCGAGCACGGGACGTAGGCCGTGCCCAGCTTCTGTCAGAGCATATATTCCGAAGCGGTCGTCGTGGGTGATCACTCCGACGTCGGTCAACTGCGTCAGACGGTTAGTCAACACGCTGGCGGTGATGCCCGGCAGACCGCCGCGAATCATTTGAAATCTCTTGGGCGCGAACATCAACTCACGCACGGCAAGCAACGCCCAACGATCGCCGATTAGGTTCAGCGCATGGGCGGCAAGGCAACCTTCGTCATAGCGAATGCGTAGGTTTCCACCTTTATTAGTCATAAAAAGAAACCTTAAGTTGTTTTTTCATACTATTATTGGCAGAGTATCATTGCAAGCGCGAATCGCCCGCGCAAGTTTTGCTTTGGAGGATGACTATGACTTACTTCACAGGTGCTGTGGCAGCGGTGCCGACGGCTAACAAAGACAAATACGCCCACCACGTCGCAACTGCCTGGCCCATGTTCAAAGCCGCCGGTGCCGTCCGGATGGTCGAAATATGGGGTGTGGATGTCCCCGATGGAAAAATCACCGATTTTTACGGTGCTGTGGGAGCCAAGGACAGCGAAACTATCGTGTTTTCATGGATCGAATGGCCCAAAAAGGCCACGGCAGACGCGATGTGGCAAAAGATGGAAGAAAGCGGCGATACGGAGCGAATGCCGGAGATGCCCTTTGACGGCAGCCGAATGATTTATGGGGGCTTCTCTCCGATTTACGAGGCCGGAACCGATATCGGCGCGGGGTATTATCAGGGGTTCCTGACACCAGTCCCCGCAGCCAACAAGAAACCCTACACCCAAATGGCCGAAGAGGGGTGGAAGATGTTTAAAAAGGGCGGGGCCATTGGCATGGTCGAAGCTTGGGGCATCGATGTGCCCCATGGAAAAGTCACCGATTTCTACCGCGCCACCAAGGCAGAAGAAGGTGAGGTTCCGGTGTTCAGCTGGGCGGTCTGGCCCGACCGCGCGACCTGCGACGCCGCCAAGGCGATGGAGGCCGAAATGCCAGATATGGACGTATCCGGCATGCCGTTTGATGGAATGCGGATGATGTGGGCAGGGTTCGAACCACTGTTTGACACAGCGAGCCTAGAGTAGCTTGATGAACAAGGGCATAGACCTGCAATGTCGCTGCGGCACGGCACGGTTCATTTGAAACCAGAGGCGGTCTAATTATGAGCACCGAATGCCATTGCGCCTCATTGGCGCTTGGGTAGCTATGGGCTTTCGACGACCCAAGGTTGATTATGTCCATGCCGTGATCGACGCAAATGATGCCACATCGCTTTCGGCTTGCCGACCCTGGCCGCACCAAGATCATCACAAGAGAAACGGCATGAAACTCACCCACACTCTTTCCCTCATTGTCCTTCCCTTCACCGCGATGGCCGAAACGGTCGAGATGAATGGCCTCGACGTCTATTACGAAGTCCATGGTGATCTCGCGTCGGGCGAAACACCCGTCCTGCTCTTGCACGGCGGCATGGGCAACTTCCACAGTGATTTCTCCAACCTGTTACCGCCGCTCGCTGAGCAGTACCCGGTAATCGGTATCGACCAACAGGGTCACGGTCGGACCGGCGGGCGTGACGCGGCAATCACGCTTCAGAGCATGCGTGAGGACACGCTCGCCGTGCTCAATGCGCTGGATGTGGAACAGGTTCATGTCATCGGCTTTTCCATGGGCGGCATGTTGGCGCTGGAACTCGGTGTCCATACACCTGAGCGGCTCGCGACGCTTACTGCCATTTCCGCAAGCCAGAACATCGACGGCATGCGTCCCGAGATCACTGAGCTGAACCGCACTCCCGGGGCGGAACCGTCTCCAGAGGCACTCGAATTGCTACCAACGGAAGAAGATTTCGCCAAGATGCAGGCAGGCTTTGCCAACAATCCAGACGGTCCCGAGCAGTTCGAGCTGACCTTCACAGCGATGCAAACTTTTATGAACAGCGGCTGGGGTTGGAGCAATGCAGAACTTGGCAGGATCATGACGCCAACACTGCTGGTCTTGGGCGACACCGACTTTTCGCCGGTTGAACACTTGGCGGCGATGGCAGACATGATCCCGGATGCCCAGCTCGCGATCCTGCCCGACACGACGCACCTCACCATCACTCAGCGTGCCGACTGGCTTGTGCCGATGGTCGAGGCGCGGATAGGAGGCGTTCGATGACAGGCGTCTGATAAACAATGTGAAAGTCCACGAGCAGAAGATCCATGGAGTATCACCAGTGGCCTGACAAGACAGTATTTTTCCGAAAGGTGGGGACTTTTAGCAGGCCACGGATGCCAATGTACGACAGGCTGATAACAAAATGAATGATCGGCCAAGGAAGCGCCCTGGCTATCGAACACCGGCAAAGGTGCTCCTGGGTGAGTACTAAGCAGCCATCAATACCGCGGGCGCCGCACTTATCGCTTGAATTCAGTAACTTTACATCGCTCTTTCCGGAAAGTTACCAACTTTATTATAACGTAAATTGGTTGATTTCCTGTAAGATGCCACGAAAGTTACCAACTTTATTTATTCTGGTAGGTGATCTAACATCGTAAAATAACGCATACAGAGGTGTTTTGTTACCAACTTTATTATGAGACCACATGTTCATGGATGAATAAAAAACGCTTTACAACATGCGGCAATATGTCGCATGTTGTGCGCAGCCGTTGCGTTGCAGCATTTCGTTAGTGTGCTTATTATCGTGGCGGTCTTTCTCCTCTCTGCTGGGATTATATCGCCATGAAATCACCAAACGTCCTCGCAACTCGGCTTTATGCTAGCCGGGTCGCTTGGCTGTTGCTCGCCTGTACTCTTCTGATCTTTCCTTCTCTTACTTATGCTGCCGCTGGGTCGCTTAATCTTACGACTTCGATTGCCGGTATCTCTTCTGTCCTGATCTTCGTGCTTGCTTATGCGTTGGTGATGAGTGAAGAGTTACTGCATATGCGCAAGTCTAAGCCTGTGCTAGTCGCTGCAGGCCTTATTTGGGCGATAGTCGCCTGGGTCTATGTTCAAGCGGGTATGCCGGAAGAGGCGGAAACCGCCTTCCGTGAAACGCTGCTTGAATACACCGAGCTGCTTTTGTTTTTGCTGGTCGCGATGACCTATATCAACGCCATGGAAGAGCGGCGTATTTTTGATGCGCTGCGTTCTTGGCTAGTGCGCAAAGGGTTCAGCTATCGCAGCTTATTCTGGATTACCGGGGTAATGGCGTTTGGTATTTCAGCCATTGCCAACAACATGACCACGGCAATGTTGATGTGCGCCGTGGTACTGAAAGTAGCCGAGGGCGATAATAAATTTATCAGCCTTTGCTGTGTAAATGTGGTGGTTGCCTCTAATGCTGGCGGTGCCTTTAGTCCGTTTGGTGATATCACTACGCTGATGGTGTGGCAGGCAGGTCAGGTACCGTTTGGCGGCTTTTTCGCGCTGTTAGTTCCTGCGCTGGTCAATTTTTTAGTACCTGCCGCCATCATGAATTTCTTTATTGTGAATCGTCAGCCCGCAGCGTTAAAAGAGAACGTTTGGCTCAAGCGAGGCTCTCGGCGGATTATCTTGCTGTTTTTGATTACTGTCGCGATTTCGGTGCTGTGCCACTCTATTCTGCACCTACCGCCCGCCATGGGCATGATGTTTGGTCTGGGCCTTTTACAGTTCTTTGGCTATTACCTGCGGCGCAGCCTGCCGCGCTCGCTTGAGCGCAAGCGTGAGCGCTATTCTAGGCGGGGTGATTGGAAGAAGCTGGAACAGCTGGGTAGCGTGGTTCCGTTTGATATTTTCAGCCGTATCGCGCGCTCCGAATGGGACACTCTACTGTTCTTTTACGGCGTGGTTATGTGCGTAGGTGGCTTGGGCTTTATGGGCTATCTCAGCCTGCTTTCCGAAACGCTTTACGGCAGTTGGAACCCGGTATGGGCTAATGTGGTATTAGGGCTAATCTCGGCGGTGGTGGATAACATACCGGTTATGTTTGCGGTGCTTTCTATGGCCCCAGATATGTCGGAAGGCAACTGGCTGTTGATCACGCTGACAGCCGGTGTCGGGGGTAGTTTGCTATCGATGGGTTCCGCGGCCGGTGTTGCGCTTATGGGCCAGGCGCGAGGTATTTATACCTTTGCCGGGCACTTACGTTGGATGCCGGCCATTTTACTAGGCTATATCGGCAGCATCGCGGCGCATCTATGGATTAATGCCTCGATGTTCTGAGCCCATTATGGCCCTAAGTCGTATTAAACGGGCCCGAAAAGCTAAAATGCCCCTCATTGATAACTCAATGAGGGGCATTTTTATGAGAGCAACTTAGCATACTTAACCCAGCACAACCCGTGTAAAAAAGTGAAATAAGCAGTACGGGGTACGCTTCAAACGAGATCAATTTTTACAGATCATGGCCCGTGATAACTTGGCAAATTTCGGCAAAATTCTTTGCCATCGGGACGGGGTTAATGTCTTTACCCACGGCGTTTTGTATATCGCTTGCTGAGATAAGGCCGCGAATTCTCAGTTCTTGGTTATCGTTGAGCTCGGTAATCAATAGATGCTGATCGGTAAAGCTCTCCATCGATAGTACTAGGTCTTCAATCGTCAATGAACCCAGCTGTGAAACGGGCATGGCGCTAAGCTTTTGCCAAGGTGTCATGATCATTTCAGCCGTGACTTCCTCGCGATTGAGATTGCGCTGTTGCATGGCAAGATTAATCCGCCGAGAGCCAATCACTTCTTTCGAGGTGATAACGCCAATACAGTGCGCGCGTTTATCCATCACGAACAGTAGACGTATGCCACCGTGGCGCATTTTTAGATGAGTATCGTCTATTGGGGTGTCTGCATCGACGGACTGAGGCATTAGCTGAGAAAAATCAGTCAGCACGGTCATTGCAGGGCTAGTGGGTAATAGCCGCTTGGGTGCAGGCATTGCCAATATTGGTGTGGTGCTTAATTGGGCCAATGGCTTAGGTGAATATGTTACTTGGTTCATTAGGGCTGCTCCATGTGGAGAAAAGGTGAATCGTAAATATCGGGTTCACCGTGTTGTTCCACAGTTGCATTCAATTCTTACCACAACCTTAAGAGACTGATAAATTTTATTGTGTAGCGAGCCATTCCAGCAGTTCATTTTCGGTAGGCTGCGGCAGATTAATAATAACGCGCAGCCCTGCGCTGGGTGACTCTTCAAGCTGTAACGTACCGCCATGGCGCGTTACTAAACGCTCCACAATAGAGAGGCCCAACCCTGAACCTGCACTGGGGCCGGAACGTTGAAAGCGTTCAATGACTTTTTTGCGTTCGCTTAACGGTATGCCGGGACCTTGGTCATCAACTATTATCTGAAACCCCCGTGCCATTGCTGCCAGCGTAATACTGATCACGCTTCGGTTGGGAGAGTGCTGAATGGCGTTGCCGACTAGGTTTTGCACCAAGGTTTCAATTGCCCCCGGCTCTTCTGACATTAGCCAAGCTGCGCGCTCATCCGCTTCTAATAACAGCTGCTGACCGCGCTCTGTGGCCAATGGGGACAGCTTAGCCAGAGTCTCGCGAACTTCACGTAGCAGATGCGTATGGCGATAATCGGGCAGCGCTTCTTCTTCGGGCTCTAAGCGGGCGAGCGTTAGTAGCTGCGTGACTAAGCGCGTTGAGCGCGCAACGCCACTGCGCAAGTGGCTTAATGCTTCTTGACGGTCCTCAATGTTATCGGCCGTCAGCGCATTTTGCGCGTGTAAATCGAGCACGGCTAATGGCGTGCGCAGCTCATGAGCCGCATCGGCGATGAAGCGCTTTTCACGTATGCGCATCAGCCGAATTCGTTTTAAAAGCCGGTTGAGTGCTCCAGCAATAGTGTTTAACTCACGAGGCAGTGGGCTTAGCGTTAGTGGCTGTAAATTGTGCGGGTCGCGGCTGCGAATTTGATCGGCCATGCGAGATAGCGGGGCTAACCCCCAGCCGATGGACCACCATAAAAAAGCAGTCAGTAATGGCAGCCCGATTAAGTCAGGCATCAGTGTACGCAGCGCCACGGCTCTAATGAGCTCCCCGCGGGCATCTTCACGTTCGCTGACCACTATTCGCTGAGTAGAATTTGATACTGCTAGTACATAAATGCGCCATTCATGCTCATCGATATGCAGGCTGGTGAAACCAGGAGGATGGTCAGCAAGATTGGCGTCAGGCGCATTGGCCGAGCGCAGTAATAAACGGTCATCTTCCCATAGCTGAAAGGCTAATTTGCTTTCGTAACGCTGCCCTGCAAAGCGTTTATCCCAGTGCTTGGCACGCTGCAAAGCGTTATCCAAGTTATTAAGTAACGCGCTGCGATACTCTTCCGGTAACGGCGTTTGCAGTAGTCCATCTAGTAGGCGTGCGTTCTGGGCCAGGCTGGCATCATAAAGTTCTTCAACTTCGTGAGCCGCATAGCGATAGCTGATAAAACCAATCACCAACATGCTGAGACCAAATACCAGCAGCACAAGCCCTAGGGTGCGTTGTCGGATAGAGGTCATGGGCGTTCATCCTGGCCGGTTTTATCCATTACGTAACCAATGCCACGCAGTGTGCGAATGAGCTGAGGAAAAAATTTTCGCCGCAGGTGGTGCACATGTACTTCAATCGCATTGCTTTCCACATCCTCGCTCCAGCCATAGACAAGGCGCGTTAAGGTATCGCGCGTGAACACCCGCCCAGGATGCGTCATAAACTCTTGCAGCAAGGTTAGCTCGCGACGCGATAGCACTACCAACTGCCCCTGGTAGCTGACCCGCATGGTTAGCGGGTCAAGATGAATGCCACGGCACTCCAAGGCGCTATTAACCTGACCATTGCTGCGCCTCAATAGGGCGCGCAGGCGAGCCTTTAGTTCGGCGACTTCAAACGGCTTGGTTAAATAGTCGTCGGCGCCAGAATCTAACCCATTGATGCGGTCATCCACGGCATCCCGAGCGGTCAGCACTAGAATTGGCACACGATTACCCTGGCGCCTCACCGCTTCCAACACCTGCATGCCATCCATTCGCGGTAAGCCCAGATCAAGAATAACGGCATCGAAAGGCTCACCCTCTTTTAACGCGGCCAGCGCAGTGACACCGTCCTTAAGGTGGTCCACCGTGAAATGCTCGGGTTTTAACGCCAAGCGAATGCCCGATGCCAAGCTGGGGTCATCTTCTACCAATAATATCCGCATGGCGGGATGGTTACTCCTCTACATCAACGCAGCCACTTAGCACCGAAAGAGATAGCGCACAAAGGCCCTGATTGTCAGGATAAAGGTTATAGTCTGTAGGTTGATAACCTAGCACGCTTTATTACATTTCTTGCGCTTTGTGTTGCCGCTATACTCGTTCAATACGCATGTCTTGGCGCCTCGGCGGTATTGATGTAGACGCCCTCAGGGGGTAAAAATAAACGTTAAAAGACCGTACTTAAAAGGGGACGAGAGTGATAGTTAAAGGAATGATCAGCGGTCTAGTGGCTCTCTGTGTGCTTACGGGCGCGACAGGTGCATTTGCTCAAGAAGACGAGCGTGAGGCGATGGCCAAGCGTTTAGCGCCGGTAGGTAAACTGTGCTTACAGGGCCAAGAGTGTGGAACAGCTGTTCTTCTAGCTGCTGCTGATGTTGCAGACGTCGAAGAAGAGGCGGTCGCCAGCGAAGCCGATGCCAATGCCAATAGCTCCATCGATACTGCCGCGCTTTATTCCGGTGCGGGTTGTGCCGTGTGTCATGCTAACGGTATCGCGGGCGCACCGAAGATGGGCGATTCAGCGGCCTGGACAGCGCGTTTGGCAAAAGGCACTGACGCATTATATGCCAGTGCGATTAATGGTATTGGCGCCATGCCAGCAAAAGGCGGCCGCCCTAATCTTTCTGAGGAAGAAGTGATGGCGCTTGTCGATTACATGATTGCGGAAGAATAATCATCGGCAGTACTGAAATAACGCTTTAGCTTATCCACAGGGCGTTTTGGCTATCGGCCTGTGGATGATTTTTATTATCCAAGCAGTGAGCGCAGCCCTGCAATCGCGTCTTTACCCCGCGCCTGCTTCTTTTCGGGATCTTCTTTATCCGCACGGCCTTCCCACTCTAAATCCTCGGCGGGTAGCTCTTCTAAAAAGCGGCTTGGCTGGCAGTCCATCAGCTCGCCGTAGGCTTTGCGCTGGCGGGCAAGCGTTAGTGTAAGTGTGCGTCGTGCCCGGGTGATGCCGACATACGCTAGTCGTCGCTCCTCCTCAACGGTGCCCACTTCAATGGCGTTGCGATGAGGCAATAGATCTTCTTCCAGGCCCAGCAAATAAACATGCGGAAACTCCAATCCTTTCGAGGCGTGCATCGTCAGTAGCTGCACGCGATCAGAGTCATCTTCTTCGGCCTGCTGTTCTAAAATATCGCGCAGCACCAGGCGTGAAATCGCGGCTTCAATGCCGTCGGTTTCCGTCTCAGTAGCATCGGTATCGTCTTCAGTGTCGCGGTTGAGCGACTTCTCTAGCTGATCGATCAAAATCCACACGTTGGCCATGCGCCGCTCGGCGACGGTGGGCGCGCTGGCGTTTTGATACAGCCACGCTTCGTAATCCATATCCCGCAGCATGTCGCGAATGGCGGCAGTCGCATCGCCTTGGTCCATGCGTTTACGTACGCCGTCAATAAAGTGGGTAAAGCGCGACAGTCGCTCGACAGAGCGTGTTGG
>NZ_JBQDLQ010000114.1:0-9448 GCF_052095695.1 Halomonas sp.
TGAGCATAGGCAGTGGAGGCAGCGAGAAGCGTTGCTGCCGCTAAGCTAAAGGTGAGTTTCATACTTGTCTCCGCAATGGTTGTTGCATAGCTGTTATTGAATGGCTGCTACTTAATGGCTGTTATTGAAGGGCTGAGTAACGAGCATTAATTGAATCCAGCACTTTCAACATAGACAAGTATGAAATTTGTTGCAACAATTCAATTTAGTATTCGTTTTTGTTCTAGTGGTGGGTCAAAGTTGCAAGCCTGTTGTTTGTAAAGACTGTTTTTAATCTGTCGATGGCTTAGCTAAAAATTGCTAAAGAGAATTTAACTTTATGAAAATAAAAGAAATTGAAGCTTTTGACGCCTTTATGAAGCACGGTACAACGAAGGCTGCCGCAGAAACATTAGGAATCAGCCAGTCAATGGTAAGCCGACTACTAATCGGGTTAGAGGATGAGTTAGGTTTTGCGTTATTCAAACGTACCCGTAATCAGCTTTCGCCAACGTCAGAAGCCTTTTTATATCACGCCTCCGTTTTACGGCTGATGGCGAGTATTCGAGATACACAAAAAGACGCGGATGCTATTTCTAATAATCAATTGGGCAGTGTTGTGGTAGCTGCACAGCCCATTTTTTGCGATACCTTTTTACTCGATGTGATTAAGCGCTTTAAACAAAATCACCCCAAGGTCGGCGTTCGAGTCATCGATGCAGGTTTGCAAGAGCTGCTTAAAATGATCGATAACAATACCTGTGATGTGGCGCTGGGAATAACGCTTGAAGCAGACACTTATGGAGCAACGGTTAGTAGTCTTGCACGCTGTTCTGCCAGGTGCATCATGCATCGTACGCACCCCCTTGCTAAGCAAGATGTGGTGGCGCTTACTAGCTTACAAAACCAGACATTCGTAGAGCTGATGGCGGATAGTCCTCTGCGTGCCCGCGTGGATTACATTATGCAGACAGTGGATATAAAGCGGCATATTGCCGCTGAAATGCGCCATATGCGGGGGGTGTGCGCATTAGTTGATCGCGGACTTGGGGTCGCAGTGATTGATCCCATTGCAGAACTGCTGTTGCAGGGAACAGCCGTTGTATCAAAGCCTATGGAGCCAACCATTGAGTGGGAAATTGCCTTACTTAAATCTAAACACAAGCCGTTAAGTAATGTGGCTGAATCCTTCTGCGAAGAGATATACGCTGAAATCGATAGCTTGCATCAAATGGGAATACTAACTTCACTAAAATAAAACAGCGCGACGAATATATGATTTAACAGGAGACCGCCCCATGCAGCTCTATTTAAATACCTCTTCTCCCTATGCACGCGTTGTGCGCGTGTGTCTCTATGAAAAGCAGTTGATCGAGCGCACCGAGCTTTGCTGGTGCGACCCGTGGGCGGCGGATAGCGAGCTTGTACAGATTACGCCGCTTAGCCGTATTCCAACGCTGGTAACCGATGAAGGAGACGTCATCACCGAGTCGCTGTTGATTGCTCATTATCTGGATGCAGTGGGCGAAGGGCCGTCTCTGATGCCTAGTAAAACATTAGCGGAAACCCTGGCGCTGGCAGGGTTGGGGCAGGGCTTGATGGACGCCGCTTTCAACGTGGTGATCGGCCGTAAGCATGCTGGTAATGAAGTGGATACGACGCTGTTGGGGCAGCGCCGTTTAAAAGCGATCGAACGCACGTTGATCACACTCAATGCCCACCCCAGCGTGCTAGCGGGCAGTGCCCAGCGCACCCTAGGGGCGATTACCGTTGCTGTTGCGCTGGCGTATATCAGCTTCCGCTTACCAGCCTTTGATTGGCCAAACCGCTACCCGACGCTACATGCCTGGCAGGCGAAGGTGGTGGAGGGCGAGAGCTTTGCGCTAACTGAATTTGAGTAGGAGCCCACTATTTCAGATAGCGCATAAAGATTAGGCCATCGCGCGGTGGGGACAGCCCGTAGATTCACCCCTCCCGGCGATAGATCAAATCCCAAACCCCGTGACCCAGTTTTTCGCCGCGGGCTTCAAACTTGGTTAGCGGGCGGAACGCCGGGCGTGGCACGTACGGGGCGGTTTCCTCGCTGGCGGTATTGGCATAACCGGGGGCCGCTTCCATTACCTCGGCCATCCACTCCGCGTAGGCTTCCCAGTCGGTGGCCATATGGAAGGTGCCGCCGGGCATCAGGCGAGTGCGGATCAGCTCAATAAAGGCAGGCTGCACGATGCGCCGTTTGTGGTGCTTCTTCTTCGGCCAAGGGTCGGGGAAGAACAGCTGCAGCGTGGTTAGCGAGCCTTCGGGCAGGCACTGCTCCAGCACCGCCAGGGCGTCTTCCCGGTAAACGCGGAGATTGGTCAGGCCGCGTTTATCGACTTCATCCAACAGCTTGCCAACACCGGGGGCGTGGACTTCAATGCCGATAAAGTCGGTGTCTGGATGAGTCTCGGCCTGTTCTATCAGCGAGTTACCCATGCCAAAGCCGATTTCTACGACCCGCGGTGCCTTGCGGCCAAACAGGGCGTCCAGGTCTTGACGACCGTCGGCGATGGTCAGGCCAAAACGCGGCCAGATATCTTCTAAGCCACGGTTCTGGGCCTGGGTCATACGACCCGCGCGGATCACGTAGCTTTTAATGCCGCGGCGGTGCAGCGGTGCATCCGTACCTTCCGGGCCTGTGGTGGCGTTGCTTTCGGGCGCGGTGTGACTCTCGGGTACGGTATCGTTGGGTTCAGTCATGGGGTCTCGAATCAATTAACCGTTAATACGGCCAGCGAAAGGTGAAGAAGGATCGGCGGATTGGCGGCGCGGCATGCGGCCGGCTAGAAACGCATCGCGTCCTGCTTCCACGGCCAGCTTCATGGCGTTGGCCATGCGTAGCGGGTCGCGGGCGTGGGCAATGGCGGTATTGAGCAGCACGCCATCACAGCCTAACTCCATCGCCATGGCTGCATCTGACGCCGTACCAATGCCCGCATCCACTAGTACCGGTACGTTGCTCTGTTCGACGATCAAACGCACGTTGTGCGGATTCTGAATGCCGTGACCCGAGCCAATCAGTGAGCCTAGCGGCATGATGGCGCAGCAGCCCATGGCTTCTAGTTCGCGTGCCACAATAGGATCGTCGCTGGTGTACACCATGACGTCAAAGCCATCGGCAAGCAGCGTTTCAGCGGCTTTTAGCGTCTCGACCACGTTGGGATAAAGCGTGTGATCGTCGCCGAGCACTTCCAGCTTGACCAGATTGTGACCGTCGAGCAGTTCGCGGGCCAAGCGGCAGGTGCGAACGGCATCTTTAGCGTTGTAGCAACCGGCGGTATTGGGTAGCAGGGTGTAGCGCTCAGGGGAAATAACGTCTAACAGGTTGGGCGCATCGGCGTCCTGGCCTAAATTAGTACGGCGCACCGCAAAGGTCACGATTTCAGCGCCGCTTTGGGCAATGGCGGCGCCGGTTTCGGTAAAGTCTTTGTACTTGCCTGTGCCAACCAGCAGGCGCGAGTGAAAATCGCGTCCAGCAATGGTTAACGGTGTATCAGTTAGTTGGGTCATAGTATTTCCTTTAGCCGCCGCCAATCGCGTGAACCACTTCCACTTGGTCACCATCAACCAGGCGGGTGTCGGCGTGTTGGCTGCGGGGGACGATCTCTTCGTTAATTTCGACGGCGATACGACGACCGCTAAGGCCCAGCTGTTCAACTAAGTCAGCGGCGGTTAGGCCGGTCGACAGCGTATGGGGTTCACCGTTTAGACGTATCTGGATAGACATAGATAGGCGTGTCTCATTCGTCGTGGTAGTTCGTTCTCTAAGGCATTCTCTATTGTAGCGGTTTCGCGCCGTGCAAGGTAAGCCGTAGGTGCAATCAGCGCGATGGATGCAAACCACAATAGGCGTAGGAGAGTAGCGTGCAACGAATAGATAAAGTGTGGTGGTGTATCGCGGCGCTCTCGGGCGCAATGATGGTAATGCTAGGCGCCTATGCTGCCCATGGCCTGGCGGCGCACACCACAGAAGCGATGGTGAGTGCGGTTGAAACCGGCGTGCGCTATCAGGCCTGGCACACGCTTGCCGTCATGATCGTGCTGGTATGGCGCCAAGTGCAGCCACTTGCCGGACAACGCTGGGTGTTGGCGTTGTGGGCGCTAGGCATGGCGTGCTTTTCAGGCTCGCTCTACCTGATGGCGCTGGCAGGACTGAATCTTGGCGTTGTCACACCCATTGGCGGGCTACTGTTGATGGCCGGTTGGCTGGCGCTGGGAGTCGTAGCCCTGCTAGCGCAGCGCCCCCGTGGTTAGATTTGAGTAGGTGTTAAGTGGCGCCACCGTTGACAATGTAAGAGTCAATTATTGAAGCGTTCTGATGTCGTACTTAAATGATCAGCGTCAAAATGCATCACTAGCAGGGGCGTATCTTGACCTTGAGGCAACACACAGGTTGTAAGCTTTAAATTTAATACCCCAGCATTTTTATTCGCTCTTAATCAGGAGAGTATTGATGAGCCGTTTAACGACATCACTATTTTTATCTGGCGCACTGGTTCTGGGGGCGACCTCGGCCCATGCGGCACTGCCTGACGAGGCCACTCTGTATAAAAATCCTCAGTGTGGCTGCTGTGACGCTTATGCACGCCATCTTGAAGAACTCGGCGTAGAAGTAACGATTATTGATGACGTAGAGTTAGGCGATATCAAGCAGCAGGCGGGTGTGCCTTATGGCCTGGGGTCGTGTCATACCATCGAGATGGGCGAGTATTGGATCGAAGGCCACGTACCGATGGAGGCTGTGCAGGCGCTGTTTGAGCAACAGCCTGATATTGACGGAATTGGCTTGGCGGGTATGCCCATTGGCACGCCAGGTATGCCGGGGCCTCAGGATGAACCCTATAACGTCTATGCGTTTAGTGATCAGCAAGATGAGCCGTTCATGACGCTGGCGCCGTGATGCTGTGCGCCTAAGGTTCGTTACCTGATGGCGCTTTTTTTACGAAAGTGGACGTACGTAAGGCCTCGCTCATGCTTTTTTAGCGTGGGTATAAAATGTATAGCTTAGCGTAGCAATAGCGTGTACAGAGGGTGCCATAGATTTTTTCAAACCATTATACCCAATAGCCGGGTTGCTCTCCTCAATCATGACTATGCTGAAGTCGTTACGACATTCATAAAACGACAGCAATGAGCAGGGAAGGCGCATAGTTATGAACCCACCTAATAGCGCTGAAGGGCGTCGTGAAACTGCGAAGAATGGCGCGGAGCGCTCGAACGTCTCTTTAGTGGTCAATGGAGCAAAGCACCAGCTTGAACTGGATAACCGAACGACGCTGCTGGATGCCTTGCGTGAACATTTAAAACTCACCGGCACCAAAAAGGGCTGCGACCACGGGCAGTGCGGCGCCTGCACGGTGTCGGTGAATGGCGAACGGATTAACGCCTGCCTGACGCTGGCGGTGATGCATGAAGGTGATGACGTGGCGACCATCGAAGGATTAGGGGAAGCAGATCATCTTGATCCCATGCAGCAAGCTTTTCTCGATCATGACGCCTTCCAGTGCGGCTACTGCACGCCGGGCCAGATTTGTTCGGCAAAGGCAGTGCTAGAGGAAGTTCGAGCGGATCTGCCCAGCCATGTAACGAAGGAGCTGACCGCCCCTATTGAGATGACCGACGCCGAGATTCGCGAGCGCATGTCGGGCAATCTTTGCCGCTGTGGCGCTTACGCCAATATTCTAAAAGCCATTAAACAGGTGGCGGAGGCGAGCGCATGAGAGCCTTCTCCTATGAACGTGTGTCTGATCCCGCCCAGGCGGCCGCCCGTGCCGCCGAAGTGCCTGGCGCCAAATTTATTGCCGGTGGCACCAACCTGCTTGATTTAATGAAGCACGAGATTGAAACCCCGCTGCACCTGATTGATGTAACGGGGACTGGGCTCAACGCTATTACCGAGACCAGCAACGGCGGTTTGCGCGTAGGGGCACTAGTGAGTAACAGCGCGCTAGCCGCCGACCACCGAATTCGTCGCGATTATGCGGTGCTCAGCCTAGCCCTTGTCTCGGGCGCATCGGGCCAGCTTCGTAATAAAGCCACTACCGGCGGTAATCTGCTCCAGCGCACCCGCTGCCCCTACTTTTACGACACCGGCATGCCCTGCAACAAGCGTTCGCCTGGGGCTGGCTGTGCGGCACTCGGCGAAGGTGCCACGTCACGCGGGCTGGGCGTTATCGGTACGTCAGAAGCGTGTATTGCCACGCATCCCTCGGACATGGCCGTTGCGCTCAGGGTATTAGATGCCGAAGTGGAAACCGTCACGCCTAGTGGGGAGACGCGGCGCAAACCGCTTGATGCGTTTTACCAGCTGCCCGGTGACACGCCTGAGGTCGAAAACACCCTGGAGGCGGGCGAAATGATTACCGCCGTCGAGCTGCCCGCGCCGGTCGAAGGCCGCCACGCCTATTTTAAGGTGCGCGACCGGGCCTCTTACGCCTTTGCACTGGTCTCCGTTGCGCTTATCCAAACGCCGGATGGCAGCGGTCGTGTCGCGCTTGGTGGTGTGGCTCCGAAGCCTTGGCGCCGTGAAGAAGCCGATGCGGCGCTGCCGCAGGGAGCTTCAGCGGTCATGAGCCGATTACTGGACGGCGCCCACCCGACGCAAGAAAACGCTTATAAGATTCCCCTGGCAGAGCGAACGCTTGCCGCGCTGCTGGCTCAGGAGTGACCCATGGACTTTAATCAATCAGCGGAAGATAACCTGTTTGACCGTGCCCGTATTGTCGGCAAACCTCATGCGCGAATCGACGGCACTCTCAAGGTGATGGGCCGTGCGCCCTATGCTTACGAGCGTCATGACGTTGTGGCAAACCAACTGGTGGGTTATCCCCTGTGCGCGACTATTGCCAAGGGGCGAATTAACCATATGGATACGTCGGCTGCCCGGGCCGCCCCGGGCGTTGTATCAGTGGTAACGACGCTTGAGATTGAGCCGCTTGATCGCTCGGAAAATAACGTTGCCCGGCTGTTCGGGGGAGATGCGATCGAGCACTATCATCAGGCAATCGCGGTAGTCGTAGCAGATACCTTGGAGCAAGCGCGAGCTGCCGCAGAGATGATCGACGTCAGCTATCAACAAGAGCAGGGTGTCTTCGATCTTGAGGCTGCCTGGGAAAAGCTTGATAAAACCGGCGAACCGCTGTCAGACGTGGGTAACGTTGAAGGCGCGTTTCAAACCGCGGCCTTCACGCTGGATGAAATTTATCGCACGGCTTCCCAAAGCCACGCCATGATGGAACCCCACGCGTCGATTGTTGACTGGTCTGATGGCGGGCAGATGACGGTGTGGACGTCGAACCAGATGATCGAAATGAATAAACAGGCGCTGGCGACCTCCTTCAATATCGACCCCGACACAATTCGCGTCGAAAGCCCCTACGTGGGCGGTGGCTTTGGCGGAAAACTGTGGCTGCGCGCTGACGCAGTACTCGCCGCCCTCGGCTCACGCGCCTCAGGGCGGCCGGTCAAGCTGGCTTTGCCGCGCCCGCTGGTGTTCAACAATGCCACCCATCGCTCTGGCACCATCCAGCGACTGCGAATCGCTGCCGATGCCCAGGGCAAGATAACCGCCTTCGATCATGCGGCGGTTTCGCATACTCTGCCCGGTGGCAGCGGCGAGAACCCGGTCAATCAAACCCGCACGTTTTATGCCGGTGCGAGTCGTCGCGTCGCTCATCAGCCTATCGATATGAACCTTCCCGAGTCAGCGGATATGCGCGCCCCTGGTGAAGCCTCAGGGCTTGCCGTGCTGGAAATTGCCATGGATGAAATGGCACAGAAGCTGGGGATGGATCCCGTCGAGTTCAGGATACTCAACGACACCCAAGTCGACCCTGAAGATCCCTCGAAGCCCTTTAGCGATCGTCATTATGTTGAGTGTTTACGCCAAGGCGCAGCAGCCTTCGGCTGGGAGGCGCGTAACCGCACGCCAGCGGAGAAACGCGAAGGAGAGTGGTTGATCGGTCACGGTATGGCAGGGGCCTATCGTGGTGCGCCCACGCTGGATTCGGGAGCACGCGTACGTTTGCAGAGCGGGCGGCTGATCGTTGAGACCGATATGACCGATATCGGCACCGGCTCCTACACCATTCTTGCTCAGACTGCTGCCGAGACGATGGGGATGGCCATGGAGGACGTTGAGATTCGGCTAGGCAACAGTGCCTATCCCACCTCTTCTGGGTCGGGTGGGCAGTTTGGCGCTACTAGTTCTACCGCTGGTGTGTACGCCGCCTGTTTGGCGCTTCAAGAGCAGATCGCCAAGCGCTTGGGAGTTGAAACGCCGCGTTTTGAGAACAGCCGCGTACTAGCCGGGGATACTGATTTGGCGCTTGCCGACGTGGCAGATGGTGAGGAGCTTGTCGCCGAAGATACGATCCACTTTGGCGACTTTAAAGACGACATGCAGATTGGCACCTTTGGAGCGCATTTCATCGAGGTTGGGGTGCATGCCTATACTGGCGAAACGCGTGTTCGGCGTATGCTCGCGGTGTGTGATGCGGGCCGCATCCTAAATCCGATCACCGCGCGTAGCCAAGTGCTTGGCGGTATGACGATGGGCGTGGGTGCTGCGTTGTCGGAGGGGCTAACCGTTGACCTTGAGCGCGGTTTCTTTGTTAATCACGACCTTGCCAGTTACGAGGTGGCGGTTCACGCCGATATCCCCGAGCAGGAGGTTATTTTTCTGGATACCACGGATGCGGCTTCATCGCCCCTAAAAGCCAAGGGGGTCGGTGAGCTTGGCATCTGCGGCGTGGCGGCGGCTATTGCCAACGCTATTTATAATGCCACTGGTGTTCGGGTGCGTGAGTACCCGCTGACGCTTGATCGAATAATCGACCAACTCCCTGACGCCGCACCTTGGTAGCCCGACGCGGGGTGAATCACGCTGAAGTGTCATCAGGTCTTTGAGGCAGCGCATAGCTGGCGGTGACATGCACCACGGGGCGTGTCTCGTCGCTGGCTGAGAATAGCTGTACTTCGCCCACCGCTAAGCGGCGGCCGAGTTTGATCAGCTTGGCGTGGGCGATAATGTCATGATCACCTGACGCTGCGCGGAGGAAGTGGCAGTTTAAGTCGCTGGTCACCGCCATGGGTTCGGGGCCAATCTGCGCCAATATCGCCACGTACATAGCCACATCCGCAAAACCCATCATGGTAGGCCCGGAAACCCGCGGGCCGGGGCGTAGATGCTCGTTGCCGATCTTCAAGCGCATGGTAGCCGTCATGTCGCCCACGCTCTCTATCTTGCCCATCCGCTGGGGAAACACTTCATCCAGAAAGTGTTCGATTTGCTCGGCAATCATTACGGTCATTATTGTTTTCCTTTATAAAAAAGCCCCGAGGTATGAGCCTCGAGGCTGATTACACCGTAAAACGATCTTACTTCGCTTTATGCACCTGACGCCACTCGTGCAGTAGCGGCTCGGTGTAGCCG
>NZ_JBQDLQ010000115.1:0-9448 GCF_052095695.1 Halomonas sp.
TATCATAACTTTAAGATAGGGAAGATATTACAGCCTTTAAGTGTCACTAACATCTACTTTACAGCCTTTCATATATACAAAAAAACCGGCCTCATAAGAGGCCGGTTCTATTGGTTCTGCTAGGCAGTTACCCTTCTTAAAGCAAGGTGATTAAACCAGGCTTAGAAGTGGTAACGAGCGCCTGTCAGCCAGTATACTTCGTCAGTCAGGTCGCCAACTACGTCACCCAGATTGGTGTCGCTGTTGATGCGGTTAGATGCATCAGCATCAGCTACTTCTAGGAATACGTCGAAGCTGCTAGAAACGTTGTAATAACTACCCAATGACCAAGATTTGCTTGTCTCTTCGCCTTTGCGCTCAATGTTGTAGAAGTCACCTGAGAACGCCCATGGGCCAGTGACGAAGGTAGCACCAACGCCAACTTTATCATAGCCATTTTCGTCATTCGCAGTACGCAGATCGTAGCCGCGGTTGTTGTCACGCGTTTCATAACCAAGACGCGCAGAGAACTGGTCAGTGAAATCGTAAGAACCGATCAGGCCATACAGCATTTCGCCGTTACCGCCGCCACGCTTCACATCTTCAACAAAGCCTAGACCAACAGTCACAGGGCCTTGTGCGTAGCGAACACCACCTTGTGGTGCAAGTACTGAACCTTCACCAGACACAACACCTGGGCCATCGAGTACAACGCCATCCGGCTGGTTAGCTTCAAGCAGACCGCGCTCACTGTAGTGTTTCAACTGCAAGAAGGCAGTAAAACCTTGGAGGTCAGGCGTGTAGTAACCGATAGAGTCGCCACGCGACTGCTTTGGATGGCCAGCAAACTCTAGGCCACGATCGATCTGCCAGTCAAATGGCTGTGAAACAAACTGATTATAGAAGCTGTCAAAGTTACCCGCTTGGAAAGTACCGAACTGGTCGCTCTGTAGACCTAAATACGCTTGGCGAGTCTCAGAAAATGCAGAGAAGTCGTTACCGTTGCGGTTACCAGACTCATCAGCACGGAAACGCCACTCAAGACGACCGAAAGCCGTCAGGTCACGAGAAACTTCGTGGCTCAGGCGCAGCCCAAGGCGTGAGTAAACATCTACAAACTCCACACCGTCATCAATGCGCTGACCGGCATCGTTATACTCAGGACCACCACCAGCAATACCCATGGCGATACGGCCGTAGATATCAAGTCGAGTACCGTCCTGGTCATATACAGTTGCTGCTTGTGCTGCAGCAGAGGCACCCAAGGCACCAACGATAGCAGTCGCTAAAAGTGTTTTTTTCATGATGTAAGTTCCTTAACTCGTATACTGTTTCGATCGTTACTGCTCGACTTCATTAAGCCGGCAGGTGGCTTTTGCGGGCCATGCTCTTTTCTCATCCGCCGGTTTTTCCCGGTGGTATGCGGCATGTCCTCAACTAAGCCTTGTTATAGTCCAATGCTCGCAGAACAAACTCTATACTGGGATTCCAGGGAACGCAATAGAAAAAAACAGTGTTTCTTTACTATTTGCACTTTTTTATGGAACCCCTGCACCGCCGCCCGGTCTCAGCCGCCTTTAAACTTCTGCTGCAGACCTAACAATTTGTCCTCCAAACTAAGCGTGCTACTGGGCTCGTGTTTTTCCACATCAGGCTGTTTAACCGCCTTCTGGCGATTTTTTTCAACTGTCGGCGTGGATTTAGATTGCGCTTTCTTTTGTGGCTCACCGCGTTTTTCTGATGCATGCAGTGCCGCTTGCTTATCCACATTGCCCGCAGATTGCCCATCTAAATCAACCCGTTCAGCGCCTGCTCGGACTGCTTTTATATAGCGCGGCAGATTAACATAGTTCGCCAAAGCTCTGCGTACAAGTTTACTCGGCCATGCTTCCCGTTCAGCTAAATCTTGATGAATGCCTACTTTCAGCGGCTTAGTATGGCCTTTGAAGAACGCTTTCGGGTAGCGCTCGTACCATTCATTAAGTAGCGCGTGTGGGGAAGGTGCTTGCGGCGCTACGGCGGCAGACTGGGGTGACGATGATTCATTTTTTTGCGCTTCATCTGAGGCTTCACTGCTTACCCGCTCTTCAGACGGATCATTTGATGACGCTTCTGTGGGATTTTCAACTTCTTCAGCTTCAGCTTCAGTTTCAGCTTCTTCAATTATTGCACTGCCTTCAGTGGCAGCGGCTGCTTCGGCTGCAGGAGAATTCTGGGACGTTGCCGCACTTGGCTCGCCCTGCGGTAGCGCATTGTTGTCTACCAGCTGCTTTAAGCGCTGATTTTCCTGACGCAGGGCCTGTAGCTCAGCTTGGGTGCTCTCAAGACGCTGTTCTAAATCATCTAGCATAGTTATTAAGCTGGCGGCCATAGCCTTCTCCTTTGACCTTATCAGTCGGCGGTGCGCTCGTAGACGACGAAATCGTAGTGTGGCTGCCCTTCCGCTGGCTGCCCCGCTACGCGCTGCACTTCGCGCCACACCCGGCCATCAATTTCCGGAAATGTGACATCACCCTCTACGTCACAAGCCACTTCTGTTATATAGAGCCTCTGAGCAAAGGGTAACGCCTGGCGATAAATCTCGCCGCCCCCCATCACCATAATCTCTTCTGCTGCCTCAATGGTGGCATGCTGGTCGGCTAGTACAAGTGCTGCTGGCAGATCATGACAAACACGCACGCCTTCGTGAACAAACTCAGCATTACGTGTTACCACAACATTGAGCCGATTCGGCAGCGCTTTGCCAATCGATGTAAACGTTTTGCGCCCCATCACCAACGGCTTTGCCTGTGTCATACGTTTGAAGAACTTTAAATCTTCAGGCAAATACCAGGGCAGTTTACCCTCTACGCCAATTACCCTATTTCGCGCCATAGCGACAATCATAGCTACCGGCACTAATGGGTCGACGTTATTGCTCATACCGCCACCTTCGCTTTGATGTGAGGGTGTGCCTCGTATGCGTCAATTTGGATATCTTCAAATCGGAACGCAAACAAGTCGTTTATCTCTGGATTAAGCACCAGCTGCGGTGCTGCCTTCGGCGTGCGGGTCAGCTGTGCTTGCGCCTGTTCCATATGATTACTGTACAGGTGAGCGTCGCCCAGCGTATGAATAAACTCACCGGGCTGAAGGCCTGCCACCTGAGCCACCATCGTTAGCAACAGTGCATAGCTGGCGATATTAAACGGAACACCTAAGAAAATATCAGCGCTGCGCTGATAGAGTTGGCACGACAGCTTTCCGTTTGCCACATAAAATTGGAAAAGGCAGTGACACGGCGGCAGCTGCATTTCATCTACTTGAGCGGGGTTCCAGGCAGACACAATCAACCTGCGCGACTGGGGCGTCGTGCGAATTTGCGCTAACACTTTAGCGATTTGGTCAACGCTACCGCCCTTAGGGTCAGGCCAGCTACGCCATTGATAGCCGTAAACGGGGCCCAGATCACCGTTTTCATCTGCCCAGTCGTCCCATATCCGCACGCCGTGATCTTTTAGGTAAGCAATATTAGTGTCGCCTTTCAAGAACCACAGAAGCTCATGGATAATAGAGCGTAGGTGCAGCTTCTTAGTCGTCAGCAGCGGAAAGCCACGTGACAAATCAAAGCGCATCTGATGGCCAAACACGGAGCGAGTGCCTACGCCGGTGCGGTCATGGCGGTCAACGCCGTGCTCTAAAACGGTCTGCATCAAGTCTAAATAGGGTTGCTCTAGCGCGGGCGTTATAGCAGTCACAGAATTTCCAAATTAACAGGCGATATAGCGGTTCATTTTAGGTGGAGAGGCCATAAGGGGCAATGTGAAGATAACCCTTCGCCTTTACTCAACCAGCTAATACTTATCTATTGGCACTCGGTATTTGAACATCAACTGGCTGGGAGCGTGACCAGGCGATGATCAATAGCCCTAATGCCATCATCGGCAACGTTAGCAACATGCCCATCGTGACCCAATCGGAAGCAATAAACCCAATATGGGCATCAGGCAGGCGAACAAACTCGACCATAAAGCGGAAAACGCCGTAGCAGACTAAAAACATGCCTGAGATAAATCCGCGCGCGGTTGGCTTGGCAGAAACCCACCACAAAATCGCGAAGAGCACCGCTCCTTCCAGTATCGCCTCATAAAGCGCAGAGGGATGACGCGGCTCAGGCCCCATACCTGGAAATGGCATGCCCCAGGGCAGCGACGTTAAACGCCCAGGCAGCTCATGATTAATAAAATTACCGATACGCCCCGCACCTAAACCAATCGGCACTAGCGGCGCGATGAAGTCTGTCAGCGTTAGAAACGCCAATTTTTTTCGTCTTGCGAATATCCAGGCCGCAAGCAATACGCCGAGCAGCCCACCGTGAAAACTCATCCCGCCATCCCACACGCGGAAAATCCACAGAAGATCGGCTGACCACTGCCCCAATCCGTAAAATAACGCGTAGCCCAAACGCCCACCCGCGACGACACCTATCGCACAATAGAACAGTAAGTCGCCGATATCATCATTATTGAGACCTAAGCGCGATGCGCGCCGGCAGCCAAGCCACCAGGCCGCTACAAAACCCACTACGTACATCAAGCCATACCAATGCACTTGCAGTGGGCCCAAGGAGATAGCCACGGGGTCAATCGTCGGGTAGTTAATCATTTACACTCTCTAAGCTGACTAAAAGGATCAATTATTGAGGGCCGTTGATATAACAGACAGGGCCGCACGGCTACCCCAGTAAAACCGGCTGCCAGGGGTCATGTAGAAGCATCCACGTTTATCGTGCCAGGAAACCAGTGCACGATCATATTGAGCAGTGTTTCTGGCTGATACGGCTTTGCTAGCAGGTCATCCATACCGGCTGCTAGGCAGGCTTCGCGCCCTGCATTGTCGGCATTAGCCGTTAGCGCTACCAGCACACTTCTACCGCACTCATGTGTACGCTCATAATCGCGCCAGAGCTGGCTCGTTTCGAGCCCATCTAGCGTAGGCATAAAAATATCCATAAATACTAAATCAAACATAGCGCTTTGCTGGCGCTCAAGCGCCACTTCCCCACTGCTTACGCCTTCCACCTGCAACCCTCGGGCCTCCAGTATTTGACTCGCCAACATCAAATTAACCGGCCCATCATCGACGACTAGCACGCGCAAATGTCGCTGCGGCGCATCGGTATCAAGCATAGGCTGATTACCCTGCTGGCCACTTTTATCGTTGCCAGCATTTTGAAGCGCCAGACTAGCGAGCAGTGACCGAATATCTGAAAGGCGCTCACGCACATCAAACACCCACTGTCGGCAGCCATTAGTCAAATTCTGCTCAGCTGTCGTATTCAGATACTCGAATAGCTTATCAGTCTCATTCTGCAGCAGCGCTAAGTAGCCAGACTTTAACCGCGATTCTTCGCGCGCCCGCTCACGTCCAGCCATTAGATGCTTCAACTGGCGCTGCTGATGCTGAATATCGTCCAATAGCGAATGTTCATGCTCTTGCTGTGTCTGTTGAGCGGCGGCACTGGCGGTTTGTGAGCAGACAATACAGCGTTCAATCTCGGCTAATACTTCATTAACGCTGGCTAAGCGCTGAAGCGGGAGTTGAGACTCGTCGGCAGCCTTAAGTGGCGCGCGCCGACACTCTGGCAGCGAACGTGACGCCGTGACGAATAGCGCCTGACTGTGCCGCTCAAGCTCAGCAAGCTCTTGCATAAAGCGGCTATCTTTACGCCGTGCACGGGTTTTAATCAGCATCAGGAAAGCACCGACATTCAAACTACTGCCGATCAGCATTGCTAATGCCAGCCAGAGCATAGTGCTCCATGACACATAGCTTGGCGACATCCACCACACCATCGACGCTACGGCGAGGCACAGGAACATTAGCGCTGCTTGTAAAAACAACAGTGGCCAAAGGAACGGCCATATAATAGCTTCCCAAAAATGCTCCCTTTGATAGCGTTGCGTCATCTCGCCTTCCTGATGGCCATACGGCCTGTGATAATGATACCGGCCTAAGTGTACGTCTACACTTCGCTACTGTCATGCAGGCCGTTGACTGAACGCTTTTTACTTTTTGATCTGTGAGTTTACGCTATGTGCTTAATTACGTTCGCTTGGCAACCCAGCACCTCCATGCCGCTACATCTCATCGGCAATCGCGATGAGTTCCACGCGCGGCCCACCGCACCACTTGGCTACTGGGAAGCAAGCGCTGACGTTGCAGGCGGGCGCGATTTAGAGGCTGGCGGCTCTTGGCTGGCGGCCAGGCGAGGCGGCGTAGTGGCCGCTTTAACCAATGTCCGTGACCCTCAGCTCGTCGTACCGCTCGGCGCGCCAAGTCGAGGTGAGTTAGTGGCGGATGCCCTGAAATGTAATGATATTGACGTGTGGCTAACAGCGCTCAGCCAAGGCGATGCTTTACGCTATGCGGGATTTAATTTGCTCGTAGCAACACCGCAGCGCCTTTGGCTCCTGCATCGTAGCCAAGAGCACCTTACGCTCAATGAAGTGCCCCCTGGCGTGCACGGCTTATCCAATGCCAACCTTAACTCACCGTGGCCTAAGCTATTGCATGTACGCAGCGCACTCAAAAGCGCACTTGAAAACAACTCCTCGGAAGATTGGTCCATCGGCGTTCAACAAGCGATGCAAAACCCGCAAGAAGCCGCTAGCGAAGAACTACCCGATACGGGGGTAGGCCTTGCGCTAGAACGCCAACTCTCCGCTGCGTTTATTGTAGGCGAGCGCTACGGCACACGCGCCACGTCGTGGCTCACGCTTGATGACCAAGGCAATATCGACATCACTGAGCAGCGCTTTGGGCCGCTGGGGCGCAATGAAGGTAAAACCTCCCTAGCGCTACGCAGCGGCGGCGTGTGATGACGCCCTTTCTAGTCTCGCGGCGGCATCAGATGCGATAGTTGCCACTCGTCTAGACGGTTCTCAAGATGCGCATGCACCAAGGCAGGCGTATCCAACGTCATGACTTCTTTGAGCAGCTGCTGGGCATCCGTCATCGGCACTCGGCGGATGGCTGCGCGCACTTTAGGCAGGCTAGGCGCATTCATGGAAAGGCTAGTAAAGCCCATCGCCATCAACAACAGCGCCCCGGCCGGGTCACCGGCCAACTCACCGCATAGCGAAATAGGCTTATTGAGCCGCTGAGCATCGTGGGAAAGCTCCTGCAAGGCGCCCAGCAGCGCGGGATGCAGCGCATCGTAAAGGCTGGATACCCGTGGATTATTGCGGTCCACCGCCAGCAAATACTGAGTAAGGTCGTTGCTACCCACGGAGAAGAAATCGATACGCTTGGCCAGGGCATCCATTTGATAAATGGTCGCAGGCACTTCGATCATTACTCCCACCTGAGGCCGGATGACGCTGATACCTTCCTCGCCTAGCTCCAAAATAGCGCGGTCCAGCAGGCGCAACGCCTCATCTACTTCTTCTACGTTGGTGATCATCGGAAACAGAACGTAGAGATTATCCAGATCCACCGATGCTTTTAGCATGGCGCGCAGCTGTACCATCAGCACTTCCGGGTGATCCAGCGTGACGCGCATACCGCGCCAGCCAAGAAACGGGTTAGCCTCTTCAATCGGGAAATAGGGCAAATCTTTATCGCCACCGATATCCAGCGTACGCATAACGACTGGCAGCGGCGCAAAGCCTTCTAACTGGTCGCGGTAAAGACGAGTCTGTTCTTTTTCGCCGGGGAAGCGCTCGGTAATCATAAAAGGCACTTCGGTACGATAAAGGCCTACGCCGCCTATGCGACTTTTCAGCAGCGCGGTAGCATCTACCGCAAGCCCGGTATTGACCATGAGCGGCATGGTATAACCATCGGGCGTTACGCTGGGCAAATCCTGCTCATGCTCCAGAAACTCGCTAAGCGCCTTCTCTTCAGCAATCAAGCTTGCGTAGCGCGCGGTCAGCTCGGGCGCTGGGCGCACAAACAAGCGGCCGCGATGGCCATCTAACACTACGGGCGCTCCGCCTAGGCGCGGCAGCGGCAAATCCACCATACCTAGCACGGTGGGAATACCCATCGCGCGGGCGACAATTGCCACATGAGAGGTGCTGGAGCCACGCACTGACAC
Source organism: Halomonas sp. (assembly GCF_052095695.1). GTDB lineage: Bacteria > Pseudomonadota > Gammaproteobacteria > Pseudomonadales > Halomonadaceae > Vreelandella. The sequence goes on from NZ_JBQDLQ010000115.1 coordinate 8,060, forward strand.
CAGCCCTTTAAGCTTATCGCGAGGAACTTCGCCCAGCATAGCGACGCTAATTTCATCACCCACTAAAATGGCATTATCGGGATAGGTTTCCGGCGTAGAGGGTGTGTCTTCCTGCAGATGTGCAAGCACGCGGCGCCCTAGATCACGAATATCTGCCGCGCGCTCACGCAGGTAGTTATCGTCAACTCGCTCTAAATACTGCACGTGACGACGCACTACATCGGCCAGAGCACCCGGCGCCCACTGCCCTTCACGAATACGCTTTTCAACTTCATCGGCTAGCGCCGCTTCGCCAAGCATCTGCTGATAAACATCAAATAGCGCCAATTCTTGAACCGATATGCGGCTTGCTAAGCGTTCGGCCGCCGCGCGGATTTCGCTACGGGTTTTGCCAATGGCCTCTTTCAGGCGAGCAACTTCGTAATCCTGATCGCTAGGGACGAGATCCGGCACGCTGTTCAGATCCGCTGGCGGAGTAATGACCACCGCTTCACCCATGGCCATGCCTGGCGATGCCGCAACGCCTTTAAACACTGCCTGGCCACCCGCAAGCGCCGGGCGCATTAGATTACCGGTTGCCAAGGCATGCACCAGCACGCCAGCCAACTGGGCGGCCATCGTGACCAGAAAGGCTTCATCTTCATCATCATAGCTGCGCTTTTCAGCCTGCTGAACGACCAATACGCCCAGCATATGACGCTGGTGAATGATCGGCACGCCTAAGAAACTTGAATAGCGCTCTTCGCCCGTAGATTCAAAATAGCGAAACTGCGGATGAGTCTGGGCATCTTCAAGATTAAGCGGCTCGCTACGCTTGGCCACTAAGCCAACCAGGCCTTCACCTAACGGCAATACGACATGCCCCACTGCCTGAGTGCGCAGGCCAATGGTTTCCATCAATATAAGTGAATCAAGCGCTTTATCATAAAGGTAGAAGGAGCACACATCGGTCTGCATCGCTTTACGGATTCGGCGTACCATCGTAGACAGCGCGGCATCAAGGGTACGCGCGCTATTCACTTCCTGAATAACACGGCGCAGCACCTCAAGCATGGACGTTTTACCTTTCACTGTTATTTGCCTCGCTGAGGAATTTCTTGGCAGACTCGCGCCACCCTAGTGTGGCAGCCAGCAGTCGCCCCATTCTTCATCCTGTGCCAGGCGCTGAACGCGGGGAGACAGCTCCCGCAGCGCACGCCGATAGACCTCTCGTTTAAAAGGCACCACTTGCCCTAGCGGATACCAATAGCTGACCCAGCGCCAACCATCAAACTCGGGCGTTGGGGTAGCCGTCATACATATTTGGCTTTCCTGGCAACGAATTTTAAGTAAAAACCACTTCTGCTTCTGGCCTATACAGACCGGACGCGAATGTGTGCGAACCATACG